>JAIXTE010000095.1 GCA_027484315.1 Burkholderiales bacterium | reverse complement strand
TTTCCTTGTCGCCAGGAAGCTTGTACTCCTGGCGTTGGGACTTGCAGGTGTTCTCCCGGTGAATCGCCACACCTGCGCAGAAGCTACCCTCGACTTAATTCTTGAACGAGTCGTTTAGTGCTCCACACAGTTCATCAGCCCGCTGCGAGAGGGATTGGACATCCCTTTTGGAGTCTGATGCAATCGCCGAGCTAAGCCATTGAATGCAGGTTATCAACTGTTGGGCTGCACTTTGGACCACGTCAAGTTTCTGATCTGCGCGGCTTTTGAACCCTGAGATCACGCCGGTCCTCGCCCGCAATGCGAATTCTTTGATCTTGGAAATCACCTCGGACCCGTCACTTCCAGAATTACCGAGAATTGCTTTGGAAGCCCTCAACTCTCTTTCTGCGGATTGCATAATTGAAACCGATTCATCCAGGGCGGATTCAAGCTCATCGATGCGCTCATAAAGCCAAGCCATTCCATCGCACAGACTCCCCTCTGTTCCAGCATCCCTTCCGGCGGCAATTCGCTCCTGCTGGAATCGTTCCATTTCATCACAGGCGTGGTTGTAAGCATCGGCACCTTGGGCCACGTAGGTTGCATCGCAAAGCCGCTCAAGTTCATTTACTTTGTTCTGAAGCTGCTCAAGTTGACTATCGGGTTTCTCGTACTGCAAGCCCAAGTCGTTGTGGGCGGCCTCCAAAGCGTCAACAAGAGTGGGACCACACCAGGTACGGCCACCCTCGTCGCTGCAAAAAGGGGGCAAGGTACGAGATACATGAACGCGAGCACGGGTGTTCGCTTCGTCAGTTAGAAAATCGCTTGGGCCAGAGGTGGTCACTTGCCAGCCATCTGGAATATCAAGACCTCCAACTAGAGCACTGTTGGACTCAATCATGGCGTCCTGAACTACCTCAATCAACACTGTAATGTCGATCTTCTGGCCATTGTTAGAGGATGCCAAACAGGCATCGATTTGTTGTTGTGTCAGTTTTTGCACGATTTACTCTCCATCAGGTGTTGGGTAAATCATAACACAAATACAATTAATTTTCCACAAACGTAACCTTGTTATGAGGGCTCAATCATGAACAACATATGCCATGCTATCCCTACATGGAAGGAATCATTGAGGTCTTTGTGGTTTTGTGTTGCCAACCGGGCGCGTCGTCGGATTCCAGTTCCCTTATTTTTAGGGCGACGAACTCAAGAGCGGCAGATCGCCTCTCAAGAAACTCAACCTGGGAAGGATTAAGTCTCACCTCATCCTCTCTAGGAGCCCAAGAGCCAGCATTCTTCTCGCCAAGCATTTGGAGCCGCTTGCTCATGAAGGAAGGCTTATAGGCTGCCAAATCGTGGCCCGCAAAGCTTAACAAACCATGCTGGATTACATCGCGCAGTACCTTCAGTTTTTCTGAATCCTTGTACTTATCCGCAATCATTTGAATTGCATACAAGTCGCACGAAATTTGCTGGTCTTGTGCAGAGGTATCCAGAGATCCTCTGTGCATTTTGAGAGCCATGGAAATATCAAGAACGTGCTTGATCTCGTGCTCAAGTGTCATTTCCACAGCCATACGATGGTGTTCAGTGGAAAGGCTGCCTAAGTCACTAGCCTCAACGAAACGGGGGTTTATGAAAATCGGGATATGGCGAGCGGAGAATTCATGTCCGAAATGCTCAAAAGCCTGAACAGGCTTCAAATCGCCACCGCCGCCCAGCTCATCCGTCGAAATATACCGGGACGCCCAAGAATTATCCTTAGAGAACGCCAAACGGCTGGTGCTGGAATCCAAGCTGTGAACGTAACCAAGTATTTGAGGCCCATAGATCGTGGGGTTTTCGCCCTTACCTGCTGCAAAGCTCGTCACAACAGGGTAACCCTTATAAGTGCCAAGCAGCACCCTATCCGAATTTGATCTCTTGAACTCGTAAGCAATCGAGAGGGATGGCTGAATGCCGGCTTCTAACGCGCAAGCAGTATTCAGATTGCGAATGTTATTGATCCCCCTCTGTTTAAAATCCAAGGCGCAATGGTGATCCAGGTTATCGTTGATTGCTTTGTATGAGGGAGTCCTTGTGAAATCACGAATGGCACCCTGCGCGAATTCGATTGCCGTCGGAGATGACATGGATCTCGAACCCAGCTTGTTATCCATGGATGTTACAAACTGAGAACGGTCGAGAAAGTGGGGCTGTGGAAAGACACCCAAACTCGCAAGACCATTCAGAAGCTCAGCATTGCTTTTGCCCAGGGAATTCCAGTGTGTGGATACACCACGAACCGCAAGCATCGAACCAAACGCATCAGCGAAATCCTTGTTCATCTCCCAGGGCTTGAAGCCATGAGACAAGCCCTGGAATGTCATGGCCGCACGAACAAGCGTTACCCCACCATCGGGCCCCGGAATTGCCTCCGCACGAGTGCGAATATCCTTTGGAAAAACATAGTCCCGACGCTTCTCAAGGTGAGTCCCAGGAACAATCGACGACAGAAAACTTCGGTCCTCGCTGTAAGTCATCTCCATACGGGAGCCATATGAGTACGTGGAGACCTCGATACCCTCAGAAAAGGCTCCAGGAGTAATCGAGCAGCCCAGGTAAAGCTGACCGCGCTTTCCGATTTCCGATGCGTAATCCTCGTCACGACCACATGCAAGCTGGTGATTGCCAATCAATACGTCGCGAAGGAATTTTTCGTTCTCAAAGCCCGGCTTGGAATCAAGACCCTCAAAACGTGCATCCAGGAGCGAAACAATATCTACCTGCAGCTTTTCAGAGTTGCCCTTGTAGATTTCGAAGTCCTCCGAAAGCATCATAGCCTGCTCCAAGGAGCTGCCGGGCTCTGCCTGGTAGGCGGACAGGGTTGCTATGAGCACGGCCCCCGCAACGGATAGCCCACCGAACGCAATAGGGACACCGACCCTGGCATTGTCAACAATGGCTTTGCCAATTTTGGATAGGGTTCCATCAAGGGCTTGCGACGAGGAAGCCGGAGTTTCCTTACTGGAAGCGGGCTTTTGGCCGGAAAAGTTGATTTTCATAAAGGTCTCCGAACTATAGGAACATGATATCGACCGGAACACCGGGTACAAAATAATTTGGAGTCCTACAAGCAAAAAGAATGGATTCGTGATAAACTCCTATCACATAAATAATATAAAGGCATTTCCGGGTCAAAGCGGGTAGGTTATGGACAGGCACGTCACAAAGAGACTCCTCAGCCGAGACAATTTTCGTGAGCTCGTGTTTGAACGCGACCACCGCCGGTGTGTTTTTTGTGGCCGGCCCGCCATCGATGCTCACCACATCATTGAGCGACGCCTGTGGCCAGACGGCGGGTACTACCTGGACAACGGGGCGTCCGTATGTGCTGAGCACCACATTCAATGTGAGCAGACCACCATTTCGGTTGAGCAGACCAGAGAGGCTTGCGGCATCACAACGGTACGCGTTCCACCCCACCTCTACGCCGATCAGCCCTATGACAAATGGGGAAACCCTGTTATTTCTAACGGGCAAAGACTTCGAGGCGAGCTCTTTTTCGACGAAAGCATTCAAAAGGTTCTTGCCCAGGGCGGGGTTCTCGACCTTTTCACGAACAGGGTAAAGTACCCAAGAACTCACCACGCGCCGTGGAGCCTGGGCATTAACGATGACGACCGGGTGATCGACTCTATGGATGCCTTTCTGGGCAAAAGGGTTATCGTCACAACTAAAATGGATGGTGAAAGCACCTCCATGTATTCCGACTATATCCATGCACGAAGCGTTGACGGAAGGAGCCATCCAAGCCGCGACTGGGTGAAGCAATTCTGGAGTCAAATTTCAGCGGACATACCCAAAGATTGGCGCATATGTGGCGAGAATTTGTACGCGGCGCACTCAATAGCGTATCGAGATCTTCCGTCCTACTTCATGGGGTTTAGCATCTGGAACGAGCAAAACATAAAGCTTTCATGGGACGAAACTATGGAGTGGTTCAGGCTCTTGGAAATTGAACCGGTGCCAGTGCTGTACGATGGAATCTATGATGAAAAGACAATCCGCGCACTATGGAAAAAAGAGGACTGGGAAACCTGCGAGGGCTATGTCATCGCCCTGGCCGAAAGCTTTTCCTACGCGGAGTTCAAATCGAAAGCTGCAAAGTTCGTGAGAAACGGGCACGTCCAAACAGCGAAACACTGGATGCATGGTCAAGTTGTTGTACCGAACACAATCAAGCCAAAAACCAGGACCAGCCAGGCCGAATCCTGGCAATGCAGCCAAGGTAAAAAATCTCAACGGGAGCACTGAAAATGAAAACAATATCTGCAGAAAACCTGATCAAGGATCTGTGTACGATCCTTATTATAAGCTCCGCCTTCGCGTTTGCTTTTGCGTTTTCCTTTCATTACCCAGACACAGAATTTGGAGAAAACCCCTATTCTGTGGGAAGGTTGTTTTCCCACATTTTGGATTACTTTGTTGTGTTTTTGATGGTGGGGATTGGATGCAGACTTCTCGAACCCCTCTTGCAAAAGAAACCCTGCAGAGATCACTGAGGCTGTTTTGAAGTCAACGGGCAAAGGATGTATTTTCCCGTCCGGGGGCTTAGTCGTTCCAGGAATTCGACAAAATGAAATCGTCTTCGGACATGGGCACACCGACCTTACATATTTTGAGGAAGGCCTCTTTGGCGGTGGCTGGGGACGCTTGCTCAAGAACGGTTAGGGTAACCATACTGTCATTGAATCTCTCGCGCAGCTTATCGATCAGACACACGAAGTTTTCCTGCTGCTCATCTGGAAGCGATGACCATGGACCGTTTAGCTGCTGTCGAAGAAACGGGTTGATACTTCGATCTCCGAGCAAAATCCAACTTGGAATCAAAAAACCCTTGTTGATTTCAGATTCAGAGTAGAAATCGAATTTATTAGCGGCCAAATCATAGGCGACCAATCGCTTTTCGGAAGCCCAAACCAACGACTCCTGGCCGGCAATCTCCTGCCGGAGGACTTCTGGTAGGGGTTCGGACCCGTCACGCAGCAGCCAGGCCATTGTGCACAGCCGGTTGTGGCCATCAAGAATGATATTGATCCCGCCATACACTTCGCTTAGGCTACCGCCCAATGGAACGGGCCCCAGTCGAGGCTTGATGCGACCTTGCGCATCTTCCTTCTTTGCTTCCCACACAAAAAATGAGCCGACAGGATATCCCAGGACAATGCTATCGCACAGATCAAGGACATCTTTCTTGCCCCATGCGTAGGATCGCTGGAAGGCGGCTGGCGCCATCGAGGCCTTCGATATTTCCCGAACCAGATTGATAAGGTAACGGGGCACCTGTTTGATCCTTACTTCCTTGCTCATACATTGACCTTGATGGGGTTATTATTTCGGCAGATTAGAGGGGCTGCAACGCCTGCCCCGTCTCATAATCGTAAAAATCATCGTGGATCTCAAAAAATGATCCATGCTTTTCTAGCAGCGCAAAATAATCCTCAGCAGAAAGATTTCGGGACAAAAGGTGCAGCAGCTTTTCTATTGTCAGGAGCAACCGCACCTGGTCAGAGCGGTACTGAAACACTGCTCCATCGCCCGACAGGTCCGACTGGAGATCATGAAAACCCTCGCCAAGACCAACGAACCCTTCCAATGCCCAAGGAATAATAGAATTCGGAGTGCCCCGAACTACCGTGTTCAAGCCCACTATTTCAATATCAACCACGCCCAGAGTGTTACTGTTGTGTAGTGCACTACCATCGTGAGTTTCGATTACCAAATCAGTCATGGTGGGCCGTTTGTATAGTTCACTGCCGTCGTTCATTGCGATTACAAGAAGAGTCATGGTTGGATGCCCAGAAGTTTGATTGGTGGAAATGGCAAAAAGGCTGCCTTATTGATCCATGGCTTCGTAGTAGCAAGCGCTGCAGACCGACTTGTACTCACCATCCCCGATTCGAATCGCTGCGGGATTCTTGGCTGGCTTGCCGTTTTCATAATAAAGATGCATGGAGGCTTTTTTGTCCTGGCTGCAAGCACAGTACGTGGCAATTTCCCTGACGCTATCGGCCAGCGACAGCAGCGTGGCCATGCCAGGAAATGGCTTCCCATTGGCCGCAACACGCAAACCGTAGCAAACAACCCTGTAGTTCACAGAAGCTCTGTGCAAGGACTCCGCCTGCTCCGGCGTCAGAAATTGCGCTTCTTCAACAATCAGGGTCTGCCGCTCAAAATTACAAGGATCCTGATGCAAAGCAAACAACTCGGGGATATTCGTGGTCTCATTGTAAACCTGACACGGCCACGACACACCAAGGCGACTGGCAACGACCTTAGAGCCAAAACGGGTGTCTTTGTAGTACGAGAGGAGCAAAGATGGTCGACGCATATTGTGAAGATTATGAGCCAAGACGATTGCCTCAAGACTTTTACCTGAACCCATCACACCGTGAACAACTTCCAACATGATTGACCTCCGTTGATTTAATATAATCATAGCACAAAACCACGTTTTTTACAACAATATTCTCAGCCACCCGATAGACTAATGAGTCGGCGATCTTGTTGGAAAGGACGGATTTATTGAGAATTTCTTTTGCTAAATGCCAACCAGGAAGTGAGTTAGGCTTTACGGATTTTTCGCGGATTAAAAAGAGGGAGCCAAAGATTTCGGTGACGATTTCTCGCTGGGTGAAAAAGTAAGGGTTTCTACATTTAAAATTTGAATTTGATCTTTATTGAAAACCCGATATTCAGCGGTGCCAAATCCTGAGCCGCTTGACCCGACCAACGCGCCATCGTAGCCAAGACCACGCAATACGCTCACCTCCTCCTCGTCATCAAAGTAGTAAAAAGAGTCGAAATAGAGTTTGCTTAGCTTTTCAGTGACATCCGCGCGCCTGCGATTAAGGTCGGCAATGGAGGTGGACTGCTTAATCCAGGCCGCAAGATTTTTGACGCCGCACTCCTCTGATATTTCTTCCCAATTGTTCGTGTTTTCGATCTCATCGTGGAATTTACCAGCAACCCGGAGGGCGTGCTCCAGTCCAACATTTTTCAGTATGTAAGACACATCGATGAAGGAATCATCAGGATTGCTAAGGAACGGCCTGCCGATCTTGATATTCGCCTCGATGACCTTTGGCGCCAAGGCCCTGTCTTCATAGCGATTGGGATTCTTCGCATACACCTCGGCAAGAGCCCTGGACGAAAACGAATAGGAAGCCAAGCGCGTCTCAAGCAGGTTCATGCCATGTTCACCCCGGTACGCAACCGTATCGATCGCGCCCAGGTTGATGGGTTGACGCTCATCCGGCGCCGAGCAGGGACCAGCAACATTTGAAAGGTTCTTCAATTTTTAACTACCAATCATTTATTCAATATATGGACTCGAAGTTAATGACGATTGTAGCTCGACCACCCTATTTCCCCATAGCCACGGGGATTACATTTACGCAGTAATACCGGGGCCGCGTCCGCACCGAACAAGAGACCAATGTCACTGATTGACATTTATTTGGCGAGTTGTTATTATTTATTATGGTCCGCTAAATCAGAGGAAATGTAAAATGCTTGAAATAAATCCACGCATTATCAAAAAGATCGCGAACGCTCCATTTGATGTCAAACTAACAAATGGCTCTTACAAGGTCGCCCGTCTATCTGCCCCGCATGGCAAAGGTGGTTTTGCAATCGAAGTCGAGGTTTCACATCCTTCTTTGATGTGGGCAAGCGGCCCAAAAAATGCTCTGACGATCATCCTGTATGACACCCGCGGCATGAATAGTGGCACCGTGCATAAAATTAGCCACGACGAAGAAAAGGCTTTCCCGTCCGAACTCGCCGATAAAATCGCCCAGATGCGAGCAGCAGCTACTATTGACGCAGTTACAGCCAAAGAAATGAGCGCCAGACTCATGGAGTCGGCACTACACACAATGCGGGAATTGGGGATCGACCGGTATGCAACAAGCTAAGCCCAGCAACCAGGACCTTGAGAAGGCCTTCAAGGTGGCTTCCTTTTTGTCATGCATTACCTCGGGGTTCTTGCCCGAGGATGCCGACGGGAATCACCGTGAATTCGACAGGCACAATCCAGAGCACTGCCATCAAGCCATTCAGGTCTTGCTTGAATTGAATGCAGAGTCAAACCTTCATCGAACGGTTTATGCCGCCGAAACGCTACTTAACCCCGAAAATAAAATAGTGGATCCGGATGTATCTCACCTAGAAGTCCATCCCGAACGAAGACTTCCTAGTGAAAAACAAGGACAGCATTGATGATCATCTCTCAAACAAAGCGAATAGTGTCGAAGTCGGCGATTCCCAATCAAACTCGAAATACCGCTCGGCTTGCCATAAAGACGCTACTGCTGGCAGTCGCTACTGCTGCTCTAATTTCGGAGTCCGCTGAGCCTAAAACTGAAATCGTAGCGCAGGCGAAAAACATTTTTGTAGCGGTATTTCTGTTTAGCCTCCCGTTCTTGTTGACGTGCGCCGTTGCGGCCGCTCTGCTTCGCAAGGATATTGCTGAGGAAGCGGGGACAACATTTGGAGTTGAGCTTTTCGCCTACTCTGCATACAGAGTCGCTTTGTTTGCAGTCTTGGGGGCGCTTGTTATCTGGTTGATCTCAAATTACGGAGATGACCTATACCAGGTTATCGAGTCAAAGCCTGTCGATGCGATATCGTGGACCCTCTCTATAGGGACAGCACTGATACTTGCCGCGTATTCAGGGTTTTTTAGACGGTTTCCCGCCACAGAGATCTACCCTGGTTCGGGCAGCGCCGGCACAATGACGGCAATGCCCGCGGGATACGCCCGTCCCATGACAGCTCAGGACGTTCGCCGCGCCGCCGTTCACGAGTCTGGTCACGCCATGCTGTACTCTGCATTGAATCCAATCCCGGTGGACCTGATGTTGAGTATCGGCAAAGAAACCGCTAACTACGGAAGTTTGGGCTTTGTGCGGGGTTCCTCACACATTAATCTCATCACGACCAACGAGTGCTTGGAGTGGGAGCTGTTGACCTACCTTGCCGGCACTGCCGCCGAGTCTTATTTGCTCAAAGAAACGTCAATGGGTGCTTTTGAAGACCACAGGCGCTGGCAGGCCAGAGCAATCGTCTACCTCACTTGCAGCAGCGAGGACGTATTCATTCCCTACCCAGAAAACGAGTGCGATGTTTTGGCGAACCGGAGGATTTTAAGAGAATTCAGAGAAAAACAACTGGGGCAGTTGAATCAGTTTTTCGCAATGAACAAGGATATCCTTAAGGAACTATCCTCGCGAGCAGGGGAAAGACTAAGCCTTAACTTTGATGAACTGAAGCCATTTCTTTCACCTATAACCTTCCCTGAAGGATTTCCCCGCCCCTGTATTGACACCAGGGGCCCAAGCCGCCCGGGAAAGGAGCACTAATATGACGGCGCTAACCCAACTGAAAGATGCGCTAAAGCAAAATACACGTGCTTTCCTTAACAAGGAAACCGGTGAGACATCCTATGTCTTGTCTGGGGGCCAAGGTGAGGCGAACTTCGAAGAAATAATGATTATTCCAAATCTGAGCGATGAAATCATTGACCAGCTATTGGAACTGGGAAGCAATGAATCGAGGTGCACCCAAACCTGTGAGAAGTATCGTGAATTGGAGCGGTTGTGCGACGCAACCTATGTCGCGCAGGGCGCTCACGCATACAACCATGCTTGCTCGGAGATGGAGCGCTGGCAGGCAAAAAGGGAGTCTCAGGGCAAAGACCCTGGCACTCAAGGTAGCCTTTGCGACGGAATGTCCTGGTTGTACGAAAGGATTGCTGAACTCGAAGCTCAACTCGCAGAGAAGGGTTGACATCCTCACCCGCCCTGGGAGGTGAGGTTTTAAGGCGGCCAAGATAAAGTCCCGATTACTGACCAAGGCCCCCATTCTGTGGCCTGAAGTGTTGATTTTTATTAACATTGCCCCAACAACGATTAGGATTATTGAAACACTTATGGAAAGGGGGTTTCAATGAAAATTATTGGTTCATCGACAATCAGCGAGGCACTGGCAGAACGCCTGTCAGACGTAGAGGGATTGGAGGAGATATCTGCTAACGGAGACGGGCAAACCTTGAACATTGAGGCGAAATCCGCAATTACTTCGGATTCCTACTTCACAACTGGACTGGGCTTTGTCTCCCAGCGCACTCTTTTGAATCGGGACGTAGAGATAGACACCTTGAAAGCAGTCGAACAAGAGGGCTACGATGCTCTAATCAGTCGACCCATCGAGACGAGAAATGACGGCAGTTTCGTCGTAAGCGCCCAAAAAAGGTCTGGCCCATCGTTTTAAACATCTCCGAGAGCTTTAAATGTTTCACACTGCGAAAAACCGCATTCTCTCAGCCGCCCTACTTTGCATATCCGCTTCTGTATTCGCGCAGGGGTTGCCTGCTGATCCGACATTCGAGGTGCGCCCAATAATCACGCCGGGAGTTCTGGAGAAAAAATCCTCTACTGCCCTGCAGTCCCTGGGGATCGCTGCAGAGCAAGGGGATGCGAAAGCCCAATATCAATTGGGGATGTCCTATCTCAACGGGCTGAATACCAAAAAAGACATTGAAAAGGCTGCCCAATGGTTTGCGATGGCAGCCTCCCAGGGCGATGACCGCGCACAAGTCAGGCTCGGGTATCTCACTGAATTTGGCCGCGGCGTTCAACTTGACATCAACCGGTCCACGCAGCTTTACAAGATGTCCAGCGAGCAAGGCAATACGGAAGCCCATGCGCGCTACGCCAGAGCACTGGAGCTTGGTCAGGGGGTTCAAAAGGACCCAATTAAGGCATTCGCTCTTTACCGGTTGGCCAATCGCGCGGGCGAGCAGCTCGGTGAAAAGGGCGTGGAACGAATGAACAAGATACTGACATCCGAGCAAAAATCCAGGGCGCGCGATCTTGAGAATAAAATTCGAAAAGAGATGCCCACGAGGTACTGACGGAGGATAAGGGATGTCCTATCTGGGAAACTGCGTGAACGCCTTTGATGCCGATGGAGAGTGTGTCGTCGACGCTCTGGGTTACAGCGACGCCTCTGCATTTACCTGTGCACTGGAGGAGGCCGTTGTTGTTGATCGTGAGGTATTTTTTGGATATGTGAAGGCCAGCAGATTCACCGAGCAAATCCTGAAGTCTTGCGATACATTTTTTGTCGATCTGCCAAGAAATTTGTTCATCGCTTACAGCTTCACAAACGACGTGCATCACTTCTACTCCTCCGACCGGAAGTTCCCGGCGCCCTGCGCAGCCAGGGCCGAGTCTCCAAAGTTCTGACGCCTCCCCGACAGATACTGCTTACTCCCTCCGTTTTTCGATGTTGAAATTTTGGCTGCCTGCTATCCTGTAAGGAAAACGAAGGGAGACAAAATGCGTGTTGTGAAACACTCAGCGGATAGTGACGTAAAAGGTCAGAACGATCGGTACATCCTCCAGCATAACCTGTCGATGGAATCACTGCTCTTTGCAAAAGAGATGGGTGCACTTGTTTGTCCGTCTTTGGCAATAGCACGAGCTGACAACCCAATGACGGATTTTGGCGAGATAACCCTGATCGCACCGGGCATCCTTGCACGACCAGAATCGGGAGCATTGGTTTTCTCCGGCGATGCCTATGTAAAAAAAGCGCCGGTGGCCTGGGCCAAGATCGATAAATCAAAGGTGCGGGACTGCCTAAAAAAAAGCGACGAGTTCCTCATGGAAATGGAGCTTGAAGACTGGATTAGCGCGGTGGACCCATTGGTCCACAAGACGGATCGAATACCTCACGCCCGGGATAGGCTCAAGAACATTTTGCAGAGCAACATTGGCTTATCGATGCAATTTCTCTGGCACGAAGGTCTAGACCCTCGAATTGAGTCGACCCCCAATCCCTTGAGAAAGATGATCATTTCTCACGTGGTTGCTTTGAATAGCGGCAAACAATTCGAAAGTATGGATGAAGGCGTCGTACGTAAGGCTATAGACGATCAAGACCTCTTGGATAGGATTTCAAGATTCATCGACCGTAACGTTAACCCTCCTCCTGCGCCGCCGGTTTTGGACGCGGCCACAATTCGCAATGCCGCATCTGAATCTATAAAAACGGAAGTCCTTAAGGGGTCGGGGTATCCAAAATACGACAAGGACGCCACCGCCAGAGAAATCAGCAGGACGCTGTCAAACAGCAAAGGTCTGAGAAAAAGATTTGAATTGCTAATCCATGAGTTGGTCCTGGCGATATCCCCCGATCAATACATCAAAAACCCGAGGGGCTTCACAAGGTTAACCGCGGAGTCCTTGGCAAAGCACCTCAAGTCCAGTTACGTCGGCTCTGAGGAGTTCGATTCTGTCTCTCAGGGGAGACTTAAGGCGGCCTCCATCACTCTCTTAAAAACCACTAGCCAGGTGGCTGCTGCAATGCGCATTCTTGGGGATGAAGCGACGATCGCTGAGGAGTCCCAGCGAATCGATGGTCTCTCAAAAAAGCTGACCACTTACATGTTCTCCCGCGGTCTTGGTAAGAAAAACAGGGAGCACGTGTACACACCGCTGGGGATCCTTTTCCCTTTCTTGGCAAAAAAAGAAGGTGGCATTCCGACAGATGGCGAGATCATGCACGCTTTTGCCGCATACGGCGTCTCATTTGAAGGCGATCGCAAAGAAGTAACAAGAGATGCCATCAAAACCTTTAAAAGGCTTGTTGAGGATGTCAGGGACTCCCATGTGCCTTACTTTGAGGCAAAAATGCAGCGTGCTGTTGATCTTGGTGAGTTCGCCGTGGCGGTGGTCCCTAGCAGCTTGCCAACTGAAGTCATCACATTCCTGAAGTCGAAGATTTCCGAAATCAGAATTTACGAGACCGACGACAATTCAATGAGGAGGGAAGCCATATCTCGGGGGCTACCTCTCGCAAACAAAACGGTTGCAGTTGTATCAACCGGCAGCCCCAAAATTTGACGCCGGCGGGAGGCATGACCAAATGCATTGGTGGGTCGTTCAAGGTCAAAGCTGGCCATCTGAAGAAAACACGGCTGCCGATTTGATTAAAGACAACCATATGCATGACAATGCACATTGGATCACGGGTACCGAAACCGGCACATCATTGAGGTCAAGGGCTGGCTAAAGTAGTGTTTGAACATTTTTGTCCCAACATTTGCCGTGGCGCGTTTTTACTCCGGTCACGCAGGTTGGATCTAATCAGCAAAGGAAATTCATGAAAAACCCACTCATTGAAGTTGGCCAGATCGCAGGTGATTGCATAGATTACGGGGATCCAAAGCCTGGGCTGCACTATCAACTCGTCACCGTCACCCACGATTACACGTGCATCCACGACCCACGGCGCGATGAAAGCGGGATCCACGATACCGACCCCTCAAGCTACAGCATGACGGGCAGCGAAGTGGAGGCGATTATCAACATCAACTCCCACCTCATTGATCTCCACCACAAACTGGCCGAGTTCCTTGAAAATATCGAAAATGAAACTGTTAGCAAAATTCAGCAAACACTGGGTGTAAAGTCTGGAGACCTCGCTTCGCATTTTTTCAGTGACGATTCCTGGAAATTCCAGATTGAGCAGACCATCGGAGAGAAAATGGCCCAATACGGCATCCGGGAATTTGAAAATATGCGCGAGCCGTCAGTAACTCCAACACAAAGAGTTGCACCGCCTGGGCTTGGTTGATTATCCAGAAATGAGAAAAGCCCCCGCGGGGGCTTTTGAATTCAAAGTCGGTGAATAAGTTAACCAGTCAAAATCCAGGTTGGTTGCGGCGCCTGATGGTGACCACCTCAGCCTTCCCGAATTTTTCATCAAAATCTTCAGAATCAACGATCTGAACTTCTGACGTTAGTTCGTCAAGCGCCTCGATTTCATTGCATTCAAGACGGCTACACAGCGCATCCAGCGCATCTTCTTCCCTGCTGGAGAATACTGGGTCGCCAGAGCAAATCAGAGTGCCCGTGTTGTCATATAGGCTGACCTGGCAACCATGGTTATTGATCCAGTCTTCAAGGCACTGCAGATCCGCTGGGGTGACTTCGGTCAATTCAGAATCCGGCGGCAACATAATAAACGAAATCGACTCATCCCAATGCATACCCTCCGACTTGGTTGAGCCGAAGCGCAACGAGATGGTACTGTGGTCTGTTTCAATCACAGGAAAGAGCTTAAAACCCTTTTCTTTCATCTTCATGGGGTGAAAGTCGTCGCCTGGGTAAAAAAGGCTTCGATTTCTGGGGGAGACATAGATGGAAGCATAGGCAGGGTCAGTATCGAATTCCTGCTTGTTGAATTCGTCCAGCGTCAAAATCTGGCAGTCCACTGTCCTGTGGTGGTCTTCAAAACTCTCTGTCGAGTAGGATTTCTTCAGCTCATAGCCTCGGTCTCCCTCGACCAGATAGATGGACGAATCCATAGGCGCCTGCTTAATTGCTTCTTTGATTCGCTCATCGTTAAAGATGGAGTATTGGTCTTGAGTCATGGGATCTGCTCCGTGGGTTTTCACAATGGTAACGCAACAGCGCCTGCGCGCGAGGGCCGAACCGCTCGTTTGGGGATACCCTGAGCTACGTTCTTGGTTCCTGGTTTTGGGCCAACCTTGATGGAGCGAATCACGCTGAGCATTCCCTCCAAAAAGTTCCTGATGTCGTCCTGAAGGATATCCGTTGGCCAATCATCAAGGATGCGCGTGACCTGCTTGGCCAGACGGACCCTACTCTCTGGACGGGCCAATAGGTGATTGGGGTGTTCGGTGTCCACGTAGGAACGCACCAAGCGGTCCACGTAAGTGGCAATGCCATGCACGCTGTAGAATCTGCGTCGCGTGGTTGGCGAACCCACGTAGTCGATGCCCTCTGTGAACCAGGCAAGCTGCCCGGAGAAGGTGCGCGTCCTGCACGGCAGAAGACGCCGCATCAATTCTGTAGAGATCACGAAATCGAGCCCGACCACACTTTTGTCAAGCAGTTTGCTGTGAACCCTGCCGGCGGTCATCTTCCCAAGCATTGAGGCCGCCTGGGGCATTTTGTCTGCATCCTCTTGTGTGTTGTGGTGAATTCTGAATGCCAGAACAAAGGCATCCAGCACATCATTCATGTCGGATTCATCTGTCCAGGCGATCTGTTCATCTTTTTTCTGAAGGGGGTTGAGCCGAACGCGCTTGGTCACCGCAAGTTCTCCTGGAGGTGTCTGAAACCAACGCCCCATCGAAACCAAGTCGTCGTGGCCCTTCATCCCGGTGAAGAATCCATCAACCGCTTTGAGAATGCGTTGGGCCTCTTTTTTTGAGAGTTTGTTTTTGTGAAGCTTGGCGCGCTGATTCGTCATCCATCGGTAGGCTTTGTAATGCTCCGGACTCAACTGGGAGGATGCATAGCTTAGCTCAACCTCGTCATGCTTATTGAACTGCTTTTTGATCTGCGCAAGTAAGCCTAGTCCGGCCTCAAACGCGACATCGTGCCGCTCCTGAAGTGGAACTTTGCTGTACCTGGATGCTGCATAGCTTTGTTGGTCCTGCGGCGGCAGAAGGTGAGATTTCGAACGAATTTTCAAGGCGGTCTGTGGCATGAAATAAGGGCGCGTAACTGAATAAAATCAGGGTAAGTGCAAGGCCCCACAAAGCCCAAGGAAAATGAGCGCGAAAATGCACTAGACCTCTGTCTGCTGTTCAGGGGCTCGAAAAATCGACCTCGACCAAGCCATGTGATTTAATTACAGGCAGAGAAAATAAAAGGAACGCAGAGATGAAGAAATTGAAACCCACCGCCAAAGAGCTTCAGTTTCCCTTGATACACAAGGGGTTTGAGATTCGGTATGCAGTTCACCCAGAGGAAGACATCTCGATGGAGAGGCATTTCTTAAAAGAATGCGGATTCACACAGAAGGAATTCGATCGAATTAGGAACTTTGAATGGTTCAGGATTGAGCTGAAAGCCAGCATTCCCGGGGATACCGAGGTCCTTGGTCAGGCTCATCTTGGAGCATGCTGCGCCAAAGATGCGCATCGTTACGTGACCAAGGAAGAAGCTGGCGGCTACCTTCCTCAATTATTGGATGAAGCCGTTGTTGAGGCCCAGCGGTATGCAGCAAACCGAATTGAGCATCTCAAAGGTGTTCTAAAGAACGCTGAAGCCATTGTGCTGGAAGATAGAAGGCGACCCCACGTCCCATCGCTATAGTCGAATCTGGTGTTAACTCAGGGCGGGCATCAAATCACGCAGGGCGTCCTTGCTCTTCTTGATGTAGCCCTCCTCCATCTCGATGTAGTTTGCCCCCTCGACACCCAGCGCAAAAGGGCTGTGCGTGGCAACAATCACCTGGAATTCATGGGGGTTAACCTTATCCCTCAACCCGCTCCAAAACCTCGCTTGCCAATCAATGGAGAAGCCTGATTCGGGTTCATCAAACAGCATGGTTTTGGGGCCCAGAGGAACTGAGGCAACAAAGAGCGCTTCCAGTGTTTTCAACTTGGCGGCCCACACAGAATTTTCACCCCTGGTCACCTTGTATTCGATCTCCGTGGGGAATGATGGGGCTCCGGCGTTAAAAGTGGAGCCCGAAGCTCGCCGGCCCGGATTTTCTTTTGAAACAGGGGCTCCAGAAGTTTTCCTTTTGGATTTTGTTGTTGCTGCGCTCGAAGCCCCGATTACCTCTTGGGCGCCTCTCAAAATAGACAGCATCCTGTCCAGCCTGGCCAATACCAATTGACCAGTAGAGCCTCTACGCATTGAATTCTCGAATCCGAGAGAAAAGAAATCGTCGTCGAAACCTCCGCCGACAATCCCCTCCTTGGCTCGCGCATCAAAGTACATAATGGGCTGGCCATCGTGACGCAACTTACCAGGAATACCATGTTCTTTCCCATGGAAGCCAACAAGATCGTAGATCCAACTGCTGGTTACACAAGATCGGCCGCCCTGTACCGCCGCCATGGTCATACCCATCATTTGTAGGAGGGAGCTTTTACCAGATCCGTTCGGGCCAAAGATGATGTTGAGACCAGGCTTGAACGAAATACTGCGGTCCTTCTTGAAGAACTCGCTCTCAGCTACCCATGGGAAAGCACATACCTCCTTAGCAGCCAGTGAACATTTGTAATCGAAGCCTTCAATCATGCCTTAACCCCGCGTAAAGGTTGCGTAGATCCATTAAGACGCCCTGGATCTGAAAATCAACTGGACCACTGTTTTTCCCGAGCAAGAATCCGGTCTTCGAGCCACTGAACGTAATGGAGGCCAGACCCGGATTTCACGTATTCCTCGTACAAGGCAAACCGATCTGCACCGTCGATTTCAAGGAAATCAATTTCTTCGTCGTAGCCGATGTATATTTCTTCCTTGGGCGACTTGTAATACCCCGCTTGGCGCGCAGTGAGACAAGCATTACCATTTTTATCGAAGTAGTTAGCCGACTCGAATTGCTTATTAAACTCATCGAACTCAGAAAGATCGATCTGGAGCATGAAAATCTCATCATCGCGGTCACTGATTCCAGCAAGACGGCCCTTCATTCCCGGTTCGAGATACACCTCTTTGTTCAAAACTGGGGCCAGAAAAGAGACGACCATTCGGCTGCCGCTTAAGACCATTTGAGCAAGCTCTTTACCTTTCATGTATCTCTCCAATTAGATGGATAGAAAGCCGGAGAGAACACCGGCCGGCGTGCACGACTTACCTTTCCATAACAAAAAGAACTTCCGGCGCAATATGATGCCCATCCCCGTATAGCAGGGAATCCGAATCTTCAATTTCCTCGAAATCACCCGAGTCAAGCAGGAGGTCGATCAAGTCGAGCTGATCTCCAGAAAAGACGATCTTGGAGGCATTAAGAAGCGTGGACACTTCACTCTGCTTACCAGCGTCGAGGCCCTCAATTTGATCCGGGGCGAATCTGGCCGCCAGGTTGAAGAGGACAGAAGTGAACATGGATTCCAAAGAGATGAATTTGGAGACCGCCACGGTTCCATTGTCGTCATGCTTGTGATAACCCGTGGTGCAAAAGTAGGAGCGATCAATGTTTTCCTGAAAACAGAATTCCAAGTCAGTGTTCCATGCGTAACTGGGGTAGTACACGTCTGGAGTGTCGCAACCGGATACTCCAGTCAATTGGCACTCAAGCATGTAAACAATAGCCTCCCCGCTCACCTTGACGAGCCCGTAGGAAAATTCGCCTGCTTGATCATTCACCGGCACGGCAATTTGAACCGTTTTGTGCCCGGTCGCTTTTTCGTATGCCTCGAAAATCGAAATGATACGGGCTTTGTTTACATGCACACCCCAGACGTCGATACCTTCAATCCCCTTGAGAAGCTGAGACAGTTCATGATAGTTGTTGTAATCAAAGGCGGCGGCCACCAACTCCAGAGAGGCAGAAAGGGGCAGGTTTATTTTGAGACTCTTGGCGCGAGCCTGCATTCTTGACGCGATCTGGCGCGAGTCGAATACGTTAAGAGTGCCTTGGCGGGTGCTTGTTGTGCTCATGATCATTCCTCGTTGACTGCCCGATAAAGTAGGCTGACGTTTTACTTTGCTGGGCTCTGAGAGAAAAAATCAAAGCAAGCATTAAAAGAAACATTTCTGGGTTCGCCGCCCCGTGATTGGGTGTCAGCCAGCAGGCTCCAGAGCCCTCTATAAAACGTCGGAAGAATTATTTACCACCGATTGATTAAATCATACACTAATTGCCTCATAAATGCAATATAATGGTTGCTGCAAAACGTGATCGTGTAGACGCCCATTCCATTTGGATTGAATGTCGAACTCCAGGAGATGTCAGGAATGCAAGAGAATAATGAAACAACGGTTTATCTGCACAAGACTGCACCCCAAGACGCAGCGCATGCCATGAGGCTGATCGAGAGAAACGATGATCGTATTACCTTTGCTCCATACCACGGCGGCATGGCCTTGAGCATGACCTCTGAAGTGTTCTCGCGCGACTTCAGGGCGGTGGAACTGGCGAGTCTGTATGTCTTCCGCCCGGCGGCCTTCTCTGCGGAAAGTGACATCGAGTTTCACGGATACACAAACGGACGAGTCTGGAATGGCTGGGCTTGCCCTTGGGTGATCAAGGAGGTGGCTATTGATGTGCTGGGCAGAGGCTGCGACGGGGAATCCCTGATATTTTCGCAGGATGGCGACACGCTGCGAGTTATTGACAGCTCTTATCCTGGTGAGCACATCGATCTAACCCCACAGGAAATCGCAATCGAAGGACAGACGCTCAAACTGTGGAATTTGGGTGAGTTGGGTTGGTGTTTTACCGAATCCGAACAAAAGTATCTGGCATTCCCCGGCTCGTTCAAGTGAAAAGAGCGCCTCCAGAAGACCCTACTAGAGCCGCATAAGCGCTTTAGTTGGAGTAGTGCGCTGCGACCTGCCCCTTTGCTCAGCTTAAGTTGAGCTCGATTTTGCCGATTGTCTTGAATTCTGGAGCAGATTCGTGAAGAAATTTTTCCTCTATTTCAAATAACCTATCGGGGTTTTTGATATCACCCAAGAAATGGTCGTTTAAATTGACGGCCATGAAAAAGCGCGAGCCCACATCAGTACAAAGGAATATCCCTCCGGTTGTAAATTCAACAACATCACCGAAGGAGATGTTGTTCGTTGGGCGGCGGGGCTCCGTCTTAATGTCCACCTCAGTGAATCCCTGATCTTTAATGAAATTTTCGCTGTCAAGACTGTAACGCTTCAATCCCAGCTTAAGTTCAATCTTGCGAGTTGCTCGTTCACCCAACGGCTTTGCATTTTCACCAGTCTTTACCCATGTTGAGATAAGTTGCTGGCTCACCCCCAAGGCCTGCGCCATGAGTATCTGGCGGTTTTCAAATTTCTCCCGCAGGATAGCAATGACGTTAACCTTTCTAATGTGATCGTACGTGGCAATATCTTTCATATCTTTCCCACAAGATGGTTGTTAGGTTGTAACAATAATAAATTGTTAACAAGGTTGTTACAACACTTGTTTGATGGTTTTGTTGATTTGTGGGAAGTTTTTCATTGACTCCTTCTTTTCAGGAGGTTGGAGCAAATGAACCCACCCTGAAGTGACGTAAAACCCCGCCTTCGACTGCCGTGAGACTCCACCTGGCCACGACCGATTTGAGGCGAAAATCTTCACACCTTGAAGTCGTTTTATTGTCCGACCTGGTATGTGCGTTAGGTTATGAGCGGGGTTTTGACAGAATCAGGGCGTCAAGCATTCGCGCGATCTGATCCTCAATTGATTCCTCAGGCGATCTCGACACGCAAAGGCTTCCGGCGATACGGACGAATTTGCCTCGGTTGTTGGCCGAGTGGGCCACGCTCCCATCAAGGTCCTTACCTGTCTTTTCGCTAATGGCTGTCGCATCAGCCTCCCAGGTGGCCAGCTCCGGATTCCGTGGGTCAAGGATTACCAGGTTAACCTGCTCAATTCGGAAAATCTTCGAGCCGTGATCCTTTCCACCGATGGTTCTGACAGAACGAAGATATTCTGGAAAGTCCCGTTTGGTCCGGTCCCTCAGATTGAATACCGTACCAGCAGGCAATAGCTTTTCCAGCGAATCCTTCAGAGCGTTGGCAGCACATGCGGTAGCCAAATCTGCCTCTGCAGTTCTTTTTTTCGCTTCATTGATAAGATCAAGGAGTGCTGTCATTTTGATTCGGACCAGATAAATTGATTATGCAAATAATAATACACTATTTAAACTAGATATACAATATAATGGAAACCAGATCGAACTCACAACGACCAAAATGAAAATAAAATATTGCACCCTGACTGGCGTAGATGAAAATACGGACATTGAGCGTCTAACCCGACTATCAAAGGACTTTCTTTTCACGGAATGGGGAATTCTTTACTCGCCAGCGCGCCAAGGAACACCAGGCCGTTACATGGCTGCAAATTCAATCGAAGGCCTGCTGAAGTCTCTTGAAATCCATGTCAATGTTGCACTTCACATCTGCGGCGGTGGCGTACCTGGGTTAATAGCTGGGGAGCCTGAGGTATCTCGTTTGGCAAGCCTTGTTAGCGAGCGTGGAGGCAGGATTCAATTGAACTTCAATTCGAAAAAAGGGACCGTGCATACGCCTGACCTGCGCCGTACGATCGAGAAGCTCGCACCAATGAGGGTCATCACCCAACACAACCGGAACAACGCATACCTGTGGTCTGAGGTTCCATTGCAGAACCACCAATCCCTTTTTGATTCATCAGGAGGCAATGGCGTGAAATGCAAGGTGTGGCCTAACCCCCTCCCCTCGTATTGCGGCTATGCCGGTGGACTAGGCCCTGGAAGCATGTCGGACGACCTGGATAACATCGCAACGGTTGCACAAGGTAGAGAGATATGGATCGACATGGAGGGGCGACTGAGAATCGAGCACGATGGCTCTGATCGACTCTGCCTGAAGTTGTGTGAGCAGGTTCTCAGCGAAACCAACGAGTGGATTGTTGCACGCCAGTGAAGGCAGGGATGCCTTCTGTCGAGAGATTCTGAAGAAAGCATCCCTTAAAACTAACAGGTTTGCAGCCATCGAGATAGCATGATCAGGAACCAATAGGAGCCAATACATGCAACCCAAAGAATTCCAAAACATCGCGGACCGCCTGCTACAGCGCTACTACGGCATCACGCTAAACGACACAGCGCTGCACG
Source organism: Burkholderiales bacterium (assembly GCA_027484315.1). Taxonomy (GTDB): domain Bacteria; phylum Pseudomonadota; class Gammaproteobacteria; order Burkholderiales; family Burkholderiaceae_B; genus Limnobacter. The sequence goes on along the minus strand of JAIXTE010000095.1, from coordinate 11,992 downwards.
ATGAAAAAATTGTGGAGCGCTTTACGGCCGAAGGAGACCAGCCCTTTGTTGCAGTGAACGAGTGGGCTGAAGAAAAGGAGCTGGTCCGAATCGACAAGCATGGACCCTGGGGGCAACCAGTGAATATCGCATTGACCAAGCAAGATCAGGACGCCATTGAGACAGGCGCGGCCAACCCCACGCCATTCAAATTCAGGCCTGCCTCTCCATCGATGTAATTCATGCGGGGCTCAGGCGGCGTCCCGTACAACCCGGACGATTAAGCCCCTGAGTGCTCCGATGTTATCGTCAGGGCGGCCATTCGAAATCCCGTTGACACGATCCCAAAAAGCAACAATCTCCTCGTGTGTGACAGGAACCTTTTAGGTCGATGGTAGGCGTGCATCTGGCTGAATTGAATTGAGGGCCTGGTCAACCACACCTTGCCCCCTACGGTACGACTTGCCAACCTGCTCCACTGAATTGAGGGCATTTCTAGCGCCTTGAGTCATTCCCATAATCTTTTGTCCAAGGGGATCTAGCTCTACAGTGCTGCCAGTCTGTCCAAAGACCTCTTTTATTCGCACATCGGTGCTGTCTAATTCTGACAACCAGGCGCTGCGGTTTTGTTGGACCAAGGATAATACCTTTCCACGAAGATCTTCCCACGGCTGCGAATAGGCCCCCGACTGGTGATATTCGGAATCGGCCTCAAGAAAAGCCGCCAAATACCGGCATTTCACATAGGCGAACTTCTCTTCAGTGAGCCCCTCGTATATTTGCGTCGCCAGGGCGCTGGTTTCGCCTGCGTCCACAAAAGCAGATGGGCTCTCTGTAACCAGTTCGACGGCCTGTCGAGTAGCGAAAATCCTGTCAGAGACGGGAGAGTAGATACCTAACTCTTCCCGGAAAAAATAGAGTTTTGAATCGAAATCGGCGAGTGGGGCAGCCGCGTGATACAAAACCGACAAAATAGATGCCAGACCAACAAGGAATGCAGCACAAAGAATACTGGAAGCCGATGTCAATTTACTCATGAGTCTCTCCTTCTATCGTTACGTTTGGTTTTATCGTTATGTCCCATAAGATTGCTCACCCTTTTTCATGGTTTCCATGAGCGCCTTGAGATATTCGTCAGGACGGCCGTAGTAAAGCCGTTGGACCCCATCGAAAAACCCTAAGATCTCTTCGTGCGTAGTGAAAATTTTCTTGGGCAGGTGGTAGGTGTATTCCTGGGTGAAGTCAAACTCGATCTTTTTGCCCTTCACGAAGAAAACAAGCAGGTGCGAAAGGATTGCCCTGGACTTATCCGCAGAGCACGCCGATCCCTCGTATTTTTTGATCAGCGTAACGAAATGCGACTCGACGAACTCAGAGTTCTTCATGAGAAATTGAGCTTGAGGACTCTCCGGTAGGGCTTTCTGCACAATGGAATCCACGACCTGTTCAAAGGGGTACATCAGAGCAAAGTAGAATTCCTCGTATTTCCCGGTCTTTGCTAAATCGATGGCGCTCTGGATAATCGGTTGGTGTTCCACCGCCGAAAATAGCCCTCCGCCTCCTTGAGAGAGGGCGTCCAATAAACCACCGAGAGCCGCGTTAATTGATGTCTTGTCGCTCATTGATTTTCCTTTGTTCGCTCACGCCAAGCGTTGTTAAATACCCTAAGCAAAGAATTGACCTGGGCTCTTTCCTGTTTGGTAGCGCCTCGGTTTGCAAATCCTCTCACCTGCGCAACGCGCCAATTGAATTCGTCAATACAACGGAAAGCTATGGATATCCTGTCAGACCTACTCGTTGAACCGTGCAGTGTTCCACTGAAAATACGTGTTTTACCACCAGCGCTTGATATCGCGTAAGCGGCAATGCAATGGCTCATCTCTTCACCTTCTTTGTCTAAGGAGGTGGAGTCGCACAACTCTTTGAAGACCATGACCTTGCTGGCGTATTCCGGGAGTGTTGGGGCCCAAGAAAGAAATACATTGGGTCCAGCCACAGAGAGACGTGTTAACTGCATCTCCTGGTGTCCAATGTGAATGATTCTAAGCGCTCTGGACTCGGTAATCTTGCGTGGTCCAATGAGAGCCCGTATGTGCAAAAATTGCAAATTGGAAAGAACATCCCTGGCATCGTTACAAAGATTAATTAGGTTCCGAACCGAATCAGTGCTGTGCAGGATGTGACGCGCAAACGCCCTGAAAAAGTGCAAGTCGGGATCAGGATCATAACTATCCTCCATGGCTTCACGACGGTTGAAATTTGCCTTATAAACAAGAAAGAGTGCAGGAAGAATTCCAGCGCGTGGCTTATCACAATAGAATTTACCAAGATCAGACAGAAAACCAAAAGCGATGCATTGCACCCCCTTGTTCTGCTTTGTTGATGCCAGGTTATAGCTTAGAACCCAGGCATCTCTTTTGTCTACGAGCTTCGAAATATCAAGCGGGCTTATTCTTTTCATTAGCCGCCATCCAGGCCGAGTAAGGCCCGCGTCTTTATACCTCTGGCGCAGTAGATTAATCAGATCTACTTTCTGCTCGAAGGGCTTCCCTTGAAGCTTTTTAAACATGGTTCGCAGAAGTGGATATTCATTTCGCATCTCACTGAGAACAAAATCTCGGTGTTTCAGGCCACCGATCCCGTTGTAGTTTTCAAGGCTTGCATGTATGCCGAACACCTTTGCAGTGTCCGAAAGTGTCTCTTTGGAGAAAAAGCATTTTGCATACGCCGCTCCTGCATTGCAGATGTATCGAGAAGAAAGAATGTGCTTGGATAACTGCACGCCACGCTTGTATGGAAAGACATTGATCGAGGCAATGGACTCAATTGATTCCACCTGATTTCTCTTCGAATCTTGTAATACATCACGGACGAATGCTGCGCACCCCTCATTTAAAAACTCAGAGACTGCTGCGACAACGGAGTAACCCAGATGCACTCCGACAACTCTGATGGTGTTTTCTACTGAGTTCATTCCACGGCATAACTGTTCTACGGTTTGTTGTTTTTTGTCAGAGTCGGATTGAATAAATTCAACAAGAGTTCGAAGACTTAAGATACACGCACGGACTGATCCCACCTTACCTTTGGCAAGCATTAGAGGGCCAATTCGTCGCCAGCCCCGCCCCTCCTCTTGGCGCTGGGGCAAGTAAACTTTTTGGAACTGATCCGCCATGATATCGGATAGACAACGCCCCGCCACCGTAGAGTCGCGCTTGATTACTTTCCTGAGGACGTTCTGTTTTTCACAGCCGGTATCAAGATCCACCGTGGGATCGATCATGGAGGTCTCTATTTTCCATGAGGTGTAGTCACCATGGTCAAACCAGACTCCTTGTGCTGTGGGAATGGCCCCCATGACAAACATGCAGGCCTGCATCAGATCTTGTAAGCCATCTGGCAGCCGTTCTCCAAACCAGCTAATCCAGGTTTTTTGGAGACATTGATCATGGAAAGGAGCAAACGTTTCATGGGCATCAAGAAGAACGCCGTAGGAACGCTTCATTTTAAAATTGGATTTCTTCGGATTGACAGGGAAAGAAAGACGCTTAGAGTGCTCACTCCCGTCGCCGTCATGCACTCCCTGATCATCCTCGCGGAATGGCTCAAAACTGGCTTGGATGGCTATCTCTGTCACAGCAGCGTTGGATTAATAGATTCCAAAAGTCTGAATATCGCCAGCTTCATCGCCGCGCTCCTCGCGTTTGGACCCACATCTATATCCACCCGAGTTTCGAATTCCACACCACCGAAATCCTCACCTGGAATAGCGTAGGCAGAACTTTCGAGAAAGAAAACATTAATTTCAAGAGCGCCCATCAATTCCAGCAAGTGGTCTGAGTTGTGCTCAGGGTCGAAGTTTACTGGCCTTGGCGCGCCAAGCTTATTCATGACTTCGAGGGCAAGGGGATTGAGTTTGATCTCCATAAGTCCTCTCACCAGATCCCGAACCACAAGCCAAACCCGTGGAAAATAGCGACTGGGAAACACAATGCGCCTGCGATCAAAAAACCCCATCGGTCATCTTGGAAACAAGTGACAACATGGGTGAGCCAAGCCGAGGACATTGCCAGAATAATGGACACCATGAACAAAAAACCCAACGATGAAATGCCGGATTGATGAGACGTTTTAATTGAATTGTGTGATTTCATGTGCCTACTCACCTCAGTCAAACCATTTACCTCTCGAAGTTTTGCAACCCCCAAAAGAAAAATCACCGGGGGGGCAACGTACAACACCATTGAGAAATCACTAAACCTTTCGTCAACTGGCACTATATACCCGGCCCTGAAAACATGGGCCAAAAAAAAGAAGCCCGAGGGAAGCCATGATATTTACGAAAGCCTGAAAGCCAGCTCCGTGATCCAGAGGCCGCACCCTCTTTTCCGTACCGCTCATTACCGGCCTCCACACGGTCATCCGGGGTGGATTAACCCGGCAGTCATTCGATGTATCAATCATAGCATAACATTGAAGTAAACTCAACAGGCGCTTGATGTTGACTTAATACGTTCCTTATGTTACCATTATTTACCGGTTTGATTCACCGCCGCCCCCACCGCCAAGCGGTATCGCAAACGAATCAGAAGTAAAAAACAGACGTTTCCCTTTAAATGCGTTGAGCTTTGAAGTGTCACGGGGGCACCAGGACAATTCGCCATGTGGCCATGCGTCCATATTCAAGTAAAGCTCAGGTTATTTTGAGGAAGAAAGCCATGACAACTTTGTCTAATGCGATCAAGGTCTCCATTCAAGCGACCAAAGAAGCATCATCTGCTTCAAAGATTCACCACACAGCACTCCTGAACAATATTGCATCCCGCCTGGGCTATAAGAATTTCCGAGCCCTCGTTGCAAGCGAAGCAAAGCCTGTATCTGAAAAGCAAGAAAACAAGAACCCCTCTTCATTCAATTTCGAGCCGTTCACGTTGCTGGCCTACAGCAGTGACGATATGGCGTCGGTCGTGTCGTACAAAGTCGATGGTGATGTTCTATCCAGACTGTTTGAACTTTCGACTGCTGCGAAGAATGTGGTGGCAAATGTGCCCCACGACTTCTGGCAAGAAGAAGAGGTCGCCTCAAGGACCTCAATGGCAACTCGACCGGTAGTTTCGTCCGATGGAGGCGTATTCATTGACGCAGAGATTTACGACAAGCATTCCTGCGAGAACATGAGTGTTTACGGCGAGGTTAACCTTCATGTGCTTTACTCGCTTGTTTCCGGGGTGAACCCGGAAAACAATCCAGCCGTTACATTCGATTACATCTGGGATGCCAAATCAAGAGCATTCTATCTTCTGTCTGATGTATGCGAGCCTTCAGACTGGATTAAGGATGACGGTTCTGACGGTTCTGGCCTTTCTGACCTGCTTGATCAGTATGACAACCTGAGCGCCTCGGAAGACGACCAGGAAGTTTAAGTAGATAGACCTGGATCCCGACGGTGGCTCCAGGTCGATTTTCAAATATCGGAAAAGTCACGACTGACTTACATTCGCTGCCAAAAGGTAGCTAAGCTATATCGAGTGTACTTTGGCTACCTTCTCCATACCGATGAACGCAAAAAATAAAAAGCAGGAAGACCCCGATGTTGCTGGGCGCTGGCGTCATAGAATTAAAGACGGGCGTCTGCCGGAGCCTGTCGGTCGCGTTGATTATCCTCCGCACGGGATAGTGGCCAATCGCATTCGGATTAAGCCTCAGTCATACCCATTTGAATGCATTGATTGTTATTTTAAGGTCGGCAAATACTACAGCCTGATATACAAAGGCAAGATCGGATCCTATGAACAGTGGTCAAAGGCCACAGGAATACCCATCCTCACTTTGAGGGAGCGTATCAATTCCGGCCTCCATAGCATGGATGAGGTGATGAGCAAAATACCCCTGAACATCACTGATCATTCCAAAGACCCTCGGTTTGCAGAGAAGTATTGCCGTTGTAAGCACTGCTTGAAGGCCCGGGCGACAGAATGGAAGGACTCTCTTATCCCCTACCCTGCTCCCAATAAAGAGGACGAGGGGAGGATATTTGAACGCAACGATCTATCGAAATTCATCCAATACAAAAATGGAATTCTCAGTTTGGATGATCTGGCCAAAAGGCTAAAGATGGATTACAAGACGATCTATGCCCGAATTTTCAAATACGGGTGGACGCTGGAAAAAACATTCAACACGCCCGTAAGGCCAAAGCGCTCCCTAAAAAAGGCCTGACCGAGGACATTGCTACGTCAACGAGTCCTCGCTGCTGGATCACATACCTGGCGTCTTGGTAATTTTCTTTATTACAAGCCACTCCTTCTTGCTTTTAAGAAGCTCTTGCAGGTTGACCGGGCCATTGACTATTTGCGGGCCTGCCGGAGTCCAGCAGTCTTCCGATTGCTTCCTAAAATACATGCTATGACAATGCCAGTATTCGTGAACTACTCGGGGCTAAAGCACCCGAGCTTCGAACTGCTTAAACTAAGCAGCCTTCTTTTTTGACGAACAACCCATTGCGACATTGGATTTCTCCGCAGTCGTCTTACTTGGGTTAGCGTTCGCCCGTAACCGAAGCACATTTCCATGCGTGCTGGTCAACTCCGTTCCAGAGTTTAGAATCAGATTAACTGCACGTTTTCGAATCACCAGTGCTGCATTGTGGTCAGCGTTGTCGCTATGTCCGCAACTGATGCATTCAAAGTCAGATTGGGTTTTCCGATTGCTCGGGTGAGTGTGGCCGCAGTTGGCACACTCCTGACTGGTGTGATGTGGGGAAACCCTGAACAATGGCTTATTGGCCATTGCCATCTTGTAAAACAGAAATTGTTCGAATTGACCTAGACCCGCAACTAGTAAAGATCTATTCAATCCGGCTTTGGCGCGGGCTCCGTTCTTTTCCCACTTTCCAGTTATTGCGCAGACCTTGGCTTTTGGTCTACGGATCATGTTCTTTAGCTTCAAATCCTCGATGACTACTACTTTGCTGTTGTCAACGATTTTTCGAGTGGTTTGGTGCCAGAAGTTTTCTCGAACACATTTGTCTTTGTTCTTGAGTTTGGCAATTCGAGCCAGTGTTCCCTTGCGCTGTCCAGAGCCTTTCTTTTGGCGAGCAAGTTGGCGCTGAAAGCGCCGAACCAGCTTGTCTCTGTATTTGAACTTCGCTTTGTCTTTTTCTGAGAACTGAAATGGATAATCGGCATCAGTTTGGACAGGTCTTGCAACACCTCGGTCAACTGGCGTGATCATACTCAACAGCGTGGATTCATCGAGTGTTTTTAAATGATTTAGATGCGCCTGGCTTGTGCTCTCTTCAAGATCAATCCCATTGTCATAAGAAAATGCGATTGACCAACCAGCGTTGGTCTTTTTAATCCAGATTGACTTGGGGTTTTGATTTGGAACGCGCTTGCGACTGAGCCGCACCGAGATGGTGCCAACAGGATTTTTGACGGTACCCAGATCTACAAAAGCAATGCGGCCCTCCCAACGAATTCTGAATAGCTCTTGGGTCAGCCAAATATAGCTACCTGTAGCGCGCGTTTTTCGCTTTGGTCTACCACCCAGCCCTTTAAAAAAACGCTGGTAAGTGTGGTACCAAATGGTCGCACTATTGCGAAGAATTTGTGAGGGGCAGTCCTTTAACCAGGAGGTTAAATCGGTTTTGAATTGACTGTAGGTTTTATCGACTTCCGGCCAGGTTCCGACCGGCAGATACTTCCGGGCGTAGGTTCTGAGGTACTTGTCCTCGTCGCACTTTGCGTTGTAAATCACCCGAGCGCACCCAACCCATTGACTCAGTATGTCTGCCACTTGTACAGAGGGGTGGAATTTCGACTTCATGCCTGTGAGTGCCATACTGTTATTATATACAGTATAATTATAAAAAACAACGCCCCTATCACGGAGCTAAAGCATCCGTGGTTGCGGGGCAAAAAGCTTCGCTCAATGCCATCGGCCCGGAGCACGCAAAAAGGGGTTTGCGATTTGTGCCCGCTTTTGACCTGGGTTTCGATAGATACACCCGTCACTGCGAACAAATAGGCTGTGCTTGTCTTGGGAGATTTTCATGCCAATTTCCACTAAAACAGTTGGGGTAAATTGCAGAGGGCATGCTGCCCCCCCCCTGCACTCTGATCATTAGGCGGCTAGCTTTTCGTGCTCGAAAAGGCCGCCCAGCGTCTCAATCATTGCATCAATCAGTTTCGAAAGCTCGCCTGCCATGAGGACGAAATCTGTATCAAAGGCATCCCCATCCGCGTCCATGGCTGCCTGTTCCTTCAGAATGTCTAGCGGCGCGATACCTTTTAGCTGCATGTTTTCATAAAGCACAAAGGAGACCTTGTCCGTCCAAGTCATGGCCAGGCGGGTGACATCTTTGCCAGCTTTTGTATGCTTTGCGATCTCCTCGGTCTCAAGGGAGTGCCTTACATAGCGTACGGTTGCAGCGTGCTCGCCCCGGCTTTTCAGCTCACAATCCTGATCAACCGAAAAGTGAGGGGGGCTCTCGTTTTCGGTAAGCCAGGAGGTCATGGCCACTACCGGTGAAATCCGCGTTCTCAATGGAACCATTGCCACGCCGGTCAGGGTTTTCATCAGCATGGTGATTAGTTCATCAGCCTTGCTTGAACTCGACGCGTCGACAACCAACCACATGCCTTTTGTGTCAATCCAGGCGTTGATGCGGCTGCGGATTGAAAATGCACGGGGCAGTAATTCATCGGTCACGATCTCCTTGATTTCTTTCATCTGCTTTCGGCCTGGCTTGTAGCCATCCCGTTCCTCAATTTCCGCAGCCCTTGCCTTTGCGAACTGATTGATGACCGATGAAGGCAACAGTTTTTTCTCAAGTCCCAGTGAAATTAGCAACTGATCACCTGCTTTGTGAACAAGCGGTTCTCCATCACCCTTAGGAGGAACCCAGCCACGGGTTTGCATATCAGCGCCCCCGCAGGGTTGCAAGGCCTGTTGAGCAAAGCCTTCCTCCATTGATTCTGGTGTGTGCTCCCATTTCGTTATGCGGAAGATGAAAAGATTTTTAAACCACATATTCTGTGTCCTTGATTTAATGTATGAATGCTTTGGGGCAGCCGAATTTTTAATCACCGGCCGCAAACTTTTAGACCACGCCAAATAGTTATTCTTGTGTAGTCATTTTAAATTTTAAAATGACAACATCAAAAAAAAGTCGATTTTATTTAGGCTTTAAGCAAGGGCCGCATAGTTGAAAGCTGAGTTCTTTTTCACTGAAGGCAGCATTTTGGACTCTCCTGCCCGGTACAGTGAAACAGCTCCCTTGACAGAGCGAGCCTTATTGGCAGCCAAGTCAGCGTAATCATTGCCCACGTTTTTGTTATGGCCACGCACCCACAGCAATCGAATATTTGAGTTTGAAAGCAACTCCAACCTGATTCGCACCACAGCCATGGCCGCACGCTGATCCTGCAGTTTCTCGATTCGCTGATTGAAGTGATCCTGGTCTGCAAGGCAAAGCTCAACGCACACCAAACAATCTGAGAGAACCTGAATTTTGCTGTCTGGGTACTTTTGATTGACCGTGTCGATGGCCACTTTGATAGCGGCTGCCTCCGCCTGGAATGAACTGTTTCCGTAGTCCGAAATGGCTATCAAATCAAGAAGGGTGGAATCCTCGTATATGGCCAAACCAATTCCGACACGACCTTCTTTGAATGAAGCATCTGCATACACACGAAGACACCTTTGCTTTCTGCTACCCATCGTTTTCTCCCGCGTTGTTCCGACAACCTTGAATCCATTCTATGGAGGAGCGCCCTTTTAAAGAAGAAAATCTGTTGATTGGAAAGCAGTAGGAGTACCTAAGCCTTTGATAAATCATACCATAATATCGCCAAACAATCAACGTTTTCAAGGGGAGGCCGCATATAGCACGGCGGTTAATTTAGTGATATCCTGATATAAAACAAACGTCAATCAAATGACGCGAAGTGATTAATTGATCTATAAAGAACACCATTACCAACTCTTTTGCACCTCCTTCATCTTAGATAGATGCATACGAGGGTAGATATTTAACTGAGAGGAAATTGAGGATGCTTACGAAAATCCATGGCGCATTATTATTTTGCGCGTTGATGCTTACATCAGCCACGGGGTTTGCAGAAGACACAAACAAACCTGTTCGTTTTAATGATCTGCCCTCCTGGATGCAGCGCGCCGGAGAGTCAGCATTTCCAGAGATGCGACACAAGGGGAAGATAGTCCCAGTGTTTGGAGGCGAGGTTTATTCATGGAATCAGCCAAGGAAAGTGCCGGTTCTATTCACAAGACAGGGAAACTCAGCCTTCTACATCACGGACTTTCATGCCGATCCCAATGCCAAGAACGTATGGACGAGCACCAGCTTTTTTGCAAGCGACGAGGGGATCACCGAGAGGGTAAGGAAGCACATTTATGACTGGGCCTTTGATAATCCGGACTTTGCGATTCAATACAACAACCCCAAAAAGGGAGAAGCAATTCTTTTGTCCTCGGCGATGGATTGCCCGTATTGCGTAGAGCTGGAACGCGCATTGCACAAGAACAATATCCCCTACATCGTGGTTCCCAGCAATCTGGATGAGAACCCCTCCCCGGCCTACAAAAGGGTCTACTGCACGAGCGACAGACCAAAGGCATGGGCGAACATGATGATAAAAAAGGAGTATCAGAAAAACAATAATGCCAGGTGCGAGATTCCCCACGCCGAGATGACGGTGTTCCTTCACGTTCTAGGTACCACGGCAACTCCGGCTGCCCTTAAGCCGGACGGCTCGGTAATTGTTGGAAGCGACATCTGGAAAGAATATGGCATTGAGCGGAGCGAAAAAAGGTAAAGCAGCAGGAAAACCGAACTCGAACAAAGGATAAGAAAATGGGCTCACTAAGAGACAGCGCAGGGGAAACAAAGGGATTCAACGACAGCTATCGGGGAAGCATTACCAGCTTCAGCAAGTATGTCTATTGCATTATAGCCGTTGAGGTAGCACTAATTTGTCTGTTCATTTCTGCAACCATGGGGTCCGCAGCATTTGTGGTCATACCTGCGTTTTTGCTTTTTGCCACGGCATTTGGAGTAATTGGAATTTTTATTTACCTGGTGGAGATTCCAGCGGCCCTTATCTATTGGCACCGCACGAAACCTAAGTCAGTCAAAAAAATCAAAGGCCCCCTTCTTTATGATCACGAGACAGGCGACCTGGTTGTGCTCCACAGCCTCTCCGTGGTTAGGCTACCCATAGAAGTGTTGGAGGATTTTCAACACTCAGGAAATCTTGACAATTCTGTGATCTTCGTCTTTAGCGAAAAGGCAAACCCGCAGGCCTGCGAATATTTTCGGGACCTTGGACTCAAACTGAAACCGCATGAATTTGACAGCGTCTTCTCAAAATTAAGAGAACTTACATTGGACAACGAAGCGAAAAGCAAATCGTTGCAGCCCGAATCACGCTGAGATTACCCCACCCTTGATTTCAGGGCCCAGGCACTACGATGGATTGCCTGCCGAGGTATAGCCTGGCCGTCTCTGTGGGGGTGTCATAGCCTACGCGGGAAGGCAAGGAGTCTGAGGTGGAGTACCCTTTGATCTTGTGGATGTCGTCCCTCATCGTGAAGGTCTCCAGGGGTTTAAGGGGGGCAATCTTGTACGGAGAAATTAAGTCAATCCCATGGGGTTTCCACGCCATGCTGGAGGTAACTGCAATCGAGTCGAACCCGGCCCTCAATGCTTCTTTTGCAAGGCATTCCCCCCCCTCCTGCCAGGCATCCAATGCAACCGGCAGGACGCGCCCAGGATTTAAATAACAAAGGGAATCCTGATCTGAGATCATTCTGTCTGCAATCTCTCGGACAGTGAGCGCCTGCATTTCCTGGCGGCCGCCCTCACCTGCTACTGTTGATGTCCTGTAAACCTGGTATGGGTTGTATCGAAAAATGCGATCTTCGTTCAGCGCGCAAACCTCAGAAGTCCCGTATTTGTCGTAAGTCACCAAGAGGTCATAGCCGTCAGCCA
>JAIXTE010000009.1 GCA_027484315.1 Burkholderiales bacterium | reverse complement strand
CGCGAGATGCTAGCAGCCATCATGCGACGAGCAGGCCAGCGTGATGTCGAAATGTTTGAAGAACAAAAACAGGCGGCAATTTCAGAAGCCATTCGAGACGCGAAATCTGATGCACAGCGAACTATCCAGGCAGCCACTTTCGAGCTGACCCGCTTAAAAGAGCGAATGGCCGAAATCAAAGAAATTACTGGCTTGGACCTGCATTCGTGGCGACCCTCGGCGGATTACGCCAACGCACTAAAGCTTGCTAACGACATACAGGACGTGGACGCGGCGTTTTACGTGAGGCAGCTTCAGGAAGAGCTTAGAAAACTCACACAAGCCTGTGAACAGTTCACCGCCCACAGCCTCACACCAAAAGAACGAATCACTGCCCGTACCCGAAAAAAGCCTTAAGTTCGCAAGCCCACGAAAGTGAGCTCAATTCCAACGCAATTTCGGACAAGGGGTCTCCAAGCGATGACCGCTTTCTTTTTGACGATGGTTTTTTAGAATATCCAGATGCACACGCAGCTCCGGTAGCGCATTCTTTTCTAAAAATTGACCTTGTTCAGTCAGCAGTTCATTAAGATGTTGACAGTGGGCCAGTGCCAAATCAAGAAGTTCCGATGAACTACCGACAGCCGCTTTCGCGTCAATCGGTTTCGGTAGAGCAGTTAAGCAGCTAAAAGCTGCTTAACACCCATCCTTTTAGAAGTTTGGTTGCCATAGACCTTTGGATTGGTCTGGTTGTGGCAATTCCATACTTCGGGCCGGTACACGCGGCCCCTATCGACTAGCTGCAAAGCAGCATCACCGAGTTCTTTTCGTAAAATATTCAGTGCGCCGTTCACGTCGGCGTTCAAAAGACCCGATTTGCACTTGTAGAGGCCGCGCTTGACTCTGCGGCCCGAAAACAAGGGCTTGACCTTGTTTTCTTCACCGTAGGTTGGCAACGCATCGAAGTCCAGGCTGGAAGCCTTGGACGTGTAGGACTCTTCTCGAACGGCTACGGCAATGCCGTAGCGCTGCGCCTTTGAAATCAGCATTTGAATCAACAAGGCATGCGGAATGAACGTGAACTTTTGATTGTTCACCGCTCCGATGTTGATTTCTTGCTTGAAATCCTTGTTCTTTCCAATAACAAGCGTGCCGATGTCGTGCTCAAGGCAGTAATTCACTACCTTTCGACTGACTTTGTGCAAATAGTCCTTAAGCACCCTGCGGCGCTTCTCAGACTTGCCTTTCAAATGAGCACCTTTTTTTAGAGACCGCAGCTCACTTGCGTCTTTGTTGTACTTTGCGTTCACCGATTTCAACACAGTGCCTTTAATCAGAACAGGGGCAATGCCCGGCTGATTGGTGACAAGCGTCATAAGGTTGTTGATACCGATGTCAATCCCGCTTGCACGGGATTTGTTAAGCAGAATACTGGAATTGTTCTTGGCTGTTAGCCAAGAACGATGAACAACATGCACTTCAAAACAACTGCCTCGAGGCACAATCTTTACCTCATTGACTTGAACTCGACCTTGTTTTTCATTAAAAGGTTGTTCAATTGAAAAATGCAATTGAACCGGTTCAAAGCCAAGGGCTTTGGGCAATATCAGTTGATTGCCCTTCACGGCAAAGCCGTTTCGGCCAATCACGACCGCAGAGGCTTCGTTTCCGTAGGACGGAAACCGAGGCCGTCCTTTGAATTTGCCTGGGTTTTTCTGAAATTCAGCTAAACTTTTGAAAAATCCGTTCACAGACTCGCCGACCACCTGCGTTGCGCGTTGCGCCACAGCAGCCGGAAGCTTGTCGTAAAGACTGCGGTTGTTGGCTTTCAGCCATTTGTCCGCGTCAGAATGTGAAAATGGCTTGCCATTTTCCTTCAACTCATTCTTTATCAAATAAAGTGTTTGATTCTTGATGCGGCGTACAATTTGACAAGCGCGCAAAGAGGCTCGGTAGTTCTCCGAGCCTCTTTTTATTCGATACACACTTGTTATAAAATCGCTCATGCAATTCAAAAATTCAGCAGTTTATTCACTAAAATATCACGTGATATTCGTTACGAAGTATAGGCGGCGGGCCTTAAACCGTCAAATATTAACTAAAATTGGAGAAATATTTCAGAGATTGCTCAATCAAAAAGAGTGCGAACTTCTGGAATTCAATGGCGAATCCGACCACGTTCATCTTTTAATTTCAACGACACCAGCCGTCTCGTTGTCGGAACTTATCCAAACCCTAAAAAGTTGCAGCAGCAAAGAACTTTTCAAGGAATTTCCTGAAGATTTACGCCGTTTCTATTGGAAAAGAAACACATTGTGGAGCAAGAGTTACTGCGCACTCTCAGTCGGCGGAGCACCTTTGGCGGTGTTGCAAGCATACATCCAAAATCAGAAAACACCTCACTAGCGCTATTCATCCGACAGCCGCTACGCGTCAATCGGAATTCCGCGCAATTTGTTAAAGGCATGGATTTCAATTGAGACTGGGTGGGACGGGCTAGAGTGGTCATATGAAAAGTCCTGTAATCATTATCCGCAACATGCCGGCATTCTGATGCGAAAGAGCGCGCGAGGGTCTTCTGAATTAATTCGTTTGAATTTTTTCTGTAAGGCACGGACTTCCGAAGGGGTTAGAGGCACGGCACCTCGAAATGGAATGACAGGGGAGTCTTGAACACTCCATTTGAAAAGTGACCGAACCCATCGAAGCAGGGTCGTGGGGAGTAAGTGGCGTACTTTGCACATTTTTAGTTCTCTTGCAGAGAAGGCAAAATACCGTACTGGCTATTTAATAAAACACCAAATCTTTCATACTCCTCGGTACTGGCTGACAAAAGCATTTCTTGTCGAACAACCCGAACAGTCTCAGCTTTGTCGTTTACGCCCATTCGGAAAAAGACCTCCGGGCGGGGGGCCGTGATTTTCCAACATCCGGGTTTGTCTCCGCATTCAATAGAAGTTATCTCGCAACGGTAATACACCGGACACTTTAAAAAGTAAGCCAAACGCTGAGACAACAAAAAACCCAGTTTTTCAAGTTCAATATCTCTCGCCGTGTATTCGAACTCCCCTGCGACCTTTTCTTCTGTATGTTCCAATTCCAGAGCGCAATTAGCGGCCCAGGCTCGTTGTTCGACTTCTACATGCCAGGCACAAAAATCTTGAATAAATCCGTCAGGTACGAAATCAATTATTTCACGCAAGCTCACCATGGAGCCCGATTGAGCGTCCCAAAGACCACTAGACGAGTAATCGAACATCACCTTTAGG
>JAIXTE010000048.1 GCA_027484315.1 Burkholderiales bacterium | reverse complement strand
GTCTGACCTGCTTTGGCACCACCTTTCATGAAAAGGTTCTGCCACACGGTCATGTAAACTTCGGGCAGACTTGCTGCCTCGGTGAAACCAATACCTTCAGGAATCTGCATGCACTGCCTTGCAGGCGTGCACACATACTCCGCATAACCCCCGCCATTGCACAAGGCCATGACGGGTTTGTTCAACATGCTTTCAGAGACGCCCTGCCCCACAGCCACAACCACACCCGACACTTCAAGACCCAAATTCGGATTGGCGTCAGGGGGTGGAGGGTACAAACCCAGGCGCTGAAGCACGTCGGGACGATTCACCCCAGCGGCCACAACCTGAACAAGCACCTCTCCAGGCTTGGGAGAAGGCACTGGCAGTTCAGTCAGCTCAAGCTGATCGACCCCGCCAGGGGCCTTCACACGTACCGCCTTCATGCTGACAGGCGGTTGCGCGGCCGGCTTACTCATCAGCCTTCGCTAGAACCTTCACCAGCCTGCTCGGCGGGTGCGTCTTGCGTCAGCAATGCTTTCATGGACAAGCGCAGGCGGCCTTTTTCGTCGGCTTCCAACACTTTGACTTTGACAACTTGGCCTTCCTTGAGGAAATCACCAACGGTGTTGACGCGCTCGTTTGCAATCTGGGAGATGTGCAACAAGCCGTCTTTGCCTGGCAATACGCTGACAATTGCGCCAAAATCGAGCAATTTCAACACTGTGCCTTCGTATACGGCGCCCACTTCCACTTCAGCTGTGATGCCTTCGATGATCTTCTTGGCACGCTCGCCTGCGTCGCCATCCACGGAAGCGATGGTGATTGAACCATCTTCCTTGATGTCAATGCTGGCGCCGGTTTGCTCAGTGATGCCACGAATGGTTGCACCGCCCTTACCGATCACATCACGAATTTTCTCGGGATTGATTTTCATGGTGATCATGCGGGGCGCGTAAGCGGACAATTCACCCACGCTGCCACCTGTTGCTTCTTTCATGATGCCCAGAATGTGCATGCGGCCTTCGCGGGCCTGAGCCAACGCAACCTGCATGATTTCCTTGGTGATGCCCTGAATCTTGATGTCCATCTGCAAAGCAGTCACACCGTTTTCAGTACCCGCCACCTTGAAGTCCATGTCACCCAGGTGATCTTCGTCACCCAGAATGTCGGTCAATACGGCGAACTTGTTGTCTTCCTTGATCAAGCCCATGGCGATACCAGCCACCAGTTGCTTCAAAGGAACACCAGCGTCCATCAAGGACAATGCGCCACCGCAAACGGAAGCCATGGAGCTTGAACCATTGGACTCGGTGATTTCTGACACCACACGCATGGTGTACTGGAAATCTTCAGGGGCTGGCAGCATCATTTCAACCGCACGACGGGCCAAACGACCATGACCAATTTCGCGGCGCTTTGGTGCACCCATGCGACCACATTCGCCGGTGGCGTAGGGGGGCATGTTGTAATGGAACATGAAGCGGTCACGGTATTCACCAGCCACTGCATCAATCATCTGTTCGTCGCGGCCAGTACCCAAAGTGGTTACCACCAAGGCCTGTGTTTCACCACGGGTGAACAAGGCTGAACCGTGCGCACGTGGCAACACGCCAGTGCGAACAGTAATGGGGCGCACGGTGCGTGTGTCGCGGCCGTCAATACGTGGCTCGCCATTCAGGATTTGACCACGAACAATTTTCGCTTCCAGGCCAAACATGATGTCGCCCACGTCGGCATTGGTAATGCCGGCGCGTTGCTCTTCAGTCAGCTTGGAAGGCAGTTCGGCAGCCACTTCCGCTGAAATTTCTTTCAGGCGCTGGCTACGGGCCTGCTTTTCGGTCATTTTGTACGCAGCAGCCAGCTTCTCGCCAGCCAATTCTGTGATTGCGGCAACCAGTGGCTCGTTGGCAGGTGCTGCTTTCCAGTCCCACTCGGGTTTGCCGGCTTTGGCAGTCAATGCATGGATCGCATTGATGGCAGCTTGCATTTGTTCGTGACCGAACATGATGCCGCCCAGCATGATTTCTTCGGTCAGCTCGTGGGCCTCGGATTCAACCATCAACACTGCAGCCTCAGTACCTGCAACAATCAGGTCCATCTTGCTGTCTTTCAGCTGAGTTGCCGTGGGGTTCAACACGTACTGGTCGTTGATATAACCCACGCGTGCGCCGCCCACTGGGCCATTGAAAGGAATGCCGGCAATTGACAGGGCCGCAGAAGCACCCAGCATGGCTGGAATATCGGGGTTCACTTCGGGGTTGATTGACATCACTGTCAGGCAAACCTGCACTTCGTTGAAGAAGCCTTCAGGAAACAGGGGACGCAGTGGGCGATCGATCAAGCGGGCATTCAGGGTTTCCTGCTCGGTGCCCTTGCCTTCACGCTTGAAAAAGCCACCAGGGATACGACCGGCGGCGTAAAACTTCTCAACATAATCGACGGTGAGAGGGAAAAAATCCTGGCCAGGCTTGGCTGACTTGGCGGCAACTACAGTTGCCAGAACAACGGTGTCTTCTACACTAACAATGACAGCGCCGCCAGCTTGGCGGGCAATTTCACCAGTTTCGATGGTGACGGTATGTTGACCGTATTGAAACGTTTCTTTATGGATTTCAAACACTTTGTCTTTCCTTTTAGTAATCTCGCCAGGTCAATACCTGGACGCGAGAGCCCGCTGGTTTTAAAACACAAATGCCCACAACCGGGGTTGCAG
>JAIXTE010000046.1 GCA_027484315.1 Burkholderiales bacterium | reverse complement strand
GCCTTGGTCTGGCCCTCGGCCAGGTCCTGGCGCCCCGGCTGCAGGTGGCTCTCGATCATGACGCCGGTGATGCGGGCGGCCATTCCGGCCTTGCCAATGTCAGCCGCTGCGGCTTCAACTGATGCAGCGTCGTAGTTCGGGCCTTTGCCGCCGCGCAGAATAATGTGACAGTCTTCATTGCCCGTGGTGCTGACAATCGCGCTGCGCCCTTCCTTGGTTACGCTCAGGAAATGGTGCGGGTGTTGCGCTGCCTTGATGGCGTCCACGGCAATTTTTACGTTGCCATCGGTGCCGTTCTTGAAACCCACCGGGCAGCTCAAGCCACTCGACAATTCACGGTGAATCTGGCTTTCGGTGGTGCGGGCACCGATTGCACCCCAGCTGACCAAATCGGCAATGTACTGGGGGGTGATCATGTCCAGGAATTCGGTGCCTGCGGGCAAGCCCAGTGCGTTGATGTTCAGCAGCACCTCACGCGCCATGCGCAGGCCTTTGTTGATCTGGAAACTGCCATCCAGGTCAGGGTCGTTGATCAAGCCTTTCCAGCCCACTGTGGTGCGGGGCTTTTCGAAATACACACGCATCACGATTTCCAGGTCTTCCGCGTATTTCTCGCGATACACCTTCAGTTTGTTGGCATATTCCATGGCCGCTTTCACGTCGTGAATGGAGCAAGGGCCCATGACTACGATCAGGCGGTCATCGCCACCATGCAAAATCTTGTGCATGGCGTTGCGGCTGCCCGACACTGTTTCAGCAATGGCTGCGGTAATGGGCACTTCTGCGATCAAGGCCGCAGGGGTGGTCAGTTCTTTAATTTCTTTGATTCTCAAGTCGTCTGTTACCGTGTTCATGCCAATTCTCCTGAATGCTGGCGCGCTTTCTGTTCAAAGTGTCGGTTCAAAAAAAAACCGCCAGGAGGTTCAGGCCTGGCGGTTTTGGGATCTGTTCGAACTATGTGTTTTTACGCACAACCCTCTTCCGCCGCTTGCCCAAACCAGGCAAAGAAGCCAAAAAATGCATAAAAAGAGTGCGAAAAATTCATGTTCATCTTTTTAATGTAATCAATTCAAGGCCGCTGTGCAAGCGCGCAAGTGTGAATATTAGCAAGCCTTCTTGACGTGTGGCTTGCATCCCACTGAAAAATCAGGATATTTGATTATCGTGGTGATTACTGCGTGCCACCCATCACCAAACCGTCAATGCGCAAAGTGGGCTGGCCCACACCCACAGGCACGCTTTGACCTTCCTTGCCACAAGTGCCCACGCCATCGTCCAGCGCCATGTCGTTGCCCACCATGCTGATTTTGGTCAGCGATTCCGGGCCGTTACCAATCAACGTAGCGCCCTTTAACGGATAGGTAATTTTGCCGTTTTCAATTTTGTAAGCCAGCGAGGCTGAAAACACGAATTTGCCACTGGTGATGTCAACCTGACCACCGCCGAAATTCACGGCGTACACGCCGTCTTTCACGCTGGCAATGATTTCCTCGGGCGTTTTGTCGCCGTTCAGCATGTAGGTGTTGGTCATGCGGGGCATGGGCAGGTGGGCGAAACTTTCGCGGCGACCGTTGCCAGTGACCGGCATTTTCATCAAACGGGCGTTGGTAATGTCCTGAATGTAGCCTTTCAAAATACCGTCTTCAATCAGGGTGGTGCACTGGGTCTTGTTGCCTTCGTCGTCGATGTTCAGCGAACCACGGCGGTTGGCCAATGTGCCGTCGTCCACAATGGTCACGCCCTTGGCAGCAACCCTCTGGCCGATCATTCCGGAAAACGCGCTGCTGCCCTTGCGGTTGAAGTCGCCTTCCAGACCGTGGCCAATCGCTTCATGCAGCAAAATACCAGGCCAGCCGGAACCCAACACCACGGTTTGTGCGCCAGCCGGAGCCGGGCGGGCTTCCAGGTTGATCAGGGCCTGGTCCACTGCCGTGTGGGCATGGTGCATCAGGAATGAATCGGTAAATATGGCGAAGTCGTAACGACCACCCGCACCGGAAGAACCGGTTTCGCGGCGGCCTTTCTGTTCAACCACCACACTCACGTTGACACGCACCAGGGGGCGCACATCGGCGGCGAGAATGCCGTCGCTTCGGGCCACCAGCACTACATCGTAAGCCCCCACAATATTGGCCATGACCTGCTTCACGCGCTTGTCGCGCTTGCGGGCAAACTGTTCCAGGCGCTTGAGCAAATCAACTTTTTCGGTCGATGTCAGGGTTGGAATTGGATTCAGTGCGCTGTACAAGGCACGGCTTTCTGCATCGGCAAAACCTTTGCCGGTTTTCAAATTGCGGTTGGCTGTTTTGCCCAGGTTGGCGATTTCACGCACCGACTTGGCTGCAGCCAGAATGGGTTTGAATGCAATGTCGTCGGAATAGGCGAAAGCGGTTTTGTCGCCGCTGACCGCACGCACACCAACGCCTTGCTCAATGTTGTAGCTGCCCGACTTCACAATCCCTTCGTCAAGCGACCAGCCTTCCACGCAACCGTACTGAAAGTACAAGTCGGCGAAATCCACCTTGTGCGAGAAAATCTCGCCAAAAGCTTTCTGGATGTGGCTTTCGTCAATGCCATACGGCGTCCAAAGCAGGCTTTGGGCTGTGGCCAGATTGGAGATGGCGGGGTCTACTACTTTCATGATGAATCCTTTAAAGCACGCGGTGCGCAAGCGCGGGCAAGCTGTTTCGCACATCGTCTATCTTAGCAGGGTCAAGCTGGCCCAGCACCACACCCTCGCCTTCTGCCAATACATTCTCAACCTCGCCCCACGGGTTCACCAACATGGAATGTCCCCAGGTGCGCCGCCCGTTCTCGTGAACACCGCCCTGCCCGCAGGCCAGCACATAGCACTGGTTTTCAATGGCACGCGCGCGCATGAGTACTTCCCAGTGCGCACGGCCGGTGGTGTAGGTGAAGGCAGCCGGCATCACAATGAGATCCACTTTGCCCATGGC
The DNA here is from genome assembly GCA_027484315.1 of Burkholderiales bacterium. Classification (GTDB taxonomy): domain Bacteria; phylum Pseudomonadota; class Gammaproteobacteria; order Burkholderiales; family Burkholderiaceae_B; genus Limnobacter. The sequence goes on along the minus strand of JAIXTE010000046.1, from coordinate 63,553 downwards.
GCGGTAAAGTTCAGGGAAGCGAAGGTCGTAGCAGACGGACAAGCCAATCTTGAAGCCATCCACATCGGCCACCACCGGTTGTGTCCCGGGCAACAGCACGCGGGCTTCGTCGTAGCTTTCCTGCCCCTTGGTGAAGCAGAACAGGTGAATCTTGTCGTATCGTGCAGTGCATTGCCCTTGTGGATCGAATACCAATGTGGTGTTGTACACCCGGCCTTCCGTGCCGCTGGCGATTGGCAAGGTACCGGCCACAATGTGCACATTGCGAACCACCGCCTGATCGGCGAGAAACTGTTGAATGGGCCCGTGGCCAAACTGTTCAGCAATGGCCAGTTTGTCGGTGTCTTTCTGGCCCATCAGGCAGAAATACTCGGGCAGCAACACCATGCGGGCACCCAGCTTGGCAGCCTGACCGATCAGGCGCTGGGCTATGTCCAGATTGCGTTCCAAATCGGGCGTGGAAATCATTTGCAGGCTGGCTACGGTCATCGGCTTGGACATGTTACGGCCTTGGGTTGGTTTCGCTGGTGGGAGGGGTAACGGCGTCGCCTTTGCGCACGCGTTCAATGACCGGTGCAACCCATGGCCCGCTGACGCGGTACTGAAACGAGAATATCTTGGCCAAGGGGTCTTTCAAAACAAAGTCTGCGATCAGCGAGGCAATTCCAACTGCCGGGTTGGCCGCAATCACGGAGTAAATCAGTGAACCACCGGCAGGGTTCAAATCAGGCAGTACCACCACATTCATGTTCTGGGTTTCACTTTCCAGGTCAAGGTCGCCATCCATCACAACCGTAGCACTGGGGCCGGTCATCTTGAAGTTCTGGGTGCTGGCAATGCCCTCTTTCAGCACCACATCGGCTTCCATGGTGTCATAGGCAAAGCCATCAGAAAACACGTCCTTGAAATCAAGCGTGAAGCGACGTGGAATGCTTTGCAGCGAAAGCACGCCGAGCAACTTCGCCACACCGGGGTCTGCTTTTAAAAACTGGCCTTTCACACTTTTCAATTTGAATTGTCCACTCAGGCTGCCGTAATCAATGGTCGTGGGTGCATCGTTCCAGCGCAATCGCCCGACCAGACTACCCTCCCCACCTTGAAACACGTCTTCCATACCCAGCCTGGCCAGCAGTGCGCCGCCATTTTTGACCGTCTGGTTGACTTCAATGTCGGTGCGCTGATTGCGCAGGTTTTCGCCGTACTGCCAAATGCCTTTGGCCTGGGTCACCGATTCCGGGTTTTCAATTCTCAATGACTCAAGTCGCCATTCCTTGGGGCGCTGGCTTAACGTGGCCTTGGCCTGTTCTTCGCGAGTCTGATTCACGGCGATCAGCTTGAGTTTGCCCAGCACCACGTCGTTCAGGGTAAAGCTGTCGACCTGCACGTCCAGCGCCGGAATGCTGGACGCAGGTTCCTCCACCAAATCGCGCATGCCGCTGTCCAGTGTCTTGGGAATAACCAAGGTTTTAAACCGGGCCAGCAAAGCGCCTTCAGGCCTTTGTTTGTCAGAAACCCAGGACACATAACCGTCAACGCCCTTGCCTTTGATGTCGAATTGCCAGCGGCTTTCAATGGTGCGCGCTGCGACTGAAACGCCTTCAAACGATTTGCTGCCGATGTTGAGGCGGTCTGCCCGTATACCCACCTTCAGGTTGATCGCCGGTCCGCCTGATGCGTTGTCAAAAAAGTCGTTCATCAACCCCATATTGCCCGAGGCCGAAGTGATGTCATTGACAATGGCCCGCCAGGTGTCTACATCAAGGACAGCCATGCGCACATCCCCTTGAATGCCTGGGGTGGCCGGTGCAAGCGGCGCACCAACTGCAAACTGCAATGAAGCAATATCGGTCTGACCTTGATCGTCCAGAACCAAGGCACGAACTTGCGCCAAAGGTTTGCCCTCTGGCCCCAGATCCACGATCCAGCGCTGTCCCTGCAAGTTGACAGTCTGGTTCAGCCGGAACGGCAAACGGCTGTCCGGATTCTTGGCAAAAGGGCCAGGCAGCTTCACTTCCAGACCTTGCAACTGGCTGGCTACATCAACAGCAATGCCATTCTCACGGGTTGAAACAACCACGGAGTAGGGAGTGGAACCTGCCAGGTACGGCTCGGCAAGCGGGTTCAAATACTGCACCAGACCCTTGGCCCGGGCTGTACCGGTGGCCCTGATTTCCATTCGACCTGCCGTGTCTGTAGTGCCTTTGATGAGCACTGGCCCGCCCAGTGCTTGGCCCTGCAGTTGATCAATAAACAGGCCCTTGTTTGAAAAACGGATCACCCCTTCGGTGTTGCTGACCAGTGGCATGCCACGAACAATGCGAATCGAATTTCCCTTCAAACCCAAGTCGCCTTTGACCTGCGTTTTCTGCGGGTCTGCTATCGGGATATTCAGTTGCAGATCAAGTGTCGCCGTGCCATCCACTTCAGCATTGACCAGGGCCTCATTCAATATCTCGCGCACAGGGCTCTGATTGACGAATTCGACCATTTTTCCCAGCTCGCCAAGGCCAGTGCCCTTGATGACAAGGAGCGGTTCCCAGGCATCCAGGTTGTCGATTCGGGCTTCCACTTTCTTGAGTTGCACACCCAGCGATTCCGCAGTTTCAGCCTGAATCAACATGCGTTTGCCTGCGAAGGTGGCCTTGCCCTTGACTTTCTGAATACCAGGCCAGCCCGGTGCATAAGTCAACTCTCCGTTGTCAAAAGGCACCTCAATACTAAACACCCCTTTTTGTTTCGGACCGTCAAAGGGGAAGTCATTCAAGCGCCCGGATAATTCAAACCTGCCGTTCTGAGCTACACCAGCCAGAATATTGGTCTTCAGCCATTCGCGGGCACTGTTGCCCACAACCAAGGGTAGATAGTTGGAGACCTTGGCCACGTTGGCTGTTGGCAAGGTGCCCCGTACGTCCACGAAATCCGGTTCGTTGCGGCGAAATTCATAAGTGCCGGCAACCTGCGCTTGCAAGTCGGCATTGCGCACCGTCAGGTCGGTCACGGAAAATTCAATGGGCAAGGTGCCATCAAACACATTTTTCCAGCCCCCGGAACCCGCCAGCTCGTCAAACGCAAGCAAGTCGGCAGCAAACACTTCGGGCAAGGCAACTTCCGCATTTTTGCCGGTCAGGGTCCATTCGCCTTGCCGGTCATCGCCCTTGAAGCGGCCACTGAGATTTCGAAAACCGGTCACCTTAACATTGGCGGCATTCGCTTTGCCTGATGCTTCGCGATACAGCACGGTGAGCTGGCTGAAATCAATGTCGGAACTGAATGCGAGGGAATCGCTGTACGGGGTTTCTCCCTGGGTAGTCCAGTTCACATCAACCTGGTTGATTCGTCCCGAGATTTCCAGATCAGTGAAAGCGTCCAGCTTGCCGGCCTGCCCAACATGCGGACCCAACTCGAGCGCGATCGCCTTGGCCTGCGCCGCGTCAAGTTGATTGACCCTTACCCCCCACTGAACACCCTCAGCAACCACTTTTCGGCTGGCGGACAAATCGGTGGGACCAAACTGCTTCAAACCGGCAATCTGGCCTTTCAAACGGCGAATGGCAATGGCTTCGGGTTTCAACAGGAAATGCTCACCAGCCACTTCAATCAAGGCGCTGGTGTTCACCATGTCAAACGGCGGCGCATTCACGGCATCATTTGAAAACCGCAGCTTGGCAACCCTGGCATCCAGAACAGACCTTTGTACCAGCCCGTTTTCAAAATCCACCCACAGCTTGCCTTGGGGCTTTGTCAGGTCCACATCAAGACCCAAGGTTTTGAAAACCGATTCAATGGGGGCTGCCTGGTCAACAACCACATCCAGAAAGAAAGTGCCTTTCCATTTCTGAATGTCGCCGTGCACGGCTTCCAGCAAAGGTGTTTTGAAATTCAGGTTGGCCTTGACCGGGGTTTGCGCCACGCCGGGTACGTTGAACACCAGCCCGGCCGAATGTCGGCTCAAGCCATTCTCGAGCAACAGCTCTGCGTCCATGGCTTGTGCATCGGGGTACTGGCCCATGGCGTCATGCCAGGTCAGCACGCCATTTTTGAGCAATACGCGTTGCTGGGCCAACAACCAGTCCAGTGCAGGATTTCCCTTGCTGCCGTCGTCCACAATGGGCTGGCCTGCCACCTCGAACACACCTTGCGGGTTTCGCTGCACACTCAGTTCAGGTGAATGAATTTCAAGATTTTTCAAGCGCGGCCGAAAAGCCAGAATACTGGGCAGTGACCAGTCCATTCGAATTCGGTCGGCCTGAAAACCAGTGGCACCACTGGGTTGGGGCAGACGAACATGGTCAACAACAAACTGTGGGCCGAAACCCTGCCAGCTGGCCCGGATTTCACCCAATTCAACGGGGGCTCCAGTTTGGGTTTGAAGAAAATGCTGAATTTCGGGCCGATACCGGTCAATCTCCGGCAGGACCAGCCACTTGATGGCAAGCAAGGCCAGGCACAGTGGGGTGTATACCGCAATCAGCAGCCAGAACAAAACGATCCCGGCGCGCCGAAGTGCGGGGTGGCCATTGACCTGTTGCGCCAGCGCGTGGTTTGTTCCTTCCTGCAAGAAATACCGTCCGAAAAATCGTGAACACCTGTAGTACGCTATTGTAGAACCAAGCTTCACTTTTTATATAACGACACGCATGAACGACCCACTGGATTTCTATCATCCCGTTTGGCCTACACATTCAGAGTATGCCAAACGGTGGCTGAATCGCTTTCCCGAGTGGGACACCGACCAGTTCGACGGGGAACACCTGCTGACCTGCATCGACAACTGGCTTGAAAAATCACGCGAATTAACAGACGAAAAGGCCTTGATGGCAGAACTTCGCTTGGTTCGCCAGCGCAGCATGGTAGAAATCATGCGCCGTGACCTGCAAGGCAAAGTGGATTTGTTCGAGGTGACCGAAGCGCTGTCTTTTTTGGCAGATGCCGCAGTCCAAATTGGTTTGAAGCTGAGCCACAGGCTGCAGGCGGAACGATTCGGCGAACCGGCCCGGGGCGATTGCCTGATGGTGGTGGGCATGGGCAAACTGGGCGGGCTTGAATTGAATGCGTCGAGCGACATCGACCTGATTTTCCTTTACAACGAAGATGCAGACACACTGGGTGGCCCCACGGGCAAGACTCAATCGCATGCCGAGTTTTTCACACAGGTGGGCAAGCGCCTGATCAAGATCATTTCCGAAGTAACCGATGAAGGCTTCGTGTTTCGCGTGGACATGCGCCTGCGCCCCAACGGAGATTCAGGTCCACTGGTGGTCAGCCAGGACATGCTGGAAGAGTACTTCGTAGTGCAAGGCCGCGAATGGGAACGCTACGCCTGGATCAAGGCGCGTGTGGTGAACTGGGCAGTCGACCCGGAACAGGATGCGGCATTTCAGCAAAGCCTGGACAATTTGAACAACATTGTGCGGCCTTTTGTGTTTCGCAAATATTTGGACTTTGGATCAATTCGCGCCCTGCGTGCCTTGCACGTGCAAATCCGAAGTGAAGTCAGCAAACGAGAAAACCAGCACCCGGGCTCGGTGCACGTGAAACTGGGTCGTGGGGGCATTCGTGAAATTGAATTCACGGCCCAGGCGTTTCAGTTGATCCGCGGCGGCCGCGAACCCAAGCTGCAATTGCGCCGCACAGTGGATGTGCTCGAGGTGTGCGTAGAACTGGGCCTGATTACCCAGGAAGACCACGACAAACTGGTGGATGCTTACCGTTTTTTGCGCAACCTGGAGCACCGTTTGCAATACGTCGACGATGCACAAACCCACCGCCTGCCAGCCTCACCCACAGAAGTGTTGCGAATTGCAAGGTCCATGGGTTTTCAGGACCCGGGCAATTTTGCGAAGGCATTGAATCGCCACATGGACTACGTGGCCAGCCATTTCGACGTGGTGTTCGGAGACAAGCAGGAAGATGAAGAAACACCCAGCCTTGAGCTGCCCTGGGCCGACTCGCTGACCCAGGGGTTCAGCAACCCACAGGCCGCGCAGGACCGCTACCAGCACCTGATTGAATCCAGCCGCTACCAGGCACTGCCCACCGCCCACAGAGAACGGGTTGACAGGCTGATGCCCACCCTGCTGGCTGCAGCGGGAGCATCATCAGCACCCGATTCATGCTGGCGGCACTGTTGCGACCTGATCGAAACCGTGTCACGACGCGGCGCCTACTTGAGCTTGCTGGACGAATACCCCATTGCGCGAATGCGGGTCAGCCGCATGCTGGCGGCCAGCCCATGGGCTGCCAATTTCTTGATCCGGCACCCGCTGTTGCTGGACGAACTGCTGGACAGCCGCACCTTGCTGACACCACCCAACCTGGATGAATGGAAGCAACAGCTACGGGAGATGCTGGACCAGGCCAAAATGCCGGACGGACAAGCCGACCTGGAACGCCAGATGGACCTGATCCGCGAACAGCACCATGCACAGCTGTTCAGGATTCTGGCTCAAGACCTTGAAAACCTGCTGACCGTGGAGCATGTGTCCGATTTGTTGTCTGCCCTTGCAGACTGCACGCTGGACTTGATTCTTGTTCAGGCCTGGGACCAACTGCCCAAGCGCCACCGCGCCCAACCCCGGTTTGCCGTGGTGGCCTACGGAAAACATGGAGGCAAGGAACTGGGTTACTCATCCGACCTTGACCTGATATTCCTGTTTGAAGACAGCGATGACAGAGCGCCCGATTTGTACGCCCAGCTGGCCAAACGAATGAACCGCTGGCTGACCACACAAACCGCCGCGGGCACCCTGTTTGAAACCGACTTCCGGCTACGCCCCAACGGCGAAGCGGGTCTGCTGGTCAGCAGCGTGGCCTCGTTTGAAGACTATCAACGCCGCGAAGGCGGTGTTGGTGCCTGGTTCTGGGAGCACCAGGCCCTGACCCGCGCACGCTTTTGCGTGGGTGACGCGGAAATCGGAAAAAAATTCGAGAACCTGCGTGAAGAAATTCTTCAGCTTCCAAGAAACTGGGACGACGTTAAAAAGGAAGTGTTGGACATGCGCCGTAAAATGCTGGAAGGGCACCCGAACCACACTGAGCTGTTTGATGTGAAACACGACCTGGGCGGCATGGTGGACGTGGAATTCATGGTGCAGGCGCTGGTACTGGGCCATGCTCATTTTTACCCTGAGTTGACCCAAAACAAGGGCAATATTGCCCTGCTTAAAAAAGCCGGTGAGTTGGGCTTGTTGCCAGCCAACCTGGCAAACTACGTAGCCGATGCCTATCGGCAGTTGCGCGCCAAGCAACATGCATTGCGGCTGGCTGGGCACGACAAATCACGAACCAGCGACCCAGCCATGATGGTGCTGCGCAAACCCATTCGCACTTTATGGACAACACTGCTGGGCGAAGAACCCCTTTAAGCTTATTTGGGCACCACCACCTGGAACATGCGCTTTTGCAAGGTGCCTGTTTTGCGGGCCAAAAAAGGTGAATTGCCGCGTTTGTCGAAGTAACGTGGCGCGGGCAACATGCCCGCCATCCGGGCAGCCTGGAAGCTGCTCAACTGTGCAGCATTGACACCAAAATGGTGTCGGGCTGCAGCCTGCGCACCATACACACCATTGCCCCACTCCACCACATTCAGATAGACCTCGAGAATGCGACGCTTGTCCCAAAGTGCTTCGATCATGAGGGCGATCACCAACTCCTGACCTTTGCGGATGTAACTTCGCTTGCTCGTCAAAAACAGGTTCTTGGCCAACTGCTGGGTAATGGTTGACCCACCGTGCGTCACGCGACCACGGCGTGCATTGCGCTTGATGGCCAACTCAATCGCCTCCATTTCCACACCCTTGTGGGTCATGAATCCGCTGTCCTCCGCCGCAATCACGGCACGCTTCAGGTTCAGCGAAATTTTGTCGTAAGGCACCCATTCATGCTTGAGTTGGAAGCCCGGTTCGGTTTCGCGAAGTTCAGCAAGGCGTGTTTGCATGAAACTGGTGCTCGACGGGTTCACGTGTGTCCACACTGCGATTTGCACCAGGTACCAAAGTTGAAGCAATACAACGGCGCAGAAACCCCAAAAGAAAATACGCCACAGCCACACCAGCGGGTTCAGGCTGAACTTTCGGGTACGGGCCGCCTGGCCTGCTTTTCGACGTGCCATCGCGTTCATTGAACCGCTGCCTTGGCCAGCACGAGTTGCCGAACTTTGGTCAGGGTTTCAAGGGCATTGGGCGACTGGCCAGTCCACACCTCGAATGCCAATTGGGCTTGAAACACCAACATGCCCAGACCATCGCTGCACGGCAAGCCGGTGCTTTCCAGCGCCTGCATGAAAGGGGTGGGTTTCGCGGCATACATCATGTCGTAGACCAGTACAGCACGCTCGAACCAGGCCGGGTGTATCAGGGGCACATCGCCATTCAGGCTGCTCGACGAGGCATTCACGATAACCACCGGTGCACCCGGAATTTCGAAATGACTGGGCGGTGTGTCAAGGCTGCCGCCCGCAGCAGGCAGGTCAATCGCTTCTGCGCGTTCAGCCAGCTCGCGGGCTTTGCCAACTGTGCGGTTCAGCACCGTCAAGTGGTGAACACCCGCCGCGTGAAATGCCGCCACACAGCCGCTTGCGGCACCACCAGCACCAATCATCAACACTTGACACTGCTCGAGTTGCAAACCAAGAGTTTGCAGCTGGCGCGACAAGTCTCGACACAGGCCACCCCCGTCGGTGTTGTCTGCGTGAATGCTGCCATCGGCTTGAAAGATCAAGGTGTTGGCAGCTTGGGCAAATTGCGCGGCAGGAGACAACTCATCAGCCAATCCGAATGCGTCCAGCTTGAAAGGCACCGTGACATTGGCACCCCGCACACCTGCAGCTTTCAACGCACTGACGGTTTGCTTGAAACCGCCAATTGGCGCCAGCACACGGGCATACTGCAAAGGCAATTCAAGCTGTGCTGCAAAGTCGGTATGAATCGCCGGGGACATGCTGTGGGCAATCGGGTTACCAATCACAACATAGCGCTCAATACGGTGATCAACAGGGCAATTGGGCGTACTCAACAAATTCTCCAGAAAACTCAGTATTCCGTGCTGATGGTGTCCCGGCTGAACACCCAAGTGCGGGTGATGGCCAAGATATCCGCCTTTTGACGCATTTCGGATGGAAATGGCGGAAAAGGTGTAGACATTCTCAAAATACGCAGTGCTGCGCGATCCAGCACCGCAGATCCCGATGACCGGTCGACTTCCACATCTTCCAGTGTACCGTCCTGGCGTACATAAGCCGTCAAGCGCAACTTGCCATAAATGCGGCCTTTCAATTCATCGGGGTAGTTGGCATTGCCAACCTGTTCTACCTTGGCGCGCCACGCTTCTTCATAAATTGCAAAGGCATAGGGCGAGGTTCTGGGAGAGAAAAAATGTTTTCTTGGCCGCTCGTTGTAGCTTTTGATATTGTCCGCAATTTGCGCCTGCAGGCGTTTCACTTCAAGCGCGCGCTGGCTTTTCGCATCGCTGCCAGTGCGGGTGTCAGGCGCTTCATTCTGCGGCGTGGTTCTCAATTCCGCACCAGCCAGGTTGCGCTGCAGTGCTTCCAGTTCTTTCAGCCGTTCCTGGCTGGAAATCAGCTCACGCTGATTCACGGCATCATCTGCCTGCCCCGGCAATGTTGTGGCCCTTCCCTTGTCCGCCTGCCCACCGCCATCCAGGGCAACCTGGGCAAGCACCTTGGCATCAGTGGGCGCTTTTTGGGATTGTGCATTGACCAGAATCACTTCCAGTGGACGACTGAATGCAGTGTCCGCCTTGGGCTTTGAAAAATGCACCAGCAACAACAGAGCATGCACGAACACCGACAGCAGCAAGGCCTTTTTCAAGTTCACTTCGCCAAAAGGTGCGCGCATTGTACTCACGCCTGGGGTTCTCCTGATTGCTCAGCATCCACATTCACATCCGCCACTGAAGCAGGCAGTTCAGGCAAGCCTGTTTCGCTTGGTGCAGCAGAGGAAGACTCGGTTTCAACATCCTCTTCTTCCTCATCATCGAGCAAGCGCGTGGGCGTGCCGTTCTTCAAAGCCAGCAATTTGCAGGACACCGTCAGCGTCAGTTCATCCACCTGGTCCAGTTCAACTTCAACCTGAACACCACGACCTGGGGAAGTCACACCCACCAGGCGAACAAACAGGGGAATATCGTCCAGCCTGACCAGTTCATCTTTCACTACCACGCCATCAAACTGCTTGCGGCCTTTCTGCTGAATCCAGCGCAGGCACCAATAGCGTTCCATGCTTTGCTGAAACTCGGCGTAGGCTTTGTAGGTGACATCAAAACTGTTCACGGCCGACAACAGTTCCGCGTCGGTGGCGGTGTACACAGGCGGTTCCTGGCGCAACAGGGAAATCAATTGTTGCTGGTTCACCAAATCCACGTAACGGCGAAGCGGCGATGTGCTCCACGCATACTGCGGCACACCCAGACCCACGTGTGGCGCGGCGTGTGTGGACATGCGCACGCGGCCCATGGGCGGTTGGACCCGATAAATGCCGGTGACCTTGCATTCATCCAGCATGCCACCCCATTCCCGGTTCACGTAGATCATCCATTCGGCCACCAGCAAATCAAGCGGGGCGTCGCGTCGGCGGGGTTGAATTTCAACAGTACCATCTTCTGCCACGTAGAAATTGAAATCGATTCGTGTGTGTTTCTCGGGTTGGCCGCGCGCAATTTCACGTTCCATGCGCAACACGCACGAACTTTTCCACAACATTTTCAAAGCCGGGAAAAACTCGCCCACCACGTCGAGCTGATTCAATTCGGGGTCTTCCAGCACTTCCTTGGACAGGGCTGCATCCAGGTGATTGTGGCGCAGGTTGGCGGCCATGGGCACCTGTTCAATCGCGCTGTAGGGCTCACTGAGCAACTCGCCTGTTTCCGTGCTCACTTCTACGTAAATGCTGACACTGGGCACGGTGCGGCCCTCTGCCAGCGTGGCCAACTCGACCACTTGGTCAGGCAGCATGGTGATCTTGTCGCCGGGTGCGTACACAGTGGAAAGTCGTTCGCGGGCGACACGGTCGTAAGGGCTGCCACGGGGAATCAAAAGTGCTGGCGCCGCAATGTGCACGCCGATGCGCGCGCGGGTTTCATCGAGCCACACCACGCTGAAGGCGTCATCAATTTCAGTGGTTGAAATGTCGTCGATTGAAAAGGCACGCACATTGGCCACAGGCAAATCGGCCAGGTCGGTCGGCACGTCAGGTGCAGGCAGGTCAATTTCCGGGCCCTTGGGAAAGTACACGGCCGCAAAGCGCGCGCGCATCATTTCATGGACCGATTTGAATGCACCGCATTCAATCAGCAACACATCGGGTGACCGGCCTGCTTCTGTGCAAGCCAGCATCAAGGCCTTGTACTCTGCACTGTTTTTGTCGGGCCGCACCAGCAACACCGCTGCCTGTTTGGCAAAACCTTCCGGCAACTCGCGACGCACCAGTGCATCGGCCCAGGCCTGCTGTTGTTCTGCAGCCAAGCGCTTTTTCTCCAGGCCCGCCAGGGCTGCCTGCAAAATTTCAGGCGGCGCAGCACGGTACATGCCCTTGCCCTTGCGATGAAAATGAATGGGCGCCGCATGCAGTGCAGCCAATGTGGCAGCCTGTTGAACTACGGTGGGCTTCTCGCCAAAATATTCCACGGCCATCACATTGAAATCGAACTCGCCTTCCGGGGCGCATTCCCACAAAAACTCAGTGTCCACGTCTTTGGCCAATGCTTCGACCTGGGTGTGAAATTCCGCGCATTCCAGCGTATCGAATTTCAGCATCACGCTGTTGGATTTCACCTTGGTGCGTTTGCCATGCAAGGTTTCAACCTGAAAGGCATTGCCCTGGTCTTGAAGCACGCGACCCACTTTGAAGGCACCGGCCTCTTCATAATACAAATTCATCAACTGTCCTAAAGATAAAATTCAAGTTGGGGCAGGAACACTTCCATCACCCACAACGGTGTTCGGTCAGGTTGACGCGAAAAACGCGCGCATCGGGCGTACCACACCCGACCCGAACCCAAGGTATTCATTTCAGCCCGCAACTGTGGGCTTAACAACTGCTGTACCCAGGTCTGCCCCAAGGGCAGGCGTGCAAAGTACAAATTTCCTCGCTTGACGCGTGGGTCGGAAAACAGCACCGACCCCAAAGAACGTGAACCCAGCCCGCGCCAAAAATGCCAGTCGCTCACCGCCCCGTCCATTTTTACCAGGGTTTGAGCCAGCACCACGGGCTCGTTGTTCACATGCAAACGCACCAAACGCTGACGCATCAAGCCACCCGCATCACTGCCAGCGGGCAGGAACGGGCCACGCGGGTTCAACACCTGGCCCTGAACAACCGGCTCAACCCGAAAACCGCGGTTCAACCCCGACAAACGCAAGGTCAGTGACCCTTTGGTTTTGGCCCAATCGCGAGCCCACGCAGGCCAGGTCGGTGGGCAATGAGGAGTCCAGACCACCCGGCTTGTCATTGCAAACCCACGGCCAGTTTGACGAATGGCAAGATCTCATCAAAATCGCTCAAGGCATGGTCCGAGCCCAACAAGTGCAACTGGTGCGCGCCTTCATAACGCTTCAGCATGGTGTCACAGTTCAACACCTCGTCGTCCCGGGCAGCCACCAGAAAATAGCGCTCGGGGCTGGTCAGGCTGGTTCGCTCCATGGCTTTCAGATCGTCAAGGTAAGCGGGCACGAACTCGATTTCTTCGTCGGAAAAGTACACTTTCTTTTTGCCGATTTGATCCTGCAAATCGTCATACGGCTTGATGGCAGGGTTCAACAGCACCACGCTGGCCTGTGGATAACGCTCGCCCAGCACCGTCGCATAAAACCCACCCAGCGAACTGCCAATAAATGTCAGCGACAAATCCGGCCTGCTTTGCAAACGCCCGTGCAACTGATTCTCGACCAAAGCCAAGGCTTGGGCGGGCGAAGCGGGTAAATCAGGCACCCACAAATGGCTACTCAACCCAGCATTCGCGAACGTGTCAATCATGGTCTGCGCTTTCATCGATTTCGATGAAGACCTGAAACCGTGCAGGTACACCACCAGTTCTGCAACGCCTGCCGTTCGGGCAAAACGGCCGGGGCTGTTCAATACAAACGGGGTCAAACCAATGCCCCGGCTTGATCGCCCAAGGCGCTCAAAAGTTTCTGGTGAATGCCGCCAAACGAACCATTGCTCATGGCCACAATCCAGTCGCCCGGCTTGGCCTGCGCCAGCACGTGCTGGATCACCTCGTCCAGATTGTCGCTTGTGAAAAGCCTGTCACCCAAGGTGCCCAAGGTGTCGCGCACATTCCACTGAATGCCAGCGGTGTAGCACACCACGGATTCCGCACTGTCAAACGAAGCCGGCAAAGCCTGCGCCAAGGTGCCCATTTTCATGGTATTGGACCGCGGCTCAAACAAGGCAATCAGTCGACCAGCCTGCTGACCATTTACAGCGGCCACTTCAGCTATTCTGGCCTTGGCACCTTCCAGCGTGGTGGCAATTGCGGTGGGGTGATGGGCAAAATCGTCATAAACCCGGACACCACCCACTTCACCCCGCAATTCCATTCGGCGTTTTACACCGGGAAAACTGCTCAAGGCGGCGCAGGCTTCTGAAACAGAGACACCTACAGCATGGGCTGCCGCCACCACGGCCAGGGCATTGTTCACATTGTGCAAGCCCGACCAGTCCCAACTGACCAAGCCCTTGCTTTCGCCGTCTTTCAACACTTCAAATTTCGAGGCCCCCAATACACGGGCCTGCCAAGGCGCTTCACTGCCCTCTGCCGTATCGGCAGAAAACCGCTCAACCGGGGTCCAGCAACCGCGCTTCAAAACACGTTCAAGTGAGTCGGTGTTCGCAGGGCACACCACGCGACCATTGCCCGGCACGGTGCGCACCAGGTGGTGAAACTGGGTTTCAATGGCGGCCAGGTCGGGAAAAATGTCCGCGTGATCAAATTCAAGATTGTTCAACACCGCGACCGTGGGCCGGTAATGAACAAACTTCGAGCGTTTGTCGAAAAACGCCGTGTCGTATTCATCGGCCTCGATCACGAAACAATCGCCCTGCCCCAAACTGGCCGACACACCAAAACCGCCGGGCACACCACCAATTAAAAAGCCGGGGTTCAAACCCGCTTGCTGCAACACCCAGGCCAACATGGAGCTGGTGCTGGTTTTGCCGTGGGTACCGGCCACCGCCATCACCTTTCGGCCACGCAATATGTGTTCACCCACCCATTGTGGCCCGCTGGTATATGGCAAGCCCTGATTCAGAATGGCCTCCATCAAGGGATTGCCCCGGGACACCACATTGCCCACAACCCACAAATCGGGCTTGATGGCCAGCTGCTCCACGCCAAAACCCTCGGTCAGCGCAATGCCCGATTCGGTCAGTTGTGTACTCATGGGCGGGTAGACATTGGCGTCGCAACCGGTCACGGTGTGCCCCAAGGCCTTGGCCAACTGGGCAACACCGCCCATGAAGGTGCCACAAATGCCGAGAATGTGGATGTGCATTCTTTCTTCCTTTCAGAACAAGCCCATATTGTAGTGCCTGTGAATTTGGATACACTGCCGGTATGGAAGAATTCTTCGCCCCGCAAGACGAACTTCGCATTGAAATTGCGATGACTGCCGCCCGCCTGATCGCCGAGGAAGGCTTGGATTACGCCACAGCCCGCAACCAGGCCGTGAAATCAAAAGTGGGCAAACAGCGCATTGCGCGTGACAGACTGCCCTCTGACCAAGACATTCAAGACGAACTTCGCGCGTACCAAGCTCTGTTTCAAGCCGATAGCCAACCTGGCGAATTGAACGAATTGCGCGAAATTGCACTCCAATTCATGCAAGGTTTGGCGCAATTCGAACCGATCGTGTACGGGGCTGCGGTCAACGGCACGGGCAGTGCCCATTCCGACATTCACCTGATAGCGTTTGCCGACGACGAGAAAGAAGTGGACTACTGGCTGTTAAACCAGAACATCAACTTCGACGCTTGCGAAGACGCCTTGCTGGCTGGCAAATCATTTCCTGCTGTCGCCTTTCGCTGGAAGCAGCGTTGGTTCCAGTTGGGGGTAGCCAACCACATGCAACGCCGCGGGTTACTCAACAGGCAGGCACCTGACGGCACCCTTTTTCAAACTGACATTGCGGGCTTGGCCCGCCTGATAGAAGCACCATGAGAAGCACCATGCGCAACAAACTGATTCCCATTTTTACAGCCATCATCGCCCTGGCGATTGGCCTTTATTTTGGCTTGAAACCGCAAGGTGAACCGGCCTACCCTTTGAACGGCTACACCTTTGAAACACCGCAAGGTGGTTCACTCGACCTGGGTGCCTTGAAGGGCAAGGTGGTGGTCTTGAACTTCTGGGCCACGTGGTGCCCCCCCTGCGTGGAAGAAATGCCGGAACTGGACGAGCTTTACCCGGAGCTTCAGGCCAGGAATGTCGAGTTAATCGGCATTGCCATTGATTCTCCTTCGAATGTGCAACAATTTCTTCAAAAAACACCAGTAAATTACCCTATTGTGCTGGCAGGCATGACAGGCACCGAGCTTGGCAAAGCCCTGGGTAACAAACAGGGAGGATTACCATTTACCGTCATATTGGACGAAAATGGTAATGAATTACTGACAGAAGCCGGCAGAATACAGATGAGCACGATCACCAACGCATTACACCGGTAAAATCAGGTATGCTCACGCAACGCTGACGCTGGGCGAGTCAAGAAGCAAGGCTCAACACAACCCGCCAAGGTGGAAAATAATTGATTTTCAGTGCACACTAAGCGAAGTTAAGCTCAGTTAATAAGCTCAGTTGATAAGCTAAGTTATAAAGCGAAGCTAACCGTGAACTTGGTTGTGCATTGCCATACAAGACGGCCCGTCACTTGAGCGGGCCCACAACCAACCTCCCTAGATGGAGCAAGTAAATGGACCTCAGAAAGCTAAAAACATTGATCGACCTGGTGGCTGAATCCGACATTTCCGAACTGGAAGTGACTGAAGGTGAAGGCAAGGTACGCATCGTCAAAAGCCAACCCCAATACACCATGGCCATGCCGCATCAAATGATGCAACAGTCACCAGCAATGGCTGCACCGGCAGCAGCAACCGCAGCACCGGCCATGGCAGTTGAAGCACCCGCCGCAGCGCCTTTGGACGCAGGTCACAAAGTGACCTCGCCTATGGTTGGCACGTTCTACCGCGCGCCCAATCCCGGCGCATCCAATTTTGTTGAAATTGGCACGACTGTGAAAGAAGGCCAGACGATTTGTATCATTGAAGCCATGAAGTTGCTCAACGAAATCGAGAGCGACAAGTCTGGCGTGGTCAAAGCCATTCTGGTCGAAAACGGTCAACCCGTGGAGTTTGGTCAAGCTCTGTTCATCATCGAATAGAACAGGAGCCGACCATGTTTGGAAAAATATTGATCGCCAACCGTGGCGAAATTGCCTTGCGCATTTTGCGCGCCTGCAAGGAAATGGGCATTAAAACCGTTGCGGTGTATTCCACAGCAGATGTGGATGCCAAGTACGTCAAGCTGGCTGACGAATCCGTCTGTATCGGCCCGCCCAGCTCCAAAGAAAGCTACCTGAACATTCCAGCAATCATCAGCGCTGCCGAAGTCACCGATTCCGAAGCGATTCACACCGGCTACGGCTTTTTGTCTGAAAACGCCAGTTTCGCCGACCGCGTTGAAAAAAGCGGATTTGTGTTCATCGGCCCCCGCGCAGAATCCATTCTACTGATGGGCGACAAAGTGTCCGCAAAACGCGCCATGATCGCTGCCGGTGTGCCATGCGTGCCCGGATCTGAAGGCGAGTTACCCGACGATCCCCGTGAGATCGTGAAAATTGCACGCCAGGTGGGCTACCCGGTCATTATCAAGGCCGCTGGCGGCGGCGGTGGTCGCGGCATGCGCGTGGTACACACCGAAGCCGCCCTGGTGAACGCAGTGGCCATGACCAAAAACGAGGCGGGGACGGCATTCAACAACCCAGCGGTTTACATGGAAAAATTCCTTGAAAACCCGCGGCACATTGAAATCCAGATTCTGGCTGACGAGCACAAAAATGCAGTATGGCTGGGCGAACGCGATTGTTCCATGCAGCGCCGCCACCAGAAAGTCATTGAGGAAGCGCCTGCACCCAACATTCCCCGACGCCTGATTGAACGCATCGGTGAACGCTGTGCGGAAGCGTGCCGAAAAATCGGCTATCGCGGTGCCGGCACATTCGAATTCCTTTATGAAAACGGCGAGTTCTACTTCATTGAAATGAATACGCGCGTACAAGTTGAACACCCGGTGACAGAAATGATCACTGGTGTGGACATTGTTCAGGAACAGATCCGCATTGCGGCGGGGCAGAAACTGCGCTTTCGCCAGCGCGATATTGAATTCCGTGGCCACGCCATGGAATGCCGCATCAACGCGGAAGACCCTTTCAAGTTCGTGCCCTCGCCCGGCCCGATCAAGAACTGGCATGCACCAGGCGGCCCAGGCGTGCGCGTCGATTCCCATGTCTACAGTGGCTACAACGTACCGCCCCATTATGATTCCATGATCGCCAAAGTGATCACCTACGGCGAAGACCGCAAGCAGGCCATGGCCCGCATGCGCCAAGCCCTGGCGGAATTGGTAGTGGATGGCATCAAAACCAACACCGCACTTCACCGGGAATTGATGGAAGATGCACGGTTTGTCGAAGGCGGCACCAGCATCCACTACCTAGAAAACAAACTGGAAACACGGGTTAAATAAGTAAACGCATGAACCAACAGAGCACACCACTGATTCAAGCCAAACTGACCCTGCCCTTTGAGCAAGCGGACGAAGTGTCCGACCTGCTCATGGAACTGGGTGCACTGGCCGTCAGCCTGGAAGACGCCAATGCCGACAGCGAAGACGAACAGCCCCTGTTCGGAGAGCCTGGCATGGAGCCTGAATCTGCAGCCTGGAACTTGAACCACGTGGTGGCGCTGTTTCGCAACAAGAGCGAAGGTGAACAGATTTTCGGTGAAATTCCCGGCGAATTGCTGGCGGATGCTGAAATTGACTACACCGAGGTGCCCCAGGAAGACTGGGTACGCCTGACGCAGTCACAGTTTGATCCGATCGCCATTTCAAGCCGCTTGTGGATTGTGCCCTCTTGGCATGAACCGCAGCGCCTCGACGACCGGATCAACTTGATCCTTGACCCAGGCCTGGCCTTTGGCACGGGTTCACACCCCACCACTGCCCTTTGCCTGCGCTGGCTCAGCGAATTTCCGCTCAAGAGCTTGTCCGTACTCGATTACGGTTGTGGATCCGGCATTCTGGGCATCGCGGCATTGAAACTGGGGGCAGCTGAAGCCATTGGCGTGGACATCGACCCACAGGCAGTCGACAGCACTGCGTACAACGCCCGCAACAATGGCGTGGAAATGCCCTGTGGCCTGCCCGACTTCCCGCTGGCCAAGCGCCAATTCCCCGTGGTGGTGGCCAATATTTTGTCAAACCCGCTGAAGGTTTTGGCACCCTCACTGTGCGCCCACGTTGAGGCAAGCGGCCAGTTGGTCTTGTCTGGCGTGCTGGCACGGCAAGCTGAAGAAGTCATTGAACATTACCGCCAGTGGATCGACATGTCGGTGTGGGCTGAACGCGACGGCTGGGTGTGCCTGCATGGCCAGAAAGCCGCAGACTGATCAAGCACACAAACCCACCTTATGAGCCTGGCCACGCGCTGCCCCAACTGCAACACCCTGTTCAAGGTGACGTCGGGGCAATTGCAACTGCACGAAGGCAAAGTACGCTGCGGGCAATGCCAGTCCGTGTTTTCAGGCATTGAGCATTTAACCTCCGCGGACACAGAAGCCTGGCAGAAGCTGGACCTCAGCCCCACGCAAGGCAACGGCGGCAACAGCGGCTACAGCAGCGACCACAATCTTGCTGGTGGCGATGGCACCGGGTCAGAAACCCTGTTCGGTAGCACATCGCCAACCAAACCGCTGCTGAGTTTCCGGCAAAGCAGCCCTGCTTTAAAACTGGCTTGCCTGGCGCTGCTTTTGACCTTGGGCATTCAAACCCTGTGGTGGCAACGCACCGCCTTTGCAGAACAAATTCCCGAACTGGCTGTGTACATCAATCAATCAACCCCCACCGTTCAAAAACTGTTTTCCACGCCAGCCACACAGGCCCTGAGGGTCGAGGGCAGCGGCTTGCAGGCGCTTGATGAGCAAAATGTGCGCGTTGACCTGACATTGACCAACCAGCAAAACCTGCCCAGCCTATGGCCGCACCTGAAGATTGAACTGCTTGACCCCCAAGGCCTGGTCATGGCCAGCAAATCACTGGCTCCTGGCGACTACCAACTGCGCGATGAAGGCTCCGCAAGCCAGGCGCCGCTTATTGCGGGCCAGCAAACAGTTGAAGTGCTGGCATACTTGAACCTGAGCACATTGAACAAGCAATTGCCCGAAAGCGCTGCCACAGGCTTTCGGCTTGAACTTTACGACCACGGCCCACGCGAGAACTGACACCGCTTGAGCCAACCCACTTCATTCACCGGAAAAAGCTGCACATGAGTACCCATTCAACACAGTCCAAACGCGTTTTAATTTGCGGATCCATCGCATTCGACACCATCATGGTGTTTGAAGGCCGTTTCAAAGACCAGATCCTGCCCGACCAGGTTCACATCCTGAACGTGGCATTCCTGGTACCCAGCCTTCGCAAAGACTGGGGTGGCTGCGCAGGCAACATCGCCTACAGCCTGAACATGCTGGGCGGCAAGCCGGTGCCCATGGCCACGATTGGCCACGACGCGGGCGGATATTTTCAACGCCTGCAAACACTGGGCATTGAAACCACTTGCGTGAAACAGGTTTCAGAAGAATTCACCGCACAGGCCTTCATCACCACCGACCTGGACGACAACCAGATCACCGCATTTCACCCCGGTGCAATGAGCCATTCGCACCTGAACAAAGTCAGCGATGCCGGTGACATTGCAATCGGTATCATTGCCCCGGACGGTCGCGACGGCATGATGCAACATGCCGAACAATTTGCTGCTGCGGGCGTACCCTTTGTATTCGATCCAGGCCAGGGTCTTCCCATGTTCGGCAAACCCGAACTGGACCGTTTTCTGGAACTTGCGACCTATGCAGCTGTCAATGACTATGAGGCCAAGATGTTGTGCGACCGCACCGGCCTCACTCTGGAACAGATTTCGGAGAAACTGGAAGCCCTTGTCGTGACTCGCGGGGCCGAAGGCAGCTGGATTTTTGAAAAGGGTCAACGGCACGATATTCCGTGCGTTAAAGCTGAAAAAATCGCTGACCCAACTGGCTGCGGCGATGCGTACCGCGGAGGCTTGCTCTACGGCCTGACTGAAGGCATGGGCATCGTTAACGCGGCGAAACTGGCAAGTTTGATGGGCTCCTTGAAAATTGCAGTCAAAGGCCCACAAACTTACCAATACAGCCGGGAAGAAATTGCGTCCAGGTTTGCCGCCGCATTCGGCCATCAACCCTGGTAACTTGAAAGGAAATCAAATCATGGCCAAGTCAATTCAGTTTAGTTTCAGAAGCACCGGTGCAGTGGCCTTGATCGCGCTCTCCGCGCTGGCTGGCTGCGCAACTCAAAGCAGCTCAGGCCAGGTGTATCGCGAAGGCGAAACACGCCGCGCCCAGACCATCGAGCAGGGCACCGTTGAAAGTGTTCGTACCGTGACCATTCAGGGCGACACCAATGGTGTGGGTACAGCCGCGGGCGGTATCATCGGCGGCCTGGCTGGCAGCAATGTGGGTGGTGGTAGTGGCCGCGCCGTAGGTGCAGTGCTGGGTGCAGTGGCGGGCGGCATTGCAGGCCAGTCCATTGAACGCAATGCATCAAACCGTCAAGGTTATGAAATCACCGTGCGCATGGACAACGGCACCTTGCGTGCCTACGTCCAAGATGCCGATGAACAGTTTCGCCCCGGCGAACGTGTTCGTGTGGTCAGCGGTGGTGGTACATCTCGCGTAACCCATTAAACGGGGTTTTTCGTATTGCTTTAGAGCGCACCGGGCGGCGTAGCCGCCTGGTTTGAAGGCACGTAGCCTTGTGAATAGTCCGGCGCATACACGCTGCCGGCGTCTACTTCAGACAAATCTGACCAGCCCAGCATGCTCACCCGCGAACCTGTGTTTGCCCCCCCGCTATTCACCGCAGCAAGCGGCAGCTTCAGGGTTTGACCTTCCGCAGAATTGATTTGCCCTGTGGTGGAATTCCAGCTGACATTCAAGGTGAGTTGGGCAAAATCACTGTCTACCAACTGAGCCGAAGACACATCAATGTCGTAGCCGCTGGTGTCTGAACTGTCGCTGCCCAGCAATTGCAACTTGGGCGTTAACGCATTCACGAATCCGTTCAATTGCGCCAGCTTGGTCGACGATGAATCGTCGCTGGCCGCTATCGTCTGGGCTCTCGCCTTCAAAATTTCAGCCACATCCAGCGACACCATACCCCCCTGGAGAAGTTGGCGCATATTGGCGCTGATCAACTGCATACCTGCGGAACCCTGCACACTGGCCACGATCACCACGCTGAGCAAGGCCACACCGATCAGCACCGAGATCAGCGTGTCGCCACGCACGCGCGATTTCATTATTGCTCCCAGGGGTGCAATGCCCTGTTGCTTTGCGAACCACTTAAAGTAGCTTGGTAGTACTTCCCACTGGAACTGCCCACTACGGGCACTGTGGATGTGGTCGCCCCAGGCACATTGTGCACATTGCCCGCATTACCTGAACTCTGCGTCTGAGTGCCATTGCCATTGGTTGTGGTGTTACCAGCAAAGGACCCATTGCCCGTGGTGGTGGAATGAATGTTATTGCTGCCATGGGTTGCCGAACCCTGCGTGTTGCTGGTGCCCTGCCCGTTTGTCGCATTGCCGCCCACCGTGATGCTGCCCCCAGCCCCCACATTGCCAGAAGTGCAGGTCAATGTGCCGGTGTTTGTCGCGATTGCCACAGAACTTGCAGAGGTTGTATTGGGGTTGCTGTTTTGTGGGGCCAAGGCTGCACAGGGGTCGCTGCCGCTACCGCCACCACCACCCGTTGATCCGGTAGTTACTGGCGTACCTGTGCCTGTTGTAGTGGTTGGTGTTACCGACGGGGGCGTGACCGGCAGCGCTGCAACCTGTAACGGCACCTTCCAGCGCAAATCTGCAGCCGCCTCGCCCGTGGCACAACCGGTTTTGCCGCCAGCAGCAGGGCAGAAGTAATAGCCCTTGCCCTTCACACGCAGTGTGTACTCCAGGCTGACCGGAATGCCATGGGCATCACGCAGCACACGTGGTTGCGCACCCAGCATACGGGTGTTCAACTCCAGGCTGGCATTTTTCAAGCCTGAAGTGGCTTGTACCTCTGCCCCCAACTGCTGCCCCAGCGAGGAGAAATTGACCCCGCTCTGGCTGCTCAATTCTTCAAGGGAATTGGGACTGTTTTGCGCAATGGCCACGTCGGCTGAAGCTGCATTGACACCTTGCAAGGTAATGGGTGTCACCGCGGCCTTTTCAAGTGCGGTCAGCATCATCATGACCCGCTCGGAAGCCAGTTCGCGCGCCTGCAAATAGCCTTTCAGCGACTCGTTGCGCTCGCCGGTCTGGCCCTGCAGCCGTGCCTCGTAGCCGATGGTCCCCGCCACACCCGCTGCACCGATCAAAGCGACCAGTACGGTTCCGTAACCTTGACTGTACTTCCTGGATCGATGTATGGACATGCTGTTCTCCGTTTCAAACTCGGGGTATGTTGGGCAAATGAATCACTCGGATCGCTTGCAGGGGAAATGGGTCTTTGCCAGACAACTGCCCAGCCATTGAAATCGCAGCCAGGTTCGCCCTGGGCTGGGCACCGGATGCTGCGCTCAAGGGGTAACAATCCGGGCTGGAATACACGGTTTCAAGGTCATCCAACAAGTCTTGATCACTGGCTGAACTGAGGTAACAAACCCGCAACTTGGTCAGGGAGTAGGCAGTGGTTTGAGTCAAAGCCACCCAGGTCACACTGCCTGCTGTTTCACACAGCGAAGCGCCTGCGGGCTCGTTCGGTGTTTCCCTGCGGGAAATTTGCAGTTCAACCAACCCCTGCGCATTGGGTTGGGGGCGAATACCGGTTTCAATCCAGTTGTTTTGCTCTGGCTGGAAATAGCGGGCACTGACACACTCGAACTGGGCCACAGCGCCTGCACTCAGCGTTCTGCACTGGTTGGTGGACACATCGTAAGGGCAAGTGAACAAGGTGGTCGCCGAGGACGGGGACGCCACAGAACCAAAACCCGCACGGCGTATCTGGTTGGCCAGCACTAGCGCTGTGTCATTGAAATCTTCCATGGCAAGGCGCTGTGCTGCGCCTCCTGACTGCCCTGCAATTCGCGCCAATGTGCCAAATGCAATGCCGATCACCAAGGTGGCCACCAGGGTGGCAATCATCAGTTCAATCAGCGTGAAGCCGGTGTTTCTTTTCAGCATGTTTTCACCACCGACAGGTATTCACGCGCGTTGCGGGCGCAAATGTCAAAACGGCCCAATTCGTCGAATGCGACGCGAAGCAAGGCACCCGCCACATTGCCATCCACACTCAGGGGAAACTGCTCCACGGCAGGCTGAGCAAGACTGGTGTTTTTTCTCATGGCATCTGGAATGGACAAAGTCCAGTTGGTGCTCTGGTTCACTGCAAACACGCCTTTGTTGGCGAGAAAGGACTGGGCCACCACGTCGCACGCCCCGCCTGTGTTGCAGGCGCAGTTCGATCCACTGCGAACACCGGCAATGCACCAGCGGTCGGTTTGCGGATCGTATTGCACACTGAGCTGAAAACTGGATGAATCGCGCCGGCTTTGGGTGCGTATGGCCACCTCGGCTTGCGACAAGGCCCCCATCCACGCCACCAGCGCAGCACGCTTGTAATAATTCGAAAAGGAGGGCAACACCACCACCGCCACGATGGCCAGGATGACCACGCAGGTCATGAGCTCCAGCAACCCAAAGCCGTTCCTTCTGTTCATTGCCACACCCCGCCACCGCATTCACCTTCAAACCCGGAGTATTGAATGGATGCGCGATTCCAGCTGGCCACGATACGTGTACAGGCTGAGCTGCGATTCAGCTGCGCGTTTTGCCGAAGGGCAATGACCACATCGAAGCTGTTGGCCGTGGCCGCTTGCATGGACAAGGTGTAACTTTCAGACTGCAGGGGAAAAGGCACTGTCAGGGAGCGGCTCGCGCAATTGCGGTTCAGGCTGCTGCCGCTTTGCAGGGACGTTGCATACACAGGGCAAAGCACGCGGAAGGATGCCTGCTCGTTGATGACACGGGCCAGCAGTTCTTTGGCTTCAAGTTGACGGGTTTTCGAGATGTAGCCATCGTAGGACGCCATGGCAAAGCGCATCAGCAGGCCCATGATCAGCAGGGCGATCATCAATTCGATCAGGGTAAATGCCTTCTGCGCTCTCAAATCAACACCCGCCAAATGGTTTATTCCATTCTTTGAGTGTAGGCAGGGCACAGCAAAGTTGCATCCCCACCCCACGCTAACTATTACACGTTAGCTCGGGACCTCTTTGGAGGGGGTGGGGTTGAAACAGGCGGGAATCAGGCGGAAATCAGATCGGAATCAGAACCCTGGCATCAGGCTTTGCAGCACCATCATGATGATTTGCAAAATCAGGAAAAATGCCAATGGTGACAAATCGACATTGCCGACTGTAGGCAGCACGCGGCGAAGCGGCTCCAGAAATGGGCGGGACAATTCATTCAAGATGGAAAAAAAAAAAAAAAAAGGATTCACCCAACTGAGTATGACCTGAATCAGGACAATGCCCATCAAGAGGTAGGCCACATTGCGAAGCACCCAGAATATTGCGATTGGAATGGTCAGGGTGATCAGTGAACCGACACCCGGCCCGCCATTACCCAGCCCGACGGTGACCAGAACCAGGATGATGTGCAGCACAAAGGACACCACGAAGGCACCAAAAATGGATGCCCAGTCAATGCCGCCATAACCTGGCACACCCTTGCGCAGAGGCTTTACCAACCAGTCTGTCATTGAAAAAATGAATGGTGACAGGGGGTTGCTGGGGTGAATGCGTACCCATTGCATGAGTGCACGCAGCAACAGGCAAAAGGTCAGCAGGCTGGCCGCAGTTTCCAGCAATAAGCGCAGTATGTCGATTAGCAGCATGGTCAGCGTGTGGGCAAGTTAAGGGCGTGAGCCTGTCGGGAAAGGCCAGGTGGTGGTGGCGCCTTTCAACTTTCTGGGCTTGGCTGCACCGGAACGGCGACGGCGAGCAGGCTTGCTGGGTGTCAACAAGGCCAGGGGCGTCACTTCCGACGGGGACAGCGCGGTTTTGGATGGTTTGCGGGTGCTGGCAACAGGCCGGCTTGCAGACGCATTGTCAGAAACATTTGCAGCCACCTCAGCAGCTTCTTCAACCACTTTGGCCGTTGCTGGTTTTGCACTTGCTTTGGAAGCCACCTTGGGGATTGCCTTGGTGGCTGTTTTGCTGGTTTCCTCGGTTGCTCGCTTGGTTGCAGGCATTCAGGAACTCCTTTCAATTCTTCTGGGACAGCCAGCCAGTTTAACGGTATGGCCTTGAATATTCAAGAAATATGACTCTCATTCCGGTTTGGAAGTACACTGCAAAAAAACACCAGGAGACCACGATGAGCCACGTACCCGAACAAACCCACAGCGTGAAACCCGGAGAACGTTACAGGCACTACAAGGGTGGCCTTTATGAAATCATTTGTCAGGCCATCCAGGAAAGCGATTTGAGCCCCGTGGTGGTGTACAGGCCACTCAGCGGCGACACCCACACCGCATGGACTCGACCCATGTCGGTGTTTTTCGAGATGGTGCAGGTGGGTGAGCGCATGTCTCAGCGCTTCACCCGTGTGGATGGCGACTAAAACAGGTGCCTTAATTCACCATATCAACTCACCAAGTTAGGCCACAGCCTTCAGCTTGGGTTTGGTAGTTGCGACCGGTTTGGCAGGCTGGAATACCAGGCCTGGCTCATCAACCGGGTCCTCAAGCAGGGTCTTGGTGTCGTGATAGTAGTCCTGCCGATTGTGCCAGGGATGGGTTTCACCTTGGCGCGGCAGTTGGTCGGCCACGCGCTTCAGGTAGCCTGAATTCAAACCACCCAATACCGTGAAGCCTTCTACTGGCTGAACGGTATCAGTTTTAGCTACAGCCACTGCATGTCCCTTCTTGTCCATGTGGTTCAGCAAACGGCAAACAAATCCACTGACCAAATCCGACTTCAATGTCCAAGACGCATGCGTGTAACCCAGCACGACTGCCGCATTGGGAAGGTCCTGAAGCATGGCGCTCTTGTAGAACATTTTTTCGCTCAGATTCACAGGCACGTCATCCAGGCTGATTTTCATGCCACCCACCATTTGTACATTCAGGCCTGTGGCAGTCACGATGATGTCGGCTTCAAGCACTTCACCTGAACTCAGTTCAATGCCATTGGGCACGAACTGCTTGATGGTGTCGGTGGCCACACTGGCTTTGCCACCGCGCAGGGCCTTGAAAAAATCACCGTCTGGCACCAGGCACAAACGCTGGTCCCAGGGCATGTAATTCGGGGTGAAATGCTTGATGTCGACCTTTGAGCCTTTCAGTTGCCGACGCATCATCGCAATCAGGAAGCGGCGCACCACTTCGGGTTTGCTCTTGCTGGCCTTGAACATGAAGTGCGCAAGCCCAATGGTGCGGGTGCGGTTCAGCTTGTAGGCCAGCTTGGACGGCAATGTTTTCTGCAACACACGGGTCAGTGCATCCACGGAGGGCAGTGAGAAAATATACGACGGTGAACGCTGCAGCATGGTGATGTGTTCAACCTTGTCCGCCATGCTTGGGATCAGCGTGACCGCGGTTGCGCCACTGCCAATCACCACCACTTTCTTACCGGTGTAGTCGAGATTTTCCGGCCAGTGCTGGGGGTGAATGATGTGCCCCTTGAAACTCTTTTCGCCGGGAAAATCAGGGCGGTAGCCTTGGTCGTAGTTGTAATAACCGGCACAGGCCATCATGAATTTCGCACGGTACTGCTCGGGTTCGCCCGTAGCTTCATTCACCGCGTTGATCACCCAGCGCTGTGCTTCGCTGTCCCAATTTGCATCGCTCACCTTGCGCTGAAAACGGATATGGTCAAACACCTTGTTTTCAGTAGCGGCTTCATGCACATAGCTGCGGATGTCGCCACCCTGCGAGAAGAAATGCGCATTCTTCCAAGGCTTGAATTTGAAGCCAAACGAGAACATGTCCGAATCGGATCGAATGCCGGGGTAACGGAACAAGTCCCAAGTGCCCCCAATGGTGGTGCGGCGCTCAAGAATTGTGAACTTTCGCGTGGGGCATTCTTTTTTCAAATGGCAGGCGGCACTGATGCCAGACAAACCTGCGCCAATGATCAAAATGTCTTCGTCGAATATGGCCATGATGTCTCCGTGGATTGGTCTTTTTTTAATTGTGCCGATTTTTCGCGCCATGAAAACAGCGTTTCGGCCCGCGCGCCCGATTTGTCCGGATTTATCAAGTTTGAACGAAAGACCAGTTAAACTGACACAAACAGGCAGTGCTATAAATACTCAACTTCACCATGAACAAGGAAAACCATGCCCTCCATTCAAGCCAGGTTGATGAACAAAATTGCCAGCATCACCGTGAAAAGTTACAAAGGCAGTGGGGCGGGTTTTGTACGCCGCTTTCGCCTGGTCACCGGTGCATCCAACCTGCTGGCCCCTATTCCAAAAGGCTTGAAATTCAAGAAAGGTGAATTGGGCGGCGTACCCGGCGAATGGTTGATTCCACCAAACCCGAAAGGCGCCCTGCTCTACATTCATGGTGGAGCCTTCGTAGCTGGCCACCCGCCGATGTACCGCCCTTTCTGCGGCGCATTGGCCAAGGCACTGGGTTTTAGCGTGTTCATGGCCGATTACCGCTTGGCACCCGAAAACCCGTTTCCAGTTCCACTGGACGATTGCATTGCGGCATTCGAAGCCTTGGTGAAAGACACACCTGCCGGCGAACCAATATTCGTGGCAGGCGATTCCGCCGGGGGCAATCTGTCCCTGGCCGTGTTGCAGCATGCGGTGAAACGCAAATTGCCGGCCCAAGGTGGTTTGCTGATTTCACCCTCCACCGACATGCGCAGGCTGTCCCCATCCATTGAAGGCAACGATGCGACAGACAGCATGTTGTCAGCCCACATCATCGAACACGCAGCCAACCTGTACCTGTGTGGTGCTGACCCGGCCGATGAACGCGCTTCGCCCCTGCTGGGCAAGCTGAAGGGCCTGCCACCACTGATGGTGACAGCCAGCGAAAGCGAGTGTCTGCTGGATGATTCCGTTCAACTGCGCGATGCAGTCAAACAGGTTGGTGGAGAAATCGAGCTGCTGACCCGCCCCGGCATGCCCCACATTTGGCCCACCATGAACCTGGCTTTGCCCGAGGCGAAAGAAGACCTGGCCAAGATCATCCGGTTTTTCTCGCCCCTGCTGAAAAGCATCTGATCAGCCCCACTGGCCAGTACAAGGTGTTGGAGACACATTCAACACCACAACAATGACAAGCACAATTCAACGCGCAGGCCTTCTGGCCTGCAGCCTGCTTTTGTCCGCCTGCCTGGGTAGCGGCAGTGAACAGGCCCCCGCAAGCGCGCGCACAGTAGCACCCAATGAGGCGCGGCCCAACGTGTTCAACGCAGGCAATTTCACCCCCCTGCCCGCAGCCACACCCGCCCCTGCGGAACTGCAAGCCATTCGCGAACGGATACTGGGCCCGAATGCCATGGACCCCGATGAGGTCAAATTCTGGTGGGTTGGCGTGTCCAGTTTCATTGTCAGCATGAAGGGGCATTTGTTCCTGATGGATGCCTGGGAAATTGTCGGGTTGCATGCCAACTACGTGCCCATTGGCCGTGAAGAACTGGCTGCCATTCGACCTGAAGCAATCTTCATTGGCCACGGTCACTTCGATCATGCAGCGGATGCCGGTTATGTCGCGGGCCTGTCCAACGCATTGGTCATTGGCGGCAGCACCGTGTGCGACATTGCACGCGAACGCGCCGCGAATGAAGGGATTGCCGCCACCTTTCCCTGTTTGAATTTGGGCGACCAGACGACACCGGGCGTGGGCAGCACGCAGGCCATTCAGATTTGGGAAGACCTGCCTGCGGTGCATGTCGTTCAACACACCCACTCGGCGGCTGAACCCACTGATTTGCTCAGCGGTGGCATGCCCCTGGTTTACATTCCCGATGTGTTGACATTTCCCACCTACCTGAACACCAGCGTGGCCGAAGCACTTCGTTTTGTGGGCACGCTTCAGGATGACGGCGGTGTGGGTCAACCGGGCGGCGGCACTTGGGCTTACCATTTCCGCGTGGGTGATTTTTCATGGTTCTGGCACGACTCAACCGGCGTTATGAAAGCGGGAAATGCCGACAGCGAGGCGATTGCAACCGCCATTCAAAATCTGCCGGAATGTGTGGATGTGCAATTGAATGCCATTGTGGGTTTTGGTTTGATCACAAGCGCCTACCGCGACGCGCTGGCCTATGTGGCCATGACCAAACCCAAAGTGGCGCTGCCAACTCACCATGATGCATGGACACCCGGAATTGGTGGCGGTGCCGCAGCCTATGAGAACAGTTGGCTGAATGCTGTGGGCAAACTGCCGCAACCACCTGTGGTGGACTACCTGCGCGACCCGGTGGATTACATGAAACCACGCAGCTACAACATCCACGATACCCGCTGGGCCGGGGGCTGCTAAAACCGGCTTGAAATACAAACGGCCCCGGTGTGTTCAATGCATGCCGGGCACACTGCGGCGAATCACTTCAGAAAAGTTTTCGCCAGACTGAGCGGCTTTTGCACGGGACACAATGTAGCCTTTCTGCTTCAGTTCAGCCAGGCTGAAACCTTTGACCAAGCCACCCTGTTCGTGCGCGTATTCTGCGAAATATCCACTCGCCAGCAGACGATAATCCAGCGGCAAATCGGGCACGATCTGTTTGGCAATTTCATAAACCACGGTGGTGCAATTGCTGGTCAGGGTGTTGTAAAACGCGGGGGCCTTCTCCAATTCAGTGGCGCGTTCTACGTAAGCCAGAAATAGTGTTTTGAGTTGTTCCGGCGGAATGTCGAGGCGGTAAATGTACACATCTTCACCGCGTGCATTGCTGCGTGTTCGCACAATGTCGGCTTCGTCAGCGGCCACCAGTATGGCCTCGAACTGACGAAAAAAACCCTTCCATGCAGAAAACTCTTCACCCTTTTCCTTGCGAATTTCCAGAGAGAAAGTCAGGTAGCTGCCATCGGCGAAACCAAACGACACCAAGGTGTGAGCGATTGCAGGCCCCATCCAGTAAGACAAAACAAGATCCGCACTTTGCAATGTCGACAGGTCGTAGCGCCGGGTATCCCAGCGCGGGGTGTAATCGGTTTCGGTGCGCCATTCAAAATTGCGCACGTTGTGCAGCACCACGGCATCACCCTGCAAGTCGGCGTGCAACAACTGTGCGACATCATCCGCCCAAGGGCGATTGTGGCTGGGCTTTTGCAACACCCACCAGACTGCAAACGCACCCAAGGCAAGCAAGATCAACAACAAGAAATGCCGCATCACGAGAAGGCCGCCCGGGTTTGCTCATCGGCCGGGAACATGTGCTCAATCCGAAGTGAAGCGGCCGTGATGTCCATGGGTGCACCAAAGGTAGTGAAGGTGGAGATGAAGCGCAATTCCCCAACACTGCTGCTGAAACGGGTTTCCAGCGTGGGGCTGCTAACGGGCCCGTGATGCTGCCGGGCATTGCGCAGGTTGGCAGGCAAGGCATCCAGCACGGTTTGCAGTGCGGGAATGTGCAAGGCTTCACGCTGTGCGCGACGCAACACATCGTCCAGCACCTCATCGGGATTCAACAGGCGCGTGCCCAAGCCACCGGGAGCGGCCAAGGCCAGCAATACATTGGGGGTGGCCTGCAAAGCGGTCAAGTCAAATTCAAGCAACTCGATCAGGCGCACAAAACCGGGGTTGAATTTCACGAGGTTCCATGCACTGTCCAGCACCATGGCGGGGGCGGCCTGCGGCCCCATCAACAGCAGGTCAATCACTTCGTTGACGGTGCTCATCTCGCGGTGATCAATCGGCCGGTGGCCAAACACCGGGGCGAAGCCTGCGGCCACCAGTGTTTCGTTGCGCTGACTCAGCGGCGCATCCAGGCCTTCCAGCAGGGCCAGCAGCATTTCCTTGCTGGCGCTGGCCTTGCCGGTTTCAATGCAACTGAGGTGCCGCTGCGACACACCAACGCGCAAGGCCAGGTCGAGCTGGCTGACTTTCTGCCTTGCACGCAAATCGCGCAGGCAAATTCCAGCATGTCTTGAGGGGGTCTGACTGTTCATGCCTGAATACTGCCATGGAAATTGAATGGCATCCATGACCTTGCAGGTTATTGCAATCATGACCTGCAAGGTTTAAAAACCGGGTTTTCAGCAACCCAGTTGAGGCAAGCTGCCCAGAACCTTGGGCTTGGCTGTGGGCGTGAAAGAGACCGGGGTTGCGCGGAAAAACCGGCGATCGCATTCAACCCGCGTTTGGTAGGTGTTGAAAGTGATTATTCCTTCCACAGACCTGTTCAAGCGTTTTTTCAGAATGTCGGCGGCCAGCTTTTCCCCAAACAAGCGTGTCAGCATGGCGCTTTCGTCACCATTGGGAATATCCAGGGAAATCAGCTTGGGCAATGTGGGCGGCTCCAAGGGGTGTTGAACCACCGGAAGCTTGGTGTGCTGCTCGGCCGCGGGCACAAATATCAGCTCCATTTCAATTTCAATCGAGTCTTCAGCAATCCACCTGTACCACCCAACCTGCACCTTGCCCGCCAACTCAACCTGCCCGACAAACTCATGAAGGGTTTCATCTTCCAAGCTGGGCATGTGAATCAGCGGCGAACCTTCCGGAATGGATATGTTCGCGTGGGTGGCATACACCCAGCCAGGAGAAGCTTGCGCGGCAGCGGACAAGGCCAGAAACAACAGGGCAAGCGGGTAGTTGCGAATTTGATTCATCACGGAAGCAGGAAACACGTCGCCCAATTGCGGAATGTGCAATTCATGACCTTACTGGATGAACAGGCCAAGTGGAAACGGGTGACCCGTTGTGGTTAATCACCACGCAAAGTTTGGTGACAAGCAGCCAAGCCGGCTTGATTCGCTGATTACCAACGGAGCACCGCGCATCAACTGCAGGCGCAGTTTGACGCGCGGTGGCCCTACCCCAATTTATTTCTCAGTTTTGCCTATCTTCTCGCCAGTTGGGTTAATGCGTTTACCAAGGCTGTCGTAAATACCTTGGCGACTTGTCGCCTCGCTGAGCGCGCGCGAAAACACCTTGCCTTGTGCCGACTTCAGCTTCACCGCAGTGGGGGCATTTCGGGTAGCGCGAGCCGCCGTGTTCAAAGCCACCAATACCTGTGGTCGCCCATAATGGGTAGCCAGGTCGACTGCCGTTGCGTGGCGCGTGTTTGAATTGCGTGTAGGCAAGAATTTGTCAGTCAAGCTGGTAGAACCGAGTGCTTGCTGTTCATCAGCAATCGCATCTTGCACCATGTTGTTCAACTGCTCAACTGAATACGGGTTGTTTTCATCGAAGAACTTGATTGCAGCTGCCAGTTCGTCTTTTTCCTCATCTACCGTGGCCAGCGAACCAGTTGAATCAGTGCGCAGCAAAGCACGGTGGCTTTGCTGATCGTTTGCCTGCGTGGCAGGCCTTTCAGGCGTTTTCATTGTGTCCAGCTGCATGGCTTGGCTTGCTGGTAAATTGACCAAGTCAGCGGAATCAGCAGGCTGGGCAGGTGTGGGCAACGCAGGCGGTGTTGAGCCTTGGCCTGCATGCTGGCCAGCGCCTGCAGGCACTGCCACACCCGAGTCCGCTTGCTCTTCTGGTGCAGCAGGCAAAGCCGCCAAAGCCGAGGAGCCTTTTTGTAAATGCTCAGGAAATGCAGCAAGCGTTGTTGCTGCGGCTTCCATCTGTCGATTGGCCAAAACATTTGAAACCAATCCAATGCCCTGAGCAAGGGTACCCAGCTCAATGCTGGTAAATAGTGTGGTCACTGAGTCGTCAGGCAATTGAATACCGTGCCCCTGCAGTGTTTCCCCAAGGGTCATTTTTTGCAGCTCAGCAGGTGGGGTTTGAAATATTGATTCATTGCCCATGCTGGCCAGCGAATCTTTCAGGCTTTCAAGGCCCGATGCAAAGCCACTCGCCTTGGCCACACCAATCGCACTGGCAATGGCACGGCCGGCTTCCGCAATGCCCGCACCCACCCACGGCAAAAATGCCACGCCCGTGGCAACTGCGCTACCAATGGCCCTAATGCGCTGGGCGCTCAACATTTTAAGGCCCACCTGGTGCAGGTTGTCACCAATTCGGGCCTGGTTGCTGCGCAGGGTTTCTATTTCAGTGTTCAAAATTTCCCGCATGCTGCCGTGCGCAAGTGCCAACTGGTTTTGTTTGTTCTGCAATTGTTGCTGGTTGTTGGCCAACTGCTGAAAACAATCCTTGTATTGCGCTTGCAGTTGCGCTGTGTGCTGTATGTGCTGCCCCAACGCATTGCCCACGGCTTGAAGCCCACCCAGCATGGCCTGCTGATTTTGCTGCAAAGCCTGTATGGCAGAAAAGGCCTGATTAATTCGTAGGCCGTTTTGAATGTGCAACTGAATGTTGAACGCTGATTTGGAGGTCAGGGCACCAATTTTAGCGCCATGCTGCACCAGGCTTAGCAGGTAGGCCATTTCCTGATTTCGTACTTTTGCCAAGGCTTCCTCACCTTGTGTGTCAGTGCCAATCAGGTTTGTGGCAACAGCCAAGCAGACTGTTTTTAGATTGCTCTGGACTTCAGGCCAACTCAGTTCGCCTTTGTCGTGCACGTGTGTCAGCAGTTCATAGGCCGACACGGCGTCGGTTAGTGTGGCGCATCTTTCAAACAGCTTTTCAGCAATGGTTGGAGTCCACAGCTGGCCTTGTTCAATAATTGCAGTGCTTTCCGATTCAATGTGGTGCTGGCGTAACGATGCTCGAAAAGTAATGAGTTGTGTGAAGCGATCACAAACTTGGTCATACACTACCGAACGCGGATCTTCATCCATTCCATCACACCAATCTTCTCCGTAACCGTTATCGTCAAAGTATGACGGTAAACTCAAATTTTGTAGTTGTTCTAGTTGTACTACGCAGTTGAACAACGCTTCTGTGACGACCGGATAATCACAAAAAATTTCGTGTAACCGATTCCGATATAGGTCCAATGACCTCAAATGGCTAAAACTGCCCAAAACATCGAAGAATAATTTGGCTAACTGTGGATTTTTAATCCAATAATTTGGTAGGCATTCTTCAAGTCCCAGTTCGCGTAATTGCCGAAACTGACGCAGACCTTCTAGGAAAGCTCGGGCTACCTCCTGATTTTTGTAAAGACTGAAAATAGCGTTACCGTTCAAAGAAAGCTTTCGCAAATTCCTAAGCTTACCTAACCCATCAATAAAAGCGTACGCAGCTTGGGTGTTGCCAGTCAGATAGTCAAGATGATTCTCGCTCAAATCAAGAGTTTGCAAATTGCTCAGCTTGCCTAAGCCTTCGGCGAAATCTTTTGCTGTCTGCGGGTTTGCTGCAAGAGCACCAAGGCCGTTATAACTCAACTCTAGGATTTGCAAATTGCCTAGCTGGCCCAAACCTTCAAAAAATACTTTTGCTGCTTGCGGGTTCTCCGCTAGGTTGCCCAGTTTGTTGAACATCAAGTCTAGGGTTTGCAAATTGCTTAGATGACTCAAAACTTCAAAAAATACTATTGCTGCTTTTGGGTTTCCAGCTAGGTTACCAAGCTCATTTCTCGACAAGTTAAGGCCTTGCAAATGGCTTAGTTGGCCCAAACCATCAAAAAATGCTTTTGCTATTTGCTGATTTTTAGCTAGGTTTCCAAGATCGTTATCCTGTAAATCGAGGTATTGCAAATTACTTAGCCGTCCCAATCCGTCGAAAAAAACTTGAGCTATTTGCGGGTTTTCAAGTGACCTACTAAGTTCGTTCTGCCCCAGAATAAGAGTCTGCAAATTGCCGAGCTGGCTCAAAACTTTGAAAAATACTTTTGCTGTTTGCGGGTCTTCAAATAATCTACCAAGTTCGTTACAACGCAAATTCAGGGTCTGCAAGTTACGTAGCTGGCCCAAACCTTCTAAAAATATTTTTGCTGCTTGCGGGTTTTCTACCAATGCACCAAAGTTATTCCCACTCAAGTCCAGGGATCGTAAATTGCGTAACTGGCCCAAACCATCAGCGATTGCTTCTGCTGCTTGCGGGTTTGCTGCAAAAGCACCAAGGTCGTTCCGACTCAACTCCAGGATTTGTAAATTGCTTAGCTGGCTCACTCCTGCGAAAAATGCTTTTGCTGCTTGCGGGTTTGCTGCAAAGGCACCAAGGTCGTTCCAACTCAACTTCAGGGTTTGCAAGCTGCGTAGCTGGCCCAAACCATCAGCGATTGCTTGTGCGACGTACGGGTTTGCTGCTGCAAAAGCACCAAGGTGGTTATAATCCAACCTTAGGGTTTGCAAGCTGCGTAGCTGACCCAAACCATAAGCGATTGCTTTTGCGACGTACGGGTTTGCTGCTGCAAAAGCACCAAGGTCGTTCCAACTCAACTCCAGGGTTTGCAAGCTGCGTAGCTGGCCCAAACCTTCGAAAAGTGCTATTGCCGTTTGCGGGTTTTGTGCTAACACGTCGAGATTATCGTAAGGCAATCTAATCAGTTCCAAATTACTTAGCTGGCTCAATTCCTCGAAAAATGCCGTTGCTGCATGTGGGTTTTCTGCCAATGCATCAAGCTTGTTGTCGTACAACACAAGGGTTTGCAAATTGCTTAGGAGAACCAAACTTGGCATGGATGTAAGCGATAGATTACCCAACTGTAAACTCTTCCCAGCATTTTCATATACCTCAAAAATTGTTTTGGCTGCTTTTTTTCTGTCTCGTCTCTCCTCAATTGGCGCTTGGTCTACCCACTCCTGCAATTCCTGCTTGAATCTTTCCGCTGTATCAGCTGCTTTAGCTACGCCTCCAAGCCTGCCCTGCGGTATAGCAGCAAGTACATCAGCTGAAGGTGTCGGTGCTTGAATTGCGCCAGCTTGCCGACTTTCGGCAGCTTGGTGTTGGTTGCGGAAAAACGGTTGGGCGTTTTGCGTGGCGTTGATCATGAGGTGTGAATGGGAGTAGTTAACTGCGCTAAGTAACACGCGTGTGGATGCAGTTCCCATCAGCCACCTGCATAGCTTTATAAAACCAACGGGTATGATTTCTACAGAACGAAATACATCATTTCTAGAACTGAACTTGGTAAGAATACAAAACCACAGAAGTTTTTAGATTTGTATGCTCAACAATGATCACATCAACAGTAAGCCCAAGCCAAACCAGCGGTGCACACTGCCCCCCGTGTGAAGCAAGCACCGACAAGAAGCCAATTGAAAATGGTATTGACAGCCATCACATCGAATTTGAACTTAGAAACGTAGTCGACAAAGTGCAAACAGTGGTGGGCGCTTCTTTGGGCGAAAACCGGAAAGTTGATGATGCACTTGCAAGCCTAAAACCGAGATTGCTTGAGGCGTATAAAAAAGGCTCATGTTTGGTCAGCTTTGGAAGCAGCCACAGCTTCGACCGCATTACGAACATGCAAACCAAGCCAATAAAAGCAAACTCGTCGAGCTTGATCGAGCAAATACTTGCTCAGTTTGACCAACCACCAATCGACAGGGTAAAGCTTTCAGACGACGTCACACTGACATCACTTACAAAAACCACTCGAACAGATGCGAATGGACTCAAATATCACTCGGGAAAAATTACCTTTCAGGTTGCAGGTAAGCCAGATAAAAAAATTGAATTCCGGGAATTTTGCCCCAACTATAGAGGCAAAAGCCTGAATTCGGAAACACTGTTGGCCGCGTTAAAACATGTGCCAGAACCTAAGCCTGAAGACAGCAATCCACCGAACGCCACAACAAATAAGCCATGCCCGCAGTTTTACAGCGCCAAAGGAATTGGGCGCAGTGCCAGCCTGGCGGTGTTGTATTCGTTCAGGGAAATGTGTGCCCAACAAAAAAACGGATTTACTATTAACGAAGTGCAACAGCATTTCTACAGATTGATAAAACAAGGGCGGGAACAACGCAACCAACACTTCGTCAATACGAGGAATCAGGAAAATGATTTGCTAGCTGCGTGCCTTCAAATTAATAAAGAAATAATTCAAGCGAAAACAACAACGGCGAAGGCTGATCCGGCTTCGGTCGATAGTTCTAGTTCCGCAGTTCGCCCTGCTGCTGCAAGCCAAACCCCAAAAGCCGCTGCCGCATCAACACCAAAACCTGCGCCAACAGCACTACCAACACTTAGACCAGCACGAGCAGCAGCACAAGCAAATGCAACAGCACCAGTAGCAACACCTGCGCTAACACCTAAACCAACGTTTACACCAAAACCTGCATCAACATCAGTCATAACACCGGCATCTGGATCAACACCCGCCACTCCCAAACCGGGAAAAAGCGTAAAACTTACATTCCAAGAGCTTGCCAAAAATATACCAACAGTCGGAGAGTTTTCACTAGGTAAACTCCCATACATGCCCATCAATGTGGATGGCATTACCAAGTTAGCCAGCAAGGATGAATTTCAGTTGCCGACGCTGACTGCCGAGGAAGCAGGGAACTTCGCCACTGACATTTATAAAGCAGGGTTTCATGGCGATGCGCTGGGGGCGGATTTGGAGTCGCACTTTTACGTATTTCCACCTGGGATTACCGATAGAAAGCCACCCAGAAAGACAGTGCTTGAAAGCAAGTTAATAGAAAACCGAGAGTACCGGGATAGCAGCACTACCCAAAAAAGAAAAGATGAAATCTTGATCACCCAGCTAAAAAAATACAATGGTGGCGGTCACGGGGCAACAGACGACACCCAACAAGGTGCATTGAGTGCAGTGGCTAAAATGGCCTGGATAAAAGACGGTAAAGCGGATCTAAACGAACTCGCAATGAAAACTTTGGCTACCTTTCGTACACCTGCCTTCCCAAATCACCCCCAGAACCCAACACGTACATTTAGAATCCGCGGAGCGGCAAGTACGCTCAGAATGTGTCAAGACAAGACTCGGCATGAACTCGAGTGGCGCGACGTGGCAATTTATGATTTTGACAAAAAAGGGCAGATTTGCCGCGCGGGCGGCGCAGGCAATGGCGGCATGATGCGAATTGGCTACGATCTGTTGCCTGTGCTGGCGTCGGGGGCCACAACCCAGGACTTGGTTAAACAGATTTTAATCAGCAATCAGGTTACCCACCCCAGTTCATTCTCAGCGGTGGCCTGTGTAGGGCAAGTGATGCTAATGGCCAAATGCATCAATTTGCGACTTGAAGCAGAAAAAAATGTCGACAAGAAACTCGAAATTCCCCAAAACTTTTTCATCAATACATTTTACGACGTCGCCAGTGAACTGGAACATCCCGGCCAACTGTTTAGGCTAGACGATAACGCTGTACCTGTTGACGGCGACCCGTACTGGCGTACAGAGCGGCTACCCAGCGAATTCCTGAAAGGGCGCAGCATATTGCCGAACAATCCAACCCAAGAACAGTTGGATAAGGCGAAATCAGTTAATGCGGGTTCGGTTCAAACAGCGCTTGAGCAAAACAAGAATACAGAGCATCTAAACAGCATCGAGACTGCTGCTGTACTGCAACGTTGGAACAGTCGATCATACCTTGGCGCAACCTTTCCAACCGTTGTGTTTCTACTTGAAAAATTTGGTTATGAAAACCCGGCCCTTGCTGTAAACATGGCGGCATTGGTCACCAAAGACAGCGACACCTGCGCCACCATTATCGCGCAGGTGATGGGTGCCTTGCATGGTTCAGGTTGGGTTGATAACGTCAACTCGACTTTCGATCAAGGCCTGGGTGGCGGGTTCACTCTCGACAACCTCATCGCCCACACCCATAATTTTTACGACGAAAGCGAAGCACCGCAAAAAACCCAGCCTGCTAGCTAAGCCATGCACATTACTGAGCGATACAGCGCTCTGGAAAAAGGAGCGCCTGAAACATCGCCTTGCCCATTGGGCATGCCAAGCGACCACTTACTTGGCCCATTTATTGAAAGCAGGTGTAGAAAGCACACCCCACGCAGGTAACCCCCGTAGCCGACACCCGCAAAAAGTCAACCGTGAAAAAGTTGATGAACCGTTTCAAAAGAGCATTTAAAATACAGCCTTGATCCGAAAAACAGATCCACAAGGTACTACAGCCATGATCCGCCTATCCGAACTCAAGCTACCGCTTGACCACCCCGAACACGCCCTGCAGGAACTGATCGTCCGCACACTCGACATATCGCCCGCGGACATTCAAAGCCACACGATTTACAAGCGAAGCTACGACGCGCGCAAGCAAAAGCTGCTGCTGGTCTACATCGTGGATGTCGAGTTGGGCAACCCGCAGCTCGAAGCGAAATTGCTGGCCAAATTTGTCGCCAATTCGCACATTCGCCCTGCACCCGACATGGCGTACCACCTCATCACCCAGGTGAAAGAGGCACCCGCCATTCGGCCCGTGGTGATTGGCTTTGGCCCTTGCGGTATTTTTGCGGCCATGATGCTGGCGCAAATGGGCTTCAAGCCGATCGTAATTGAACGTGGCAAGCCAGTGCGGGAAAGGACAAAGGACACTTGGGGGCTGTGGCGCAAACGCGTGTTGCACACCGAATCGAACGTGCAGTTTGGTGAAGGTGGTGCCGGCACTTTTTCAGATGGCAAGCTGTGGAGCCAGATCAAGGACCCACGCTTTTTGGGCCGCAAGGTCATGACCGAATTTGTGAAGGCCGGTGCGCCTGAAGAAATTCTGCTGGTCAGCAAGCCCCACATTGGCACCTTTCGATTGGTCAAGGTTGTTGAAAACATGCGCGAGCAAATCATCGCAATGGGCGGTGAAATTCGCTTCCAGCAACGGGTCAGCGACTTTCAAATTGATAACGGACACATTCGCGGCCTGACCATTGAAAACCTTCAAGACAACAGTCACTACGAATTGCGCGCAGACCACGTGGTGCTGGCGCTGGGACACAGCTCGCGCGACACCTTTGCCAAGCTGCATGAGCGCGGCGTGTACATGGAAGCCAAACCCTTTTCAGTCGGCTTTCGAATTGAACACCCGCAGGGCTTGATTGACCGCGCACGATTGGGCCAACATGCAGGGCACCCCTTGCTGGGCGCGGCCGATTACAAACTGGTACACCATGCTGCCAACGGCCGTTCGGTGTACAGCTTTTGCATGTGCCCCGGCGGCACTGTGGTGGCTGCCACCTCCGAAGAAAGCCGCGTGGTGACCAACGGCATGAGCCAGTATTCACGCAACGAACGCAATGCCAACGCAGGCATTGTGGTGGGCATCAGCCCGGCAGACTACCCCGGTGGCCCATTGGCGGGTATTGATTTTCAACGCCAGCTTGAATCGAATGCATTCACGATGGGTGGAAGCAATTACGAGGCACCCGGCCAACTGGTTGGCGACTTCATCGCCGGCAAACCATCCACCGAACTGGGCAGCGTGGAGCCTTCCTACAAGCCGGGCGTACACCTCACCGATTTGGCCACCGCCCTGCCGGAATACGCCATCACTGCCATGCGCGAAGCACTGCCCGCTTTCGGCAAAAAGATCAAAGGCTTCGACATGCACGACGCGGTGTTGACCGGCGTTGAAACC
The DNA here is from genome assembly GCA_027484315.1 of Burkholderiales bacterium. Lineage (GTDB taxonomy): Bacteria > Pseudomonadota > Gammaproteobacteria > Burkholderiales > Burkholderiaceae_B > Limnobacter. The sequence goes on along the minus strand of JAIXTE010000046.1, from coordinate 22,710 downwards.
CGCACTTCATCACCCTTGCGCATCACGCGGGGCGACGACTTCCAAAGCCTGAATGTGAAAGGGCTGTACCCCGCGGGCGAAGGCGCCAGCTATGCGGGCGGTATTCTTTCTGCCGGGGTGGATGGCATTGAAGTGGCGGAAGCTGTGGCCAAACAGTTGTTCATCCAATATTCATGATTCCGTCCCACCGCTGTTAATCAAAACGGGCGGGGTTATTTCAGACGGGTTGGTCACAATGATTTCCATGCAGCCGAGCTGCTGAAACCAAACCAACCCCTGAAGGAGATTAGTCATGAAAAAGATGTTTGCTGTTGGTGTAGCACTGTGTTTGAGCAGCACTATCGCCTTGGCCCAGCCAGAAGGGGGTGACGCCACCTACCTGCCAGCCCAGAAAACAAAGTCAGATTTGACCCGTGCCAAAGTGTTGTCAAAAACCGATAGCATGAACATGGCCAACGTGCTTGACGGCACCTACAGCACTTCACCAGCCTCCAGCGGCGTATTGAGCCGCTCCGAAGTGGTTCGGAAAATGGAAGGATTCCAGTTTGCTGACTTCGGCGACGGCACCAACCCACAACCTTGGGTCCGCAGTTCAGAAGCCCCTCGGTCGCTGGCCAAAGGTGAAGGCAGCAAGGCCAACGAATCCACCAACTGATTCACCTGAAAATCCGCAAACCGGCGCAACCTGACTTCTTGGGTTGCGCCGAAATTTCAGGATTTTCCCGGTCCTGGCAACACTTCTGACAAAGACAACACTGACTGGGCCACATCCACAATTCTCCGGTTGTGATCCATCGCACTCTTGCGCAAAAAGCGATAAGCGCTTTCCTCATCCAAACCACGATACGTCATCAAGATTCCCTTGGCGCGCTCGATCAACTTGCGCTCATCCAGAGAAGTGCGCACTTGCGCCAACTCCTCTGTCAATGTTTGAAGCCTTGCAGACTGCACCTGCAACATCTCCACCACGGCCTGCGTGAGGTGTGGGCCAACTGCACCCTGCTCACCTTCTGAAAGAAGGCTCTCAGCGGGTACTTGCGCAGTAAATGCCGCAAGGGGCGACAAGGCCTTGGGGTCGTCGAATGCCGGCAGCACCTGCTCTTGGGCATCCAGTTCGTGTTGAAGCTTGCTGATTTTTTCCTGGCACAGTTGCTGCAGCACACTGGCAATGTGCATTTCCACGTTGTGCAGTTCATCCATGCGCAAGGTACAACAGGAAAACCATTGGTCAGACAGGGTGCGATTGAGCTTGCCTGCTCGACTGTCTAGAAGATTGCGACGCATACCCTGCAATTCAGCCAGCGGCATGCTGGCCTGCAAGGCCTGCCACTCGCGGTTCAAATGCCCCGCGAACGATTCAAAGCGCTGTAGGGCCTGGTCTTGCATTTCAATCAGGAACTCAAGCGATTGTTTCTGCTCATTGCCAATACACCCTGCTGCAAATGCAGCGCCGCCGGTGGCTCTTTCCTGGCCTGCAAATTCCTTGCCCTGCATCAAGTGAAACAAAGCAATCAACAGGCGAGAGATGTCCGGGTCAACTGCCACGTCGGCCGCCTCGAAAATCAACGCCAGCAAAACATTGACCAATTTTTTGTAACGCTCTGTATTGGCTTCCGGGTTGCACTGCAACCGGCTTACCGATTGGCGCAACACCTGAAGCTCGTCGAGCGCATGCAGGGCCAGCGCAATTTTGGTGTAAAGGCGCGCGCCACCACTGAACTGGGCTGTATTGTCCTCAGGGTCGAGAAGTTGGAGCACAGCCTGATGTGAAGTGTCCGAGGCTTCGATTCGCTGCGCACGAAGTTCAGCGTACTCTTGCCCCTTCGAGGCCAGAAACAAATTTGAAACACCCCGTTCATGCTGTAAACGATGGACCAATTCACTGACAACACGAATCAAATCACAGGTTCGGGCCAAGCTGCCCAATTCGTCAATTTCGCAGCGCCGGGCCGCGACCAAGTAACTTAGTGCAGTTCTCATGCGTAGTCCTGACAATACAAACAAGGGTTTGCACACCGAGTGCAAAACTTCATTGTATTGTCTCCCATTCAAACGTTGTGGCTCAAGTCATTGTTCCGATCGGAAGTATTGAATCGCCCACCCTAATCGCTGTTGTCAACCGGTAAATCCGGGTGCCTGGGTGTTTCTGGTTTCTTCGCGATGGAATTTCCAGTGCAACACGCAATACAGCACAACGTACTGAGACCTGCGCTAAGGCCACACCCCCAGAGCCCCGACACCATGCTGCCGGTCAATGGCGTGACAACCACTGCGCCCACAGTACCTATGATTCCCGTTGCACATGCAATTTTTGATGCTGCGGTGTGTGTAGGCGATGAGTATGAATCCATGATTGAGCACCTTGGCTTCAATTCGAGATGAAACAGCAGGCTTTGCATTTGACCTCACAGGTTATTGCGGGATGAAGGCCTGTGCGGTCAGACTCGCTTTAAAACCTTCATCAACTCAGCCACACAATAGAGCTTCTCCATGCGAACACAAATCACCTCTAACGCTGCCACTTCAAGCATCCCTCTGTTCTGGATCAATTGGCTCAGTTTTGCGGCAGTGTTCACAATGCTGTTCGGCCTGCTCATGGTTGTGTTGCCAAGTCTGACCCTGAAAGGTTTTGGGTTAATGATTTTTAAAAATGCAAACCAATTCAGTGCTTTTGATCCACAAACCACCGCATACATTGAATTGGCACATGCAGTGATGGGTGCCGTGTTATTGGGCTGGGGTGCCTTGATGTTGATGGTGGTACGCAAATGGATGGCCAGGGGCATCAAGGAAGCTTGGGGCATGGTGGCATTGTCAGTGTTGCTTTGGTACGTACCCGACACCATCTTTTCACTGACCAGCGGTTTTTGGCAAAATGCCGTCTTGAACACCGGCTTTGCATTCCTGTATGCAGTGCCATTGTTCGCATTGCGCCCATATTTCAGGTGACTTTCCAGTTCTTGCAATTCTTGTTTAGTCAGCCAACCACACCACTCGGCCTTGCGCACCATCGGTGATGCGCAGGACGAGTTGATTCAGATCGGCTTCCGACACTTCAATTGCACACTGCACATCGCTGTCGTGTTGCACATTCAAAAACCTGGCGTCGGCTTGCTCCACCTCCCGTCGCACCAAACCTTCCAGCGAATAGGCGAAACGGCAATTCAAAACGGAACGTTTGATGATCGGAATTTTGTGAGCACTCTTAATCGCTTGTGCCACTGCATCGGTATACGCACCAACCAAACCGCCTGCCCCAAGTTTCACTCCACCAAAATAGCGCACCACCGTGGCCAGTACCCCTTCGAGGTTCTGGTGACGTAACACTTCCAGCATGGGTCGTCCGGCCGTACCACTGGGTTCGCCATCGTCCACTGCTGCTGACTGCCCACCCGCCATCAACGCCCAGCACACATGAGCCGCACCGGGATGTTGCTCGCGCAAGCGGGTCACAATTTTTACTGCCGCAGCACGGTCTTGAACCGGCTCAACACAGGCGATGAATCTGCTTTTCTTGATCTGCACCTCGGCGTGTACGGCTTCGGCAATTGAATAAAACATGAAATGAAATCACCAGGCGGGGTTTGAATACTTGAACGGGTTCCACAGTTTACTTTCCTTATCCATGTAATCCAGGCCCGTGATCCAAGGTCGAGCCCAAATTTTGGTTGGCGATACCACCAGCCATGGCGGTGTTGTTATCACGGGCAGCCCAACAACCACGGCAGAAGGCCGCCCGATTGCTCGTGTGGGCGACATGGTGACCTGCCCACTCTGCAAACCTCACGTGTTTCCGATCGTTGAAAGACTGTCGTCGCTGACCGACAACTACATGGCTGTGGCTTTGCATGGCCACAAGATTGGGTGTGGTGCCACTTTGATTGCGGGGCTTTGAAAACGAGTCGAGATTTAAGACTCCTTATCTCGGTACTCCATCCTGAGCTTTCACTGGTTTACCGAGAACCCAAGTTTATTTTTCATCCGTTTCATGTAATTCTCCTTGGTAAATCTCTGAAATAATCACTGCAATAAGACTGATTGGTTATGTTCGGACAAATGAATATCGCCATTATTTTTTCGATTAATTCAGTTAGACAGCAATGGGAGTTTTCACATTCATGGAGTACCTGGTTGGAGCCGCTCTGGCTTTGGTGGTTTGCCTTTCTGCAGGGGCGGCAGGCTTCGACAAGGATCGCAGCTTCTATCCAGTCATCCTCATTGTCATTGCGTCGTACTATCTATTTTTTTCGACAATGGCCGAGTCACAACAGGCCTTTCTGGTTGAGCTGGTCGTGTTTTCTGCATTCTTGTCCGTTGCAATAGTAGGCTCACGCCGCTGGCCATTGTTGGTCGCGCTAGGACTCATTGCGCATGGGCTGTACGATATCGCCCACGTCGGTTTGGTGGACAACCCCGGTGTGCCTGCCAGGTGGGGGGAGTTCTGCCTGTCATTTGATTTTGTCGCGGGTTCGTATCTTGCGGTTCTGGTTGCCTTGCGTCGTCGCCGGCAGCAAGGTCAAGATTCTGCTGCTTAGCTGATAACCTGGTTTAAGTCCGCTTTTCAAGACAAGCATTTAAAAACAAGCTTTAGAATCAAGACTAAATTTTTCCCCACTCCTCTATCCGCTGGTTCTTGCGCAACACTGCCCGCTGCAGACACATTGCATCAAACAAGCTACCCACATCATTTACCTGCTCACCCAAAGGCAAGGCTGCCTTGGCCTGCACCCAGAAGCTTTCCTCCAGCGGTGAGTGCAAATACCCTTCCTGCCACCAACCGGTAATGGATGATTTTGATTTCTCCAGCAAGGGCGCGGAGGGCAACTTGTCCGACTTGCTGCTGTTGGCTTTGTCAGTGGCGGGCAGCAAATTCCATAGGTCGTTGTTGCGCCAGCGTGCCCACGGAAAACAGTGGTCAATCGCCAGGTTTGCATCGGTTAACTTACCCGCGGTCCACACACACCGCAAATCAGTTTTTGACCCAATCAATTCAAGTGCAATATTGCGTGCAGCAGTGACGCAGCGTTTGGGTGGATTCAATTCAAGTGCATCGCGAATGGTGCTTGCAGCAATTTCCTTATTCCAGCCCTTGCTGACCAGTGCCCATTCATTCACCAGCGCAGGGTCGATCCAGCAGGCATATTGGCTGCAGCAGTCCCATATTGCTGTCGGTACACTGAACTCGCCGAAACTGCTGAAGTAGTCCTTGTCCAGGCAAATGTATTGACTAGTATGGCGGGTTCGGAATGTTTGACCTGCAAACACAGGCTGGTTAGTACCCGGCCAGGTGATGTAGTGAGCAGGCATTTTCAGAATATTGCTGGCAGCGTCTTTCAAAGCCTGGTGCACGCACCAGGCTTGCTCGCCGTCAAAGCGACTACCCACTTGCAAATCGAATATGGACAAGCGGCCTAGTTCGAAAAATGCAGCTTTTGCAAACCCATGACTGCCTTGCGAGTTTTGGCGAATGTTGTGTCTGGCCAGCAATGGCAAATACAGTTGCAGCCACACCAAAGCCACTGCCCCCAGCGGCAACACCACTTCGGTGTCGCTGCGGCGAAGAACAAGGCCTGGCAGAGTTTCAGCAATCAAGGTGATGCTACGCAAAAGGCCTAATTTATACGTGGCAGCTTTGCTGTCATTCACAATAATGTGGCGAACAACAGGCAGTGCCCCCGTGCCATCGTCATGCAACTGGAACACCACGGTTTCCCAATTCACCTGCTTGCGTTGCAGCTCGTCATCGGTTTTGGAAACACGCAGTGGCTTCAAAGCCTGTTGCTTGGCAAACTGCTCCAGCTCGGCCACAGACACACTGTGAAACACCCTTTCATCGGTACTGGGGCCGTGGCGCAAACTGATCACCAATACACCACCGGGTGCCAACAAATTGGCCAGTACACGAAACGCTCTTTCGCGTGTACTTTCGGGCAGGTGCATCCACACCGCAGACAATAAAATCAGGTCGTATGTTTGGCTCAGCGCCCGCACCTGCGCAAGCTGCGGTAAGGTGTCGCTGAGCCAATGCACCGCCAAACCTTGCGTGTGCTGTCGACCCAAATTCATCAATCCATCGGCGGGCTCTACGGCCACCACATCCCAACCACGTGCGGCCAAGGCGGCAGCATCGCGGCCACTACCCGCCCCCACGTCCAGCGCCAAACCTGCCTTGGCAGGCAGCAAGTCAAGCCAGTCCCGGTGTACCTGCTCAAAGCTCAGGGCCTGATACTGTGCAAAGCAGTCTTCGGCTTTCAGGGTGTAAAAAATCGACGCGTTCATCTGTGCCTTGTGGTGAGTGTTTCAAAACTATCACAGGCGTGGCTACCTCTCAATCCAGACGGCGATTTTTACCCTTTCCTCTGCTGACAAACCGGCGTGCTCACAGAAACTTTTAAAACAAAAAAGCAGCCCGAAGGCTGCTCTTTTTGTCATGAATCCGGAAGTTGAAAATCACTCCCAGTTCAACGCTCCACCGGTTTGATATTCTGTCACGCGGCGCTCGAAGAAGTTGGTTTCTTTCTTCAAGTCCATCATTTCGGACATCCATGGGAATGGGTTGGTTGCGCCTTCGTACAAGGTGCCCAAGCCAATCTGGTTGGAACGGCGGTTGCAGATGAATTTCATGTATTCCATGAACTGGGCTGAATTCAGACCCAGTACGCCACGTGGCATGGTGTCCACAGCGTAAGCGTGTTCAAGTTCAACAGCCTTGCGGAACATGACCTTGATTTCTTCCTTGAATTCCGGAGTCCACAGGTGTGGGTTTTCCAGCTTCACGGTGTTGATCAGGTCGATACCGAATGTGCAGTGGGCTGACTCGTCGCGCAAAATGTACTGGAACTGCTCGGCAGCGCCAATCATCTTGTTTTGACGGCCCAGCGCCAGAATTTGCACAAAGCCCACGTAGAAGAACATGCCTTCCATGATGCACGCAAAGGCGATCAGGCTTTTCAGCAGTTTTTGGTCGCTTTCAAGTGTGCCGGTTTTGAACTCGGGGTCGGTCAACACGTCGATGAACGGAATCAGGAATTCGTCTTTGTCACGAATGCACTGAATTTCGTTGTAGGCGTTGAATGTTTCCGCTTCAGGAATGCCCAGGCTTTCCACAATGTACTGGTACGCGTGGGTGTGAATGGCTTCATCAAAAGCCTGGCGCAGCAAAAACTGGCGGCATTCAGGCGCGGTGATGTGGCGGTACGTGCCCAGCACAATGTTGTTCGCAGCCAGTGAATCAGCCGTTACAAAAAAGCCCAGGTTGCGCTTCACAATGCGGCGCTCGTCTTCGGTCAGCCCGTTGGGGTCTTTCCACAAGGCGATGTCGCGGTCCATGTTGATTTCTTGCGGCATCCAGTGGTTGGCGCACTGGCTCAGGTACTTTTCCCAAGCCCACTTGTACTTGAAAGGCACCAACTGGTTCACGTCGGTGGTGCCGTTGATCACGCGCTTGTCGGCAGCATTCACGCGGCCGGCCGTTGCACCTTCCTTGGCAGCAGCAGGCTGAACAGGGCGCGCAGCTTGCTGATACAAGCCCTGGCTGGCTGCAGGTGCAGCAAAGCCAGAAGCCACGGAATTCATGCTTGGCGCCAATGGGGCAGCAGGCTTGGCAGCGGCTGCGGTTTTGCCCATGGCAATGTCAAATTCGTCGTCCCAACCCAGCATATCTTCTTACTCCTTAACAATACACTGTATAAATTAACAGATTAATTATGTGCACTTTTGTGCAGCTGGGCAAGCCCCGAAAGGGCTTACCCTCTTCTTGCTTACTGGCACGCCTCGCATTCATCAAACCCTGCATCGCCGGGGCGCATGGTGCAAACCTTGCCTTCCACTTCCTGTTCGGGCAGGTTGGGCACCAAGCCTGTAGCCGGGGCCGAAGTAAAGGCTGCAGAAGCACCGCCTTCCGCATTCACGGAATTCAGCTCACCGCCCGACAAAGTCGACTTTTCGGCGTGCGTGGCACCAATGGTGCGCAGGTAGTACGTGGTTTTCAAACCGCGGATCCAGGCCAGCTTGTAGGTGTCGTCCAAACGCTTGCCGCTGACACCCGACATGTAGATGTTCAGGCTCTGACCCTGGTCAATCCACTTCTGGCGACGGGCTGCCGCTTCAACCAACCAACGTGGGTCCATTTCAAATGCTGTGGCGTACAGGCGCTTCAAATCTTCCGGAATGCGGTCGATCTTCATCACAGAACCATCGAAGTACTTCAGGTCAGAAATCATCACTTCGTCCCAAATGCCCAGGCGCTTCAAGTCGCGCACCAAGTGTTCGTTCACGATGGTGAATTCACCGCTCAGGTTCGACTTCACGTACAGGTTCTGGAATGTGGGCTCAATGGAAGCCGCCACACCAATAATGTTTGAAATGGTGGCTGTAGGCGCAATGGCCACGCAGTTGGAGTTGCGCATGCCGTGCTGCTTGATCTTTGCGCGCAATCCGTCCCAGTTCATGCGGCTGGAGGTGTCCACTTCCACGTAACCGCCACGCTCTTCTTCCAGAAGCTTCAATGAATCCAGTGGCAAAATACCCTTGTCCCACAGTGAGCCCTTGAAGGTGCTGTAGGCACCGCGCTCTGCAGCCAGTTCTGTTGAGGCTTCGTAAGCGTAGTAGCAAATGGCTTCCATGCTTTCATCGGCGAATTCCACCGCGTCACGAGAAGCATAAGGCTTGCGCATCATGTGCAGCGCATCCTGGAAGCCCATCATCCCCATGCCCACGGGGCGGTGACGCAGGTTGGAATTGCGTGCCTTGGCCACTGCGTAGTAGTTGATGTCGATCACGTTGTCGAGCATGCGCATGGCCACGCCAATGGTTTTCTGCAGCTTGTCGTGGTCCAGCACCAGCTCGCCATTGTCGGCAGGCTTCAGGTGGTGCGTCAGGTTCACGGAACCCAGGTTACACACCGCAATTTCGTTCTCGTTGGTGTTCAGTGTAATTTCTGTACACAGGTTCGATGAGTGCACCACGCCCACGTGTTGCTGGGGGCTGCGAATGTTGCAAGGGTCTTTGAATGTGATCCAGGGGTGGCCGGTTTCAAACAGCATGGAGAGAATTTTTCTCCACAGCTTGGCTGCTTCCACGGTCTTGAACAGTTTCAAATCGCCACGTGCAGCTTTTTCTTCGTAGCCCACATAGGCTTTCTCAAAGGCTTTGCCGTACAGGTCGTGCAGATCAGGCGCATCAGACGGGCTGAACAATGTCCAGTTGCCACCTTCCATCACGCGCTTCATGAACAGGTCAGGAATCCAGTTCGCGGTGTTCATGTCGTGCGTACGGCGGCGGTCGTCACCGGTGTTCTTGCGCAGCTCCAGGAATTCCTCAATGTCCAGGTGCCATGTTTCCAGGTAGGCGCATACCGCGCCTTTGCGCTTGCCACCCTGGTTTACGGCCACTGCGGTGTCGTTCACAACTTTCAGGAATGGCACCACGCCTTGTGACTTGCCGTTGGTGCCCTTGATGTGGCTGCCCAAGGCGCGCACGGGTGTCCAGTCGTTGCCCAAGCCACCTGCGAACTTGCTCAGCAGCGCGTTTTCCTTGATGCCTTCATAGATGTCGTCCAAGTCGTCACCAATGGTGGTGAGGTAACAGGAGGACAACTGCGAACGAATGGTGCCGCTGTTGAACAGTGTGGGCGTGGAGCTCATGAAGTCAAATGTTGACAACACTTCATAGAATTCAATGGCGCGGGCTTCGCGGTCCACTTCGTTCAATGCCAGGCCCATGGCCACGCGCATGTAAAACGCCTGTGGCATTTCAATGCGGGTGCCTTCCACGTGCAGGAAGTAACGGTCGTACAGAGTTTGCAGGCCGAGGTAATCGAACTGCAAGTCGCGTTCGTATTTCAGGGCTGCGCCCAGTTTTTTCATGTCGAACTGGGCCAGGCGGTTGTCCAGTAGCCCAGCGGCAATGCCCTTCTTGATGAACTGTGGGAAATATTCGGGATACACCTGCGCCATTTCATCTTGCGCAATTTCGCGACCAACGATCTCGCGGCGGATCGTGTGCAGCAGCAAGCGGGAAGTGACCAGTGTGTAGCTGGGCTCATTCTCGATCATGGCGCGTGAGGCCAGAATTGCAGACTTGAACACCTCATCGATTTTCACGCCGTCGTACAGGTTCTTCAGGGTTTCTTTCTGAAGGTGTGCCACGTCGATTTCATTCAGGCCCACAGCGGCGCTTTCGATCAGCGCTTTCAACGCGTCCACATCGAGCGGGCGGGTCATGTCGCCATCGACTACATTCAAAGCGTGCTGCTCGGCCTGCTGAACCTGCTTGGCTGCACGTTCCTGCGCGCGGCGCTCACGGTACAACACGTAGGCGCGGGCCACTTCGGCTTCGCCGGAACGCATCAGGGCCAGTTCAACCTGATCCTGGATGTCTTCAATGTGAAAAATACCGCCGGAAGGCTGGCGACGCACCAGTGCATTCACCACGCTACCGGTCATTTGCTCAACCAGTTCGCGAATGCGGGCAGAAGCAGCGCCTTGACCACCGTTGACGGCCAGAAATGCTTTTGTCATGGCCACGGCAATCTTGCTGGGCTCGAAACCAACCACGGCACCATTTCGGCGAATAATTTTGTAGTTTGCATAAACACTGTCGGCTGCCGGTGCTGCGGGGGCAGTTCTGGCTGCGGACGTGGGCGTGCTGTTCGCCAAATTAGTCGCCAAATCAGTGGATTCCTGGCTGGTTAGCATGCATCTTTCTCCTGGAATGTGCGGTTTTTTGAGGGTGGTTCTTTTGCTGTGGGAAAAACGGACAACCACTATATCTTGTGTTTTGTATGTGGCTGAGAACTAATTGTAGTGGTCGCACCCCGATTTGGCAAACACTTTCTTATCCCCATCTTGTGCACAGAGTTATCCCCAGTGGACAAGTTGTGGACAAAGTTGGGATAACTGCAGTGCAACAAAAAAACGGCGCCTTAGGCGCCATCAATTTGAAGTTCGTAGGTGTTTGATTTGCGTAAACCTTTCCAGTCAAAGAAAGGCCCGGGGTCAGTTTTTCGGGTGGGTGCAATCTCGCTGTGCGCCATTGCATATTTCAGTGGATAACGTGCCTGCAAAGTTCGAGTGAGCTTTTTCAGGCTGGTGTATTGGGCCAATTCAAACGGGGTGTACACGTCGCCCAACAATTCCACGCCAATTGAGAAGTGATTGAAGTTGCTGCGGTCCATCGCTGCGGATATTCCCGCGTGCCAGGCCCGCTTCTCGCAGGACACAAACTGGGTTACCGATCCATCTCGGTCGATCAGAAAATGCGAGGAAACATGCAGGCCAAGTAATTCAAAATAGGCTGGGTGAGAATGGCAATCCAGCCGATTCAGAAACAGGTCTGACACCACAGAGGCGTCACGCCCGCGCTCAGGCAGGCTGATGGAGTGAATGACCAGGGTGTCAATGCGGGTGCCCATGGGCCGAGCGTCCTGATTGGGGCTTTGCATTCGGTGTACCCAGTCTTCTTCAATCCAGCCTTCATCGAGCCACATGACTTGTCCCTTTTCTGGGTGTTAATGCACTTATTGATGCACTTTTCAGTGAACCTTTTCACCAGCGGCCTTGGCGTGTTCCATGCCGCAATAAAACCGGCCCTGCATCATCACGCCTTCCGACATCGGGCTGTATGCACCGCAGTGCTGACAAGGCATGATCTCTTCCTGTGTTTTACGGCCAAGATTACCCTTTTGTTGAGCCCCTACACCCGGTTTTTCACCCAATTGTTTGCGCTGCCAGCTTTTGAACAACACCCAGGCGACCAAAGCCAGGCCCAGAAAAAACAGAATACGACCCATCAAGCCGCCCTTTTCAAAATGAATTCCAGCACAAACTGGGTACCAAAATAGGCCAACACCAACACCGCATAACTGCCCAAACACCAGCGCAAAGCCACTTTGCCACGCCAGCCTAACACCACGCGCCCACCCAGCAACATTGCAAAGGAACACCAGGAAATGACAGCAAACAGTGTTTTGTGATCGAAGGTTCCGCTGGTGCCCCGCCAGGCTTCCGAAAACAGGAAACCGGTGATCAGGGTCAGGGACAACAGAACAAAGCCAGCCCACAGTTGGCGGAACAGAATCGATTCCATGGTCAGCAGCGACGGCAACTGGTCGAGCAAGCGTTCCCGCAACATGCGGTTTTCGCGGTTGGTGGCCACCCCTTGATGAAGTGCTTTTTCCTGATAGGCCATGACAATGGCATGCGCAGCGGCAATGCCCAACAGGCTGTACGCGGCCAGCGCAATCAGCAGGTGCAGCTGAAAAAGATGATCGCCCGCCATGCGAATGGCATCGTCTTGTCCCATGCCCAGTGGGAGCAAAAACACCAAGGCACACAAAGGAAACACCATCAGTTCGAGCAGGGGCACCCTGTTGAAGAAACTTTCAACAAATGCCACCAGTGAGGCCAGCCAGGCCACGCACATCAAGCCGATGACAAATCCAAAGTGCATGCCGTCGGTTTGAAACAGCAAGGTACCCAACAAATAACCCGACACCAGCAAAGCCACGGCCACCAGCGCACGGTTCAGCCCTTCCGGGGCTGTCCATTTGCCTAAAACGTTCAGCGCCGCCAATCCACCCGAGGCGGACAGCAGGGGCACTGCAAGCGCGTACAATAATGTGTTGTTCATAGCAATCAGTTTACTCGATTCAAAGCTCGAGTCAGGGGCACCACACGATGTTTGAAAACCTCTCAGATCGCCTAACGCGCGTCGTCAAAAATATCAAAGGCGAAGCCCGCATTACCGAGGCCAACACGCAAGAGATGCTGCGGGAAGTTCGCCTCGCACTGCTGGAAGCCGACGTGGCCCTGCCCGTGGTCAAGGAATTCATCAACCAGGTGAAAGAGCAGGCCTTGGGCGAGGAAGTACTGAACAGCCTGACCCCCGGCCAAGCCTTGGTGGGCATTGTTCACAAGCAGTTGATCAAGCTGATTGGCGAGAAAACAGAAGAGATCAACCTGGCGGCCCAACCCCCGGTGGTCATTTTGATGGCGGGTTTGCAAGGTGCGGGTAAAACCACCACTACCGGCAAACTGGCCAAGTACCTGAAAGACAATCTGAAGAAAAAAGTGCTGACCGTGTCAGCCGACGTGTATCGCCCTGCCGCGATTGAGCAGTTGAAAACGGTAAGCGCTCAAGCGGGGGCGGAATTCTTCCCTTCCGACATTAGCCAGAAGCCAGTGGACATTGCACTGGCTGCACTGAACCACGCCAAGCGCCAGTTTTTTGACGTGCTGATTCTTGACACGGCAGGCCGCTTGGGCATTGACGAAGCCATGATGAATGAAATCAAGGCTTTGCATGCAGCGGTGAATCCCACCGAAACCCTGTTCGTGATCGACGCCATGTTGGGTCAGGACGCGGCCAACACCGCCAAGGCCTTCAATGAAGCCTTGCCGCTGACTGGCGTGGTGTTGACCAAGATGGACGGCGATGCACGCGGGGGTGCCGCCCTTTCCGTGCGCCAAATCACAGGCAAGCCCATCAAGTTCATGGGTGTGGGCGAAAAGCTGACCGGTTTCGAGAAATTCCACCCCGACCGCGTGGCCGGCCGAATTCTGGGCATGGGCGACATTGTTTCACTGGTGGAAGAAGCCAAGAAGGGCATTGACCAGCAGGAAGCCGAGAAACTGGCCAAGAAGCTGAAAAGTGGCAAGGCGTTCGACCTGAACGACTTTCTTTCGCAAATCAGCCAGATGCGCAACATGGGTGGCCTGCAAGGCCTGATGGACAAGCTGCCCAGCCAGCTGATGAAAAATGCGGGCGAAGTGGATGCCACCGCCGCAGAAAAACAGATGAAACGCACCGAGGCCATTATTTTTTCAATGACCATTGAAGAACGCACCAAACCTGATTTGTTGAAAGCATCACGAAAGCGCCGTATTGCCGCGGGTGCTGGCGTGCAGGTTCAGGAAGTGAACCGCCTGCTGAAACAGTTTGAGCAAATGCGCGACATGATGAAAAGCATGCAGAAAGGCGGCCTGGCCAAGTTGATGAAGAAAATGGGTGGCGCTGGCGGCAAAGGCTTTCCCGGTGGTGGCATGCCACCTGGGGGCGGATTTCCGGGTATGTGACGCTGAGCACCAACCCGCCTGTTGTTTACATCCCCTCTCGGCGCGGGTTTCAATCGACCGCCGCAGTTTTCTACCCTCTCGGCGCGGGTTTCAATTGTCCGCCTGAAAACCTGTTGATCCCTTTTTGAAATTCACATTGACTCACCGAGCTCGGCAAAAAATATGGCCGAGACTCGGTGTCGGCCTACAGCCGAACGTGACATGTGAATTCAAACGGGCAGGTTTTCTTGAATGGCGGAGCAATTGGAACACCGCTGCCGATCGGGTTGAAACCCGACGGTGATTGTTCGCGCACGAGTGGACAAGAACAGTGACAGGTTGCACTTGCGGTGCCTCAGGCTGCGACGGAGAACTTGACTGTGACGAAGCGCTTGACCACAGAGGTTGAAAAGCCTGCGCCGATGAATGCCACAACCTGCGCGATACCAAATCAGCAGCCGCACGAACAGGCTGCCGGTAAGCCTTCCCGGCAGTGCACTTGCTTATTCCGCATATTCAGGAAAACTGCCTCTTTTTGACCAGACAGCTGCGTGTGCCCGCAGGGCACCACAGAGCCTCGGCCATCTTTTTTGCCGAGGCTTTGTGAGCAGTGGATGGGTTCAAAAAGGGATCAGCAGTTTTCTTTGCGGAATCAAGCAAGGGACGCTGGGAAGGCCAAACGGGAAGTCTGTCAACACATGCGAATCGGGCAAGGCACGGTGGGGAGGCCAGTTAGCAGCCTATTCATGGGAAGCTGGGCAAAAATCAGCGCTTCACTTCAGCGTCGTTTAACGCAGTTCGCGGTGCAGTTCGCGCCGGCTCGACGTAGCGGTATTCCCAATTGCGACCTAACCGGTCGTACACCAGGTTCGGGTAAGTCATTTTCCCGAGACTTCCGTTATACCGGCCAAGCGCTCGGTCAAGGTTGCCTTTTTCAATATCCAGGTAATGCCTTAAAATCAGGCAACCATACCGAATGTTCAACCGCGGTTCATAAAGCTCTCGGGAACTGCCCTTGGACAACACATCGGTCCAGAACGGCACGACCTGCATCAGCCCGATTGCACCCGCAGAGCTGACGGCATCTGCTCGAAAATTGCTTTCGACTTCGATCAAGGCAAAAATGATTTGAGGCTCAATTCCGACACGCTGGGCTTCATAACGAATAGTCTTGATTAATTCGTTGCGCTCAGAGAAATCGGGCACCCGACGCGCCAAGCGGCGCGACATTTCAGACATCCAGTGAATTCGGTGACCCACCGATTCAAAAATCGGGCGAGGTGCACCTGGCGCATTCAAGGCACTGCGAAGAGCAAGCCGAACGTGATCGGCCATGGGCTCGTACTGCTGACTGGCCGCAACGGGCCAGGCAACAGCAAAACCAATCAGACACACACCAACCCGGCAGGCACCCTTTGCCAACCGGGCCAATGATTTACAAACTGATTTGCCTGTTTGCAAGCTCAACACGCAACTGCCCAAAAATTTCCCCAACTTCAACATCGCGTTTTTCAACCTTGCCGTCGCGAGACTGAAATTCCACTTTGCCCTCTTTCAGGCCACGGTCACCCAAGGTAACCCGCAGCGGCACGCCAATCAACTCCCAATCGGCAAACATGACACCGGGCCGTTCATCGCGGTCATCAAGCATCACATCCACACCCGCATCTTTTAATTGCTGGTAAAGCTTGTCCGCATGAAGTTTCACTTCCTCGCTTTTCTTGTAACCAATTGGGCACAACACCACTTCAAAAGGCGCAATGCTGAGAGGCCACACAATACCGCGGTCATCAAAGTTCTGTTCAATGGCAGCCCCAAGAATTCGGGTCACGCCAATGCCATAACAACCCATTTCGATCACAGCGGGCTTGCCGTTTTCTTCCAGAAACTTGGCCTGCAAGGCTTCTGAATACTTCGTGCCCAGGTAAAAGACATGGCCAACTTCAATACCGCGGCACATGGCCAACACGCCTTTGCCATCGGGAGAAGCATCGCCCTCGACCACGTTGCGAATGTCAGCCGTTTCAGGCTCGGGCAGATCGCGGCCCCAGTTCACACCGGAGTAATGGTAGTCTGCGCTGTTGGCGCCGCACACAAAATCACCCATGGCGGCTACGCTGTGGTCGGCCACCACGCGCACATCGGCGCCCACACCAACTGGACCCAGATAGCCGGGCTTGGTGCCAAAGACAGCCACTATTTCAGCTTCCGTGGCCAATCGCAGTTCCTGAACACCAGCCAGCTTACCCAGCTTGATGTCATTGACCTCGTGGTCGCCACGCACCAGTGCCAATACAATTTGTACCTTCTTGACGGCCTTGGTTTCATTTTTGTCCTGCCCCTGCTCTTGCCACTCATTGGCAAACACCACGCTTTTCACAGTGGAAACCAAGGGCAAACCAAGCTGTGCAGCCACGGCCTCGCAGGTGGAATTGCCGGGGGTATGAACCTTCTCCATGGCTTTGCCGGCCGCTGGACGTTGGGCTGTGCACAGGGCCTCGGCCAGTTCAACGTTGGCAGCGTAATCGGAGGTTGGGCAGTAGGCGATGGCGTCTTCACCCGTGTCGGCGATGACATGGAACTCGTGGCTGCGATTGCCACCGATCGACCCGGTGTCGGCATTCACGGCCCGGAAGTTCAGGCCAAGGCGGGTAAATATGCGGCGATACGCGTCGTACATGACGTCGTAGGTTTTCAAGGCTGCTTCTTGCGTACGGTCAAATGAATAAGCATCTTTCATCACGAACTCGCGGCCGCGCATCACGCCGAATCGGGGCCGGATTTCATCACGAAACTTGGTCTGGATCTGATACAGGTTCAGGGGCAACTGGCGATAGCTTTTCACCTCCTTACGAACCACATCGGTTATCACTTCTTCATGCGTGGGGCCGATCACGAATTCACGGTCGTGGCGGTCTTTCAAGCGCAGCAGTTCGGGACCGTACTTTTCCCAGCGACCGCTTTCCTGCCAAAGCTCAGCGGGCTGAACCGCGGGCATCAGCAATTCCAGGGCGCCAGCCCGGTTCATTTCTTCACGCACAATATTTTCCACTTTGCGGATTGAACGCAAACCCACTGGCATGTAGGTGTAAATGCCACCGGCCAAACGCTTGATCATGCCAGCGCGCAACATGAGCTGATGGCTCACGATTTCCGCATCTGCTGGTGCTTCTTTCAGGGTATTCAAAAAAAACTGGGTGGCGCGCATTGGAGAAAAACTCTTGAGTAATGAATTGGTTAGGACTGCGATTGTACTTTTATCCGCCAGCAACGCGGATACCCTAGGTGTACAAAAGCAGGCTGGTGCTTATAATGACTCTAAATTGTAAAGAAATCTGCGGGGCGCGTATGCTTGATAAAGAAGGCTACCGTCCCAACGTCGGCATTATTTTGACCAATTCCCGAAAGCAAGTCTTTTGGGGTAAGCGAATTCGTGAACATTCCTGGCAGTTTCCGCAGGGCGGAATTAAACATGGTGAATCGCCAGAACAAGCCATGTACCGGGAATTACACGAAGAAGTTGGCTTGTTGCCAGAACATGTTGAAATTATTGGAAGAACCAGAAATTGGCTGCGGTACACCGTGCCCGACCACTGGATTCGACGGGAATGGCGGGGAAGCTACAAGGGCCAGAAGCAAATCTGGTTTTTGCTGAAATTGGTTGGACGGGATTGTGACATCAGCCTGCGGGCAACGGAGCATCCTGAATTTGATGCCTGGCGTTGGAACGAGTATTGGGTTCCACTTGAAAATGTAATTGATTTCAAACGGGAAGTGTATAAACAAGCATTGGGAGAGTTGGCCAAATTGCTGTATTCCAGAAATGACCCTCGGCGACTGCCAAAGGGTGACCACTGGGAGCCAGCTGACAGGGCCGATGAAACCCAAGAAAAACCTGAGTCGACATAAAAAACGCGAGCCGCAAGGTTCGCGTTTTTTTATTCCTTTGCAACCCACATGCTTTGTGCAGCGTCAAAATGAAACCAGATCGGCGTGTAGGTTCGGTAAGTCGCATCCAGTATTTCATCGGTGACCCACACCCACAATTTTTTTGGCTGAGCAGGTTCATTCACCAACAAAACAGCATTCAATACGAAGTTTCGCCCTTCGCCTTCGAAAGTGCAGGTGTTTCCATCCGCTATGGCTTCTGAGCCGAATAGTTGAGCCAGCGTGGCAGTATCTTCCTGAAGACGAGGACGTAGAGAATGACGAAAGCTACCCAGGTCCAAAGCCGAGCAGAGAGACAGAGCAGAATCAAATGGGGCATTATTATTGTCAACCGGCCATTTTTTTGACAGTTTCAGGGCATCGCAAATCAAATAGTGCGACCGAGCTGTGAAATTGGGCGAAGTTTCCAGCAACCCGACGCCCTGTTCGAGATATTGCTCACAATTGTGCACAGAAACGCCATTATCAAATTCCAACTGTGGACGGGTACTAATCAATTCTGAAGGCCCATTCCGTACTTTCTCCACAATGGCCTGATCCAGCCAAAAATAAGTGCTCTGCGGACTTTTAAAGGGATAACAAGCCGATACAACAAGGCATATAAAAACCAAGAGAAATCTCAAAGCGCTTGCTCCATCAGATCTGCTTCCTTGTTTCGTCGTGTAGGGTATTGATCCTCAAAATTGCGAAGGATTTTGACCACCAACGCCCATTCCTGCGCAATCGCTGCAGCCCAGAACTTTGGCGCGGAGCGAGCCAGTTCCCACCCATGCTGGAAGGAGACCGATGTAATCACCGTTTGAAACTCGGGTTTTAAATCTTCAAATTTCTTGGCGTTGCCCGAAATTGAACTGTTATAACGCTTGGCTAGTTGAATAAGGTAGTGGCTTTTTACCATCTGATCTATCTGCATACATTCCGTGGTGGATATGGTCAGTGGGGTTTTCGCGAGCATTTTGGATGCTTCATGCTTTTTCAGCCCCAAATAGGGTTTCAATTTCTTGAAGAGAGGGCCTCTAATCCCGATTTGCCGCAAATCCTCTTCGTTGCGGGCTCCCAGATCAAATCCTGTTGCTACAGTTACTCCGCTTTTGCTTCTTTCAAGATCCGGAATGTAACCCCCGGTTCTACAACCGCCTTCAAGCTTGGAAAGAAACGAATAATCCACTTCAAATGACATTGAACACCCCCACCAATTAAAGACCGAGGAGGGTAACAAGAGGATGGGTTCTGTGCAAAAACCGCTATATTGAGTTAATCAGGACAAGGCTGGCTAGGTCAGCAAAGGCCTCAACACTGACAGTACCTTAGGCGCATCTTCCAGATGTGGGTAATGCCCCAAACCTGCAAGCCGCACGACCGTGTGCCCTGGTACCAGTTCTTCAAAGCGCTGCACCATGTGCTCGCCTGAAATGGGATCTTCAACCCCGTCAATCAGCACCAGGGGCATGCGGGCATTCTGAAGCGCCCCCACCCAGCGGTCGCGATTTTCACGCCGCTCACGCATGTATTGAATCAGCTTGTGCATGCGCAGGTTGCCCTGGTTGTGAGCCATCAAAACCCATGCCGCATCAATATCCTCTTCCCGCAAGGATGGGGAGCATACGCTGCGAAGGCTGGCACGAAGTTTCGCTTTTTTCATCAAGCGGGTGAACACAAAGCCCAAGGGGCTGAGCATCAATTTTTGAACCAGAATGGCTCGGTGGGTTTCGGGAAACAAGCCGCCGTTGAGCAATATCACTTTCTCGGCTGTGAAGCCCAGTTTGCCCTCAACGCTGCGAGCAATCAGTTCCTGGCCCACGGTATCGCCCACGTCGTGTGTCAACACCTGACAGGTTTGAATGCCTTTGGATTGCAACAATGCTTCGGCAATGTCAGCCTGTTGAAAAATGGAATAGTCCCAGTTGGCGGGCTTGGCTGAGTAGCCGTAGCCCAACATGTCAAATGCGATCAAGCGGTGGGTTTCGGCCAGTTCAGGCCACAACAGGTGAAAATCGTAGCTGGAGGTTGGAAAGCCGTGAATCAGCAACAGCACTGGCTTGTTGGTTGCTGCGGTGTCCTGCACAAAAATGGAATGGCCTTTCCAGTCAAAAAACTGCCCGCTGCTTTTCCACATTGACAGTTCCATCCGCACACTCCATGTTTGATCAGGCCAACACCACCATGTTGTCACGGTGGATCAATTCGGGTTCATCCAGATAACCCAGGATGGACTCTATCGCGCTGGTGGGTTGCCTGGCAATTTTTTTGATCTCAACGGCGGAGTAATTGACAAGCCCGCGCGCTACCTCGTCACCTTCCGGGCTCAGACACGCCACCACGTCACCGCGCTGAAAGTTGCCCTGGCAACCGGTCACGCCAATGGGCAAGAGGCTGCCCTTCTTTTTGCGCAAGGCCTCGGCGGCACCAGCATCAAGCACCAATGAACCTTTCAGCTTCAGGTGGTCTGCCATCCACTGCTTGCGCGCGGCCAAACGGCCCAAGGGCGCTTTGAGGTAAGTACCCACTGATTCACCATTTATCAGGCGCACCAACACATTGGGCTCATGACCGCTGGCAATCACAGTTGCAGCACCACTGCGGGCGGCTCGCTTGGCGGCCAGAATTTTGGTGATCATGCCGCCTGTGCCCACACTACTTCCTGCACCACCTGCCATTTTTTCAAGAATGGGGTTACCCGCTGTTTCTTCATGAATGAATTTGGCGTCCGGATTTTTACGGGGGTCAGAATCGTATAGCCCCACCTGGTCAGTCAATATCACCAGGGTGTCGGCTTCGACCAGATTGGTGACCAGTGCGCCCAAGGTGTCGTTGTCACCAAAGCGAATTTCGTCGGTCACGACCGTGTCATTTTCATTGATGATGGGCACCACTTTGTGGCCCAGCAAGGAATACAGAGTGGAACGCGCGTTCAAGTAACGCTCGCGGTCGGCCAAGTCGGCATGGGTCAGCAAAACTTGCGCACACACCAGGCCGTGTTCGGCAAAGCCGATTTCATAGGCGTGCACCAGGCCCATCTGGCCCACGGCAGCCGCGGCTTGCAGCTCGTGAATTTCCTTGGGGCGTTTGGCCCATTTCAAGCGTTTCATGCCCTCGGCAATTGCGCCAGAGGACACCAAAACCACCTCGCAACCCTGGCTGGTCAATTGGGCAATTTGCGCCGCCCAAGCCCGGATGGATTCCATGTCCACGCCCTGGCCACCTTTGGTGACGAGGGAGCTGCCTACCTTGACCACTACACGCTGATTTGCCAGAGACTTCTCTGCCACGGAAATTACTCCTGATCGTCGCCAGTTTGTTGGGGATTGATGAGTGTACCGGTGCTTTCGCGGAAGCGGGCATCGGGTTCAGGCGGAAACTCCACCTGCATTTGCTGCACCAGGTTTTCGTAAACCGAGCGCATCAGGTTGGCTGTATTCTCGCCTGTCAGGCTGGAGATGGGATGAACGTGGCCCTGCCAACCTGTTTTTTCACGATAGCGGCTGACAAAATCGTCGATTTTTGCTTTTCTGTCTTCTTCGGCAATCATGTCAATTTTATTCAATACCAACCAGCGGGGCTTGGCCCACAGGTCTTCGTCATATTTGCGCAGTTCTTCCACAATTGCGGCTGCTTCATGTACTGGGTCCACGTTTTCATCAAACGGAGCCAGGTCCACCAGGTGCAGCAACACGCGGGTACGGCTCAGGTGTTTCAAGAACTGATGGCCAAGGCCGGCACCTTCTGCGGCACCTTCAATCAGCCCAGGTACATCGGCAATTACAAAGCTTTGGGCATACCCAATTCGCACCACACCCAGGTTGGGGTGCAGGGTTGTGAAGGGGTAATCTGCAATTTTCGGGCGGGCGTTGGACACAGCCGCGATCAGGGTGGACTTGCCCGCATTGGGCATACCCAGCAAACCGACGTCGGCCAGTACCTTCAATTCCAGCTTGTACTTGGCAGAGTCGCCTTCTTTACCCCTTGTGAATTGTCGGGGTGCGCGGTTTACGCTGCTCTTGAAATGGATGTTGCCCAAGCCGCCATCGCCGCCCTTGGCAATCAGCACTCGTTGGCCATGTTCGGTCAAATCGGCAATCACCAAGCCTGTTTCAGCATTCACAATGGTGGTGCCTACCGGCATTTTCAGAATGACATCGGGGCCAGCCGCACCATAGCAGTCGCAGCCACGGCCGTTTTCACCGCTCTTGGCGCGGTGCTGTTTGGAAAAGCGGTAGTCGATCAAGGTGTTCAGATTGCGATCAGCCTCGGCGAACACACTGCCGCCCTTGCCGCCGTCGCCACCGTCCGGGCCACCTTTTGGAATGAATTTCTCACGACGAAAACTGCCCGAGCCATTGCCACCATTGCCCGCAAACACTTCGATTGTTGCTTCGTCGATGAATTTCATGTCTAACCCTGTCTACTTTAAAAATGAATGTGCCTGCCCAAAAACAAAAATAGCCCTGCAATGCAGGGCTATCGGACCAAGCACGGTGTGCGGTGCAAACGAAGGGAATTAACCCTCGTTGACCACGCTCACAGTTTTGCGGCGCAATGCACCTTTTACTGAGAACTGCACCTGACCGTCAGTCAGTGCGAACAATGTGTGATCTTTGCCCATGCCGACGTTGTCGCCAGCATGAAAACGTGTGCCGCGTTGGCGAATGATGATGCCGCCGGCATTGATTGCCTGGCCGCCAAACACCTTCACACCCAGTCGCTTGGC
>JAIXTE010000014.1 GCA_027484315.1 Burkholderiales bacterium | reverse complement strand
GGTGGTGTTCTGAACGCCTACGAACTGATGAAGAACATGATCGCCGCTGGTGCAGCTGGTGTTCACTTCGAAGACCAATTGGCCGCTGTAAAGAAGTGTGGTCACATGGGTGGCAAGGTGTTGGTTCCAACTGCTGAAGCGATTCAAAAGCTGATTTCTGCACGTTTGGCCGCTGACGTGATGGGCGTTCCTTCAATCGTGTTGGCCCGTACCGACGCAGAAGCTGCAAACCTGTTGACTTCCGACTTCGACGCAAACGACAAGCCTTTCCTGACCGGCGAGCGCACTCCTGAAGGTTTCTACCGCGTCAAGAACGGTCTGGAACAGGCGATTTCCCGTGGTATCGCCTACGCTCCCTACGCTGACTTGGTATGGTGTGAAACTGGTACACCAGACATCGGTTTTGCTCGTGAATTCGCGCAAGCCGTTCTGGAAAAGAACCCAGGCAAGCTGTTGAGCTACAACTGCTCACCTTCTTTCAACTGGAAGAAAAACCTGAACGACAGCCAGATCGCTTCCTTCCAGGAAGACCTGTCCGCATTGGGTTACAAGTACCAGTTCATCACATTGGCCGGTATCCACGTCAACTGGTACAACACATTCAAGTTCGCCAATGCGTACGCGCAAGGCGAAGGCATGAAGCATTATGTAAATATGGTGCAAGAACCCGAGTTCGCAGCACGCGAACAAGGTTATACTTTCGTATCACATCAGCAGGAAGTTGGTGCAGGTTACTTCGATGACGTAACAACTGTGATCCAGGGTGGTGCCTCTTCAGTAACAGCCTTGACAGGCTCTACAGAAGAAGAGCAGTTCCACTGATCTGCTGGTTGAACTGAATTTGTCGGCAATCTTGGCAGTCTCCCACCCCAGGAGGGGTGGATAGGTTGACCGACGGAGGGGGAGAGGAGACAAGCTCAATAATTCCAAATCAGAGTATTTTTCCCCTTGCTGGGCCTTTACAAAAGGCCCAACAGCGAGTGCTGAAGCCCGGTAAGAAACTTGCCGGGCTTTTTTATTTGTGGCTCTTCAAAATGTCATGCACCATGACATCGCTCAAAGTGTCTTCCCACCGATACACGTGTACATCCGAGATTGCATCCAGCAACTGTTTTTCTTCTTTCGAATAAGCTTGAACAAAAATCCGGATTGCGGGGTTCAGCATTTTTGCATTCTCGATCATTTGAGCAAGGCCCGGGGTGTCCCCGGTTGCGATCACCAGACAATCCGCATTCGAGGTGTGGGCTTGAACCAAGGTAACCGGGTCTGCGTATTCGCCAGAAACTGCTGCAATCTCGTTTTTACGAAGCTTGGCCACCACCTCCCGGCTGGTATCGACAATCACATGCGCCACGTCGCGGCTTTTCAGTGACTGCGCAATGCGCTTGCTCAACTCGGTATGCCCCACCAGTACTACATGCCCGCCCAGAAAGCGCCCATCGGTTTGCTGGGGTAGTTCTTCCATGGTGTGACTTCTCGCATTCAGGTTGCGTACCCATTGGAATTTGGCAACCATCAGATCATTCAGTTTGGGTACCATCGAAAACACCACCGGGTTCAGGGCGATCGACAGGATTGCACCTGACACCACCAGGCTTTGAACTTCCAGAGTGACCAGTTCCAGGTAAAGCCCGAGCCCAATCAGGATGAATGAAAATTCACCGATTTGCGCCAGACTCGCCGCAATGATGAGTGCACTTTTCAAGGGGTATTTGAACAGCAACACCAGCGCCCCTGCGGCCAGCGATTTGCCAACCACAATAATGGCCACAACAGCCAGCACGCGCAGCGGGTGTTCAACAATGACGTCGAACTGAAACAACATGCCTACCGACACGAAAAACAACACCGCAAAGGCATCACGCAGAGGTAGGGATTCCTCCGCAGCCCGGTGGCTCAACTCCGATTCCCGCATGACCATGCCTGCGAAAAACGCACCCAGCGCGAAAGACACATCAAACAGGCCAGCCGCCACAAATGCCAGGCTGATTGCCAGTGCAATTACCGACAAGGTAAACAATTCACGAGAACCGGTTTTGGCAATGTGCCAAAGCATCCAGGGAATCACCCGTTTGCCCACCACCAGCATCAAGCCCACAAACAGGGCAACTTTCACCAAGGTCAAACCAATGTCGAAAACCAGGTTGGTTTCAGGGTCAAGGGTTCCGCCCTTCAAAATACCAGCCAACGGGGGCAACAGCACCAGAATAAGCACCATCGCCAAGTCTTCGACAACCAGCCAGCCAACTGCAATTTGTCCATTGGCGCTGGTCAACATGCCACGTGCTTCAAGTGCCTTGAGCAATACCACTGTACTGGCTACGGACAAGGCCAGGCCAAAAACCAGGCTTTGGCCAATTGGCCAGCCCCAAAAATGCGCTACACCCATGCCCAGCAAGGTGGCCGCACCCATTTGTACAATTGCGCCAGGCACCGCAATTTTTTTCACGGCCAGCAGGTCGTTCAAGGAAAAGTGCATGCCCACGCCGAACATCAGCAGCATGACACCCACTTCTGCGAGTTGGTTGGTCAGTGCCGGGTCGGCGACAAAACCGGGCGTGGCCGGACCAATCAGGAAGCCGGCAACCAGATAGCCCAGCAGTGCGGGTGCTTTCAACTTTTCAGCGATGAAACCGAAAATCAATGCCAAGCCAAATCCAAAGGCAAGTGTGGCAATCAGGGAAACGTCATGTGGCATAGAGGGGCAATCCTTTTCGTTTTTTTAATGATAGCAAGTGCATATTGCTCGTGCCCGTCTGATAGACAAAGAACAAGCCCTTAAGTTTCGTTAAGATTTGCACAGCAATTCAAAAGTCTCGATCAGGAATAAAACTTCAGAATCTGTCAGGCAGGATGCCCCTTGATATCCAGCAAAATCCGGATCAGCGTCTCTTTCTTGAATGGTTTGATCACGTGTTCGCACATGCCGGCATTCAGGATTTCCAGCCTGTCCTGTTCACTTGCTGAAGCAGTGACCGCCACAATGGGAGGCGCCTCATTACCCAACTGCTTCAATATCTGGGCTGTGGCCTCATAGCCGTCCATTTCGGGCATTTGAAGGTCCATCAACACGATGTCGAATTTTTCCGCCAGGCAGGCTTGTACGGCCTCCTTGCCATTCTCCGCAAGGGTCACACGGGCACCCCATTTTTTCAGCATCTCCGAGGCTACCATGCGGTTCAGCTTGTGGTCATCGGCTACGAGCACATGCCTGTTCAGCATCGGGGGTGTTTCCGGTCCGTTTTGAACCGTTGCTGGCTGGGTTAACAGTTTCAGGGCTTGTTGGTCTTCGGGGCGCACCTGGAAGTCCGGTTCAATGCAATCCACGGTGAAGTGAAAGGTGGTACCCATGCCCACCATGCTTTCAACCCAGATCGAGCCACCCATCAGTTCCACCAGGTTTTTGCAGATGGACAAGCCAAGGCCTGCACCACCGTAACGGCGCGATGAACTGTCGTCCACCTGGCTAAACGGTTTGAACAATTCTGCACATTGCTCCTCGCTCATACCGATGCCAGTGTCTTTTACGCTGAACTGCAGTTGCTTGCCGTGTTTGACACTTTGAACCTGCAAGTGAATGCGCCCCTTGTCTGTAAACTTCAGGGCGTTTGACAACAGGTTGTTCAGAATTTGTGCCAACCGCAGTCGGTCACCTTTCATGCTGACCGGGCAGTTGGCGTCTTTTGTGCAGTACAGTTGAATCGCTTTTTCTTCAGCCCGGTAGGCGAAAAGGTCAGTGGCTTTGCTCAAGACCTGGTCCAACAGGAATCGGCTGGTGCTCAGTTCCAGCTTGTTTGCCTCCACCCTGGAAATGTCCAGAATGTCATTCAGAACGTTCAACAGCACGTCAGCAGCCGAGCCGATCTTGCTCAGATAATCCCGTTGCCTGGCCTGTAAATCCGTATCTTCGAGCAATTGAAGCAAGCCCATGATGGCGTTCATTGGAGTGCGAATTTCATGGCTCATATTGGCCAAAAACGCACCTTTGGCTTTGCTTGCCGCCTCGGCCTGGGCTGTTCTGTCGGTCAGAGCCTGGTTGATCCGTTCCAGCTCACGTTGCTGGGCCTTGAAATCCGTGATGTTGGTCGAGATCGAGAAAAATCCTTCCACCTTTCCGTACAGAACGTCGGGAATCAAGTGCACCAGCATGTCGGCATAACCGCCACTCAACAGCGGCTTTCTGCGCTCGAACCGCTGTTTCTCGCCTTTCAAAACACCCAGCACATAGTGGTGATCGTGCAGAAACAACTCCTCTCCCAACACTTTGCGCATGTGCTGGCCACGCATTTTATCCGCCGGTACGCTGGACCACTTTTCATGATTCTTGTTCGCAAAATGGCAGCGCAGGTCGGTACTCCAATAGGATACCAATCCGGGCAGGCATTCCGACAGAGTGCGCAGAAAATGTTCCCGTTCTATCAGGGTTGCCTCATTGCGCTTGCGCTCGGTGATGTCCTGGATCTGCGAGATGAAATAAATGACGCGGTTCTTGTCGTTTCTCACCGCAGACACCGACAGGTACGCCCACACCACGTGACCGTCCTTGTGAATGTATCGTTTCTCCAGTTGGTAATTGTGACGCCGGCCTTTCAATACATCTCGAACGAGGTGAGTGTGCTGTCGGGTGTCTTGCGGGTGGGTGATGGCGTCAAAGCTGAAACCCAGCAGTTCGGACTCGCTGTATCCCAGAATGTCTGACAAGGCCCTGTTGACTTGGAGAAACTTGCCATTGCAGTTCAGCATGGCCATACCAATCGCGGCCCATTCAAAAGAGGTTCGAAAACGTTCTTCAGCGTCTCGCAGGGCATTTTCAAATTCACGTTGAACTGTGATGTCCACATTCACGCCAATCAGCCGATCGGGCACCCCCTCTATGTCCCGGTGTGTTTTGGCTCTAGCCTGTAAATGGCGAACGCGACCATCGCTTGCGCGACGAATGCTGAAATTGAATTCCACAGCGTTTGTATTGTTCGATGCATCGATCAATACATTTTTCAGCTTGTCCACATCTTCAGGCAGGAGGTGCGTAAGCCACTCCTTGAAGGTGATCAATTCCTGTTCGTTGCCCACGCCGTAAATTGTGCGCATGGCTTTGTCCCAGCGAAGCGTCTTGTCTTTGATGTGGTATTCCCAAACGCCAATACCCGCACTTTCAGTGGCCAACTGAAAGCGTTCGTCATCGAATTGTTTTTCTTCCAGCGCTTTCTGTTTTGCTTCCAGCTGTTTGGCCTGGTGGTTTGCATTTGCACTTACCATGAGGAAGGTCAGCGCGCAAAAGGCCAGATAGGCGGTCAGCATACCCATGGTGTCGTCCTGCCACTGCGCTTTCAGGGGGCCTGCATCTGCCCAAGTCACCAGATGAAGGGGGATCAGAATGTCCAGGTCTGCCGGAACACTTAATACTTCGCTGGCAAAAACGTGATCAGGAAACATCTCTGGCGTAACTTGAGTTGCGGAATTACCCAATCCAGTTATTCGCACATCAAGTGCCTCTGCGAACTTTGGCTCAATGATCAGGATCGAACCGTCTTCAAAGGCCAGCCCTGTTGTCATGTTGTCGCTCAGCCTCAGGTGCCGAAACTTCTCCTGCAAATACATTGGGTCGATACGGCCTTGCAGCACACCCAGCACGTCACCGCCCGCACCTTTCACCTGATAGTTGAGGACCAGGACCAATTCCCCACTGGGAGTGAATTGCTTGGAGAAGGACACCAGTCTGGTGTTGTGATCATGTTGGGGTTTGGGGATAAAAATGGATTGCGTATTGATCAGTTCCGGATCTTCGCCGGTTTGCGCGAGCACCTGGCCGGAAATGTCGCGTGTCAATACGGTTTTTATGCCGGGCAAGGCGCTATTGATCAACTCAAGCCGCTTGCCTATTTCCGCATGATATCCGGAAGAAATCTGATCGGCCATCTGAATGGATGCGGCATCAAATGATCGAATGACTGCAACCAGTTCATCATTCAGAATGTCGTGCAACAGGCGCAATTGCGTTTGTGAACTGTCTTTGACCGATTGGTTGATTCGACGCAGGTCTGTGACAGCAATAGCAAGCAAGGCGAAGCCCAGTGCGCACAGTAGCGCGCTTGCCAGTGTCCATTGATAGCGGTTTTTGCGGATAGTCACACGAAATAGCCTGCGGCAAGTGTAAAAGTTGTTGGTTCATCGGGCATAGCAACCCATCAACATTGTGACTTACCAAATTTCGGGGGTATTCAAGGATAAAGGGGACCTTTCCCCACCTTATTGGAATCAAGTTTCACGCATCCC
Organism: Burkholderiales bacterium; assembly: GCA_027484315.1. GTDB lineage: Bacteria > Pseudomonadota > Gammaproteobacteria > Burkholderiales > Burkholderiaceae_B > Limnobacter. The sequence goes on along the minus strand of JAIXTE010000014.1, from coordinate 31,472 downwards.
AATAGGAGTCAACGTTGTAGCGGGTTTTGAGGAAGTCGATCCAGAGACGAAGCCGCAGGGGAAGGTATTTCCTGTCTGGAAAAACGGCATAAATTGCGTTGGGGGGTGCTACAAAATCATCCAGCACGGACACAAGCCGACCACTTTTCAAATGTTGTTGCACTTCCCAACGGCTTCGCCACGCCAGCCCGGCATCGTTCAATATCCAATCCAGAATGGATGATCCATCGTTGCAAGCCAGGTTGCCGCTGACACGAATTGGCGTGGCAGCGCCGTCGATGGTAAAGAGCCAACCACTGGGTGCACCCGAGCTGACCAGATTAAGGCAGTTGTGGGCATTCAAGTCCTGGGGGTGCTTGGGTACTCCGTGTTGTTGGAGGTAATTCGGACTGGCCACCACGAGCCGTTGGTTCTCGGCCAATTTCACCCCGATCAGGCTGGAGTCGGGAAGAACTCCAATGCGTACAGCACAGTCCATGTTTTCATTGAGCAGATCCACCACGCGATCGGACAGGTCAAGCGACACCGTCACCTCCGGATGTTCGCGTACAAATTCATGTACCAGGGGCGCCACATGTTGTCTGCCAAATCCACCCGGCGCGGAAATGCGCAAGTGTCCGCTGGCCTTGATGCCACCCAGGCTGACGCTGGCCTCAGCATTGGACAGGTCATTCAGGATCCGTTGACAGTCTTCAAGAAAAGCAGCGCCTTCATGAGTGAGGCTCAATGAACGAGTGCTGCGCTGTAGCAATTTCACGCCCAGGCGCGCTTCCAAGGCATCAAGCCTGCGGCTGATGACTGCAGGAGCCACTCCTTCATCTCTCGCTGCTGAAGACAGGCTTCCCTTGCTGGCCACCGATGCGAAGGTTGCGATTTGTTTGAAATGGTCCATGAGTTTTGTATTTTGATTCGATTTGATCGGCAGTTCACCGAGACATTTTTATCTGTTTGAATCGGTAAACATGAAGGTTCCTACCTCGAAATGGTGGGGCAAAACGCCGTTTTTTGTAATTGTGACAGTTTCATGGCACCGTAACAAAAAACAAACAATCCTGTCATCCATTTGCCTCGACACAACCCAACCAGGTCAAAAGGATGTTTGTATGGCAAATTGCCGATCTATTGCACCAATTTGTAGCGGTGGTGATCAACAGGTTTTTTCGCTGCAGAAGACAGTCGCACATATCACTAGAAAAGCCAATTTCAAGCAAATTGGGCCAGCCCATGTTGCCAAACGAACGGTCATGAATCGGCTCCGCATCCTCATCGATGGCAACACGGCAGCGGATCGCTATCGGCGCAATGCCTATGAAGGCAGCCAGCGGGTCACCGCTGCAATAGCGGCTGAGAAACATAGAGCCAAAGCCTCCAATTCAGGTGCGCCTGTTAAGCTGGATCTGGCCAACAACAACAATATTAAAAGCCGTTTCTGGCGTCAGGACAATATTCGCTTCAACAGGGCTTTGCGCACAGAAAACGAAAATGGAACATTGTCCAGGCATGGCAAATGGGCCATGCGGCTTTCACGGTGGGCACACCATGCAAATGGCATCACCGAATTGGGTGCTGCACCCACGGGCATGACCCAGAAAAGCATCAAGATACTTTCTAATCCCAAGTTTGATGACAAAACCGAGCGGGGTCATTGGCGAACCGCTGCGAGTCTGGTTCCTGTTTTTTGTGCGGTGACTGCAATAGGCAAGGGCCTTAGTGAATCATTAGGAAGAATCGGCAATGCCGCCAGGGAGACACTCAAGAAAGATGTGACGCTTATTGTTGGGGGTGTCAGTGCAATTGCTGCCTTGGCATCCCTGTTTTCCCTTGGGTTTGGCGGATGCAGTGCGGCGACGGCGACCAAAGCACCGCTTGAAAAAGGATTGGTTGACAATATTGAAAAGAATTACAACAAGCACATGGAAAGGCTTTACCTGTTGTTGAATGAGGTAAAAAGCAAGCCAAATGCCCAAACTTTGTTGATGAAAGCCATGAAACGTGGCGTGGGAAAAGACTATCGCTGTTCCGACAAAACCCCAATTTTACTGCATCGGTTGATGAATGCCGTGAAATCAGCAGACTCCCGTGCAGAGGCCCGGCAGGCCATAGAAGACACAGTCGGTTCCTACCTGACTGAAGTCGACCCTTCCGGTTTCACGCCACAGAAATTTTTGGATCCCGAAAACCAGAAAGGAGAATTGTTGCGGCGGGAAAATCATTTTATTGCCCTGACCAATCTGATTGAGCACACTGCGATTGATGACAACAAGGATGTCATATTCCGGGATACGCGCCAGTCCATCGAGCGGGGGTTCGAAAAGCTCCAACATTCTGGCTCGAAGAAACTATGGCCCGGATTCCTCAAACGCTGCGGTGCCAATCAATGGGCCGAGCGTTCATTGATAAAATCCAGCCCCGAGTATCAGGCAATCAAAGATGCACAGCGGAAAAATCCACTTTTCGCACACAAGTATTACCGTTCAGCCCAGAATATTCTGGACAATCCACACCAGTATGGTCAGGTGACAGTGGGCTTGACCCGCTGCGCAGAGTTTCTCAGGGTGGTTAACCACAGCATCTTGTTGTCGCTGAATTATCAGTTGACTCGTCCGATTGCCTGGCTTAGTGGCCGAATTACAGAAAGTGCATTCAAGATACCCAATTCCCGATCCATGAGTTTCAGCATTGGCCGCTTTTTTTCGAGTGCAACCTGGGCGGTTGCTGAAGCATTGTTGATAGTGAGCCTGGCCGGTGGCAACGGTGTAGGGTTTAACGGACCTGAAGCAAATACCTCGGTGAACTTTCCCTTGCAAATAGAACTGAGTTCTAAATTTGCAGTTCCTGTTTCTGTCGTGAGCACAGCCGCACAAATGCTGGTGGTGGCTGTTCCCGCATTGATTTTCATGGGTGCTGCCAAAATAGCCCTGGAAATTGAGGGCTGGAAGGGGAATGTGGAAAGGTCAACTGAGAACCTGCACAAGAGGCGGCAGGTGATGGATGCATGGACTTGATTTGACCAAAGTACAGGCATAAAAAAAGCCGCCCAAAGGCGGCTTTTTTTTCACAGACGCGTGAATTACAGCGCTGTTACGTTTTCAGCTTGTGGGCCTTTCTGACCTTGAGTCACAGTGAAAGACACTTTCTGGCCTTCAGCCAAGGTTTTGAAGCCGTTGCCCTGAATGGCGCTGAAGTGTACGAACACGTCAGGACCGTTTTCACGGGAAATGAAGCCAAAGCCTTTGGATTCGTTGAAAAATTTAACTTGACCGGTTACGGTATCAGACATAGCAATATCCTGGATTTCTGAATTGAACAAAATAGCTAAAAAACTGGGTGAAATTCGAGAAACAGAACTATTGCTTAAGCGGTTTGCCTGAATTGAACTGACCTGAAGTAGCGCCAAATTTTTTTTGCTGAACTCAGTTTAGGCTTTTCCCACGCTATGTCAAGCACCATTTTCGATTCAGTCACTTTTTCTTCATATTTCTTTTATTGCTCTGTCACATCCAGTCCGTAGATTTCATGTCATCGAAATGAAAAACGGATCTCAAAATGGACGCGATCAAGCAGGAAATGAGCAAGCAGGATGCCTTGCGCAACGCCGTATATCTCAGCAGCCCAGCCCGCGCGCAGGCGCCATCTCTGGAGGTTTGTCTGGCCAGGACTGCTGCTGAAGTGCTTGAGGCCCAGAAGCTGCGATTTAGTATATTTTCTGAAGAATATGGCGCGGACCTGGGCACCAACGGCATCGACCACGATGTGTTTGATGCGTATTGCGATCACTTGCTTGTCAGGAACAGCCAAACGGGTGAGGTGGTGGGTACCTACCGCATTCTTGCTCCTGAAAACGCCGCGCGTTTGAAATGTTGGTATTCCGAAACCGAGTTTTTCATGAACCGCATTGAGCGTTTGCGCAAAAGCACTGTGGAAGTAGGGCGTTCCTGTGTGCACCCTGATTACCGCAACGGCGCGGCCATCATGCTGCTGTGGAGCGGCATTGCCCAGTACATGAAGCATGGTGGTTACAAGCACTTGATCGGCTGTGCCAGCGTGAGCCTGCGCGACGGTGGCCACCAGGCCGCAAGCCTGTTTAAGCAGCTTGAACCCCATCTGGCCGAAGCCAGCTGCCAGGTTTTTCCCAAGAACCGCTTGCCGGTGGAGCGCCTGCGTTGTGACGTGGAAATTGAACCGCCTCCCTTGGTGAAAGGATACTTGCGCCTGGGCGCTGTGGTGTGTGGCGAGCCAGCCTGGGATCCGGATTTCAATACAGCTGATTTCATGATGCTGCTTTCAATTGACCGCATGAGCCCACGGTATGCGAGGCACTTTGGGTTCATCTGAACGCATCGGTTTTGCTTTGGTCTTCCCGGCTTGCGTTGCCCGATTCAGTATCGCAGTGCGTATTTCGCCTTCCCGGCACGCCTTGCCCGATTTCGCATTGCTGTGCGTATTTGGCCTTCCCGGCTTGCGTTGCCCAATTTCGCACAGAAAACCGCTAATCCCTTTTTGAACGAAAGCTTTGCATTCACAGGAACCCGACAAAACAGACTGTCGGTTTCCTGTGTCGCGCAGCGCGCGAACATTGAAGCTTTGCCCAAACGGGGCGGTTTTGCTGAATGTGCGGAACAGGCAAGCGCAATGCCGGGGCGTCTCCGAGTTGGCCGCTGATCAGCCCTGTGTGGCTAGAGCCCAGTCGCTACCAGTATTGCGTACCCGGCATGAGTCGTGGTCACCTGTGCGATGAGTCACCAGCATTTTTCATCCCGCTCGGCAGTGAGTTTCCAGTCGCCTCGCCTTTCAAGAAAACCTGCCCGTTTGAATTCACATGCAACGTTCGGCTGCAAGCCGACAACAGACTCGAACATCTTTTTTGTCGAGTCTGTTGAGTCAATGTGAATATCAAAAAGGGGTCAACAGGTTTTCTGGCGAGGGGCTGGAATTCGCGCCGAGTGGGCGCGAAATCAGCGTGTGGCAGTAGTTCACGCCGGGCGAGTTCTAAACCGGGTGGGCGCAAAAACAGCACGTAACCGCAATTACTGCCTGCGCGTGACCAGTTCCAGGTTCAGCCCAATACGCTGCCATTGATCAAACTCGGTTTCCAGGCTGTATTGTGTCAGTGGATGATCCAGCAGCCAATTTTTTGGCACGCTGATTTGCACGCCTTGCTCAAGCAGTTTCACCCTTAGTTCCGGCAGGGCTTCTACTTCACGGCGGCGCAGGAATAGGGCAGCCAGTCGCAAACACATCGGTGCGGCCCATTGCACAGCCGTATTCGCAATTTCACTGACCTTGCCCAACTTGCCGTTGTGTGCCAACACCCAAGTGGATAACAGCAACTGCTCTCGTTTCGAGAAGCCGGGCATGTCCGCATTGCTCAGAATGTACGCGGCGTGCTTGTGGTGCCCGTTGTGGCCGATGGAAAGGCCAATTTCATGCAACATGGCAGCCCACCTCAACATGGGCAACTGTCTTTTCAACACCGGTTGCTGTTTTAGCAGCTGACTGAATAACATTTCAGCCAGCACTTTGACTTTCTCGGCATGCTGCGTGTCAATTTTGTAACGATGCAAAAATTGCGCAACGGTAATTTCCCGCATGTCCTCGTTGTGTTGCCGGCCCAGCATGTCGTAAAGCAAACCTTGGCGCAATGCGCCGTCGGTCACATCCATGTGTTCCAGGTCCAGTTCCTCGAACACGGCGCTCATCACAGCCAATCCACCTGGCATCATGGGCAGGCGGTCCGGTTTCAGGCCTTCCAGCGTTACTTGGTCCAAATGGCCTGCTGCAGTGACATGCTCACGGATCAGCCGCAATCCTTCCGCTGAAATGCCATGTTCGGTGAATCCGTTGGCCACGCAGATTTCCGCCAGGGCACGGGCTGTCCCCGATGAACCAATGGCATGTGTCCAACCCTTGTCGATCATCTGGCGACGCAGCACAGCCACTTCCTTGCGGGCTGCCATCACGGCATTTTTCATCGCTTTGGGTTGAATGCTGCCATCTGCGAAATACTGTTGCGCGGTGCTCACACATCCGATGTAGAGGCTTTCCATCACATCGGGTTCGTAGTCATCGCCAATGATGAATTCAGTGGAGCCACCACCGATGTCCACGACCAGGCGTTTGCCTTGGCCAATCGGCAACTGGTGAGCCACACCGCAGTACACCAGGCGTGCTTCTTCCACGCCGGAAATGACGTCGATCGGAAATCCGAGTGCTTCTTCCGCCTTGGCAATGAATTCAGCGGCGTTGCGGGCCACCCGCACTGCGTTTGTGGCTACTGCCCTTACTTCGCTGGGCTTGAAGGAGCGCAGGCGCTCTCCAAAGCGGCTGAGGGCATTCAATGCGCGTTCTTGTGAGGCGTCATCGAGCTGCTTTTGAGCGTTCAAACCAGCCCCCAATCGGACGGGTTCCCTCAAGGAATCGATGATGTAAATTTGGGATTGCTTGTTCAGCTCTTCAACGCGGGCAACAATCATGCGAAAACTGCTGGATCCCATGTCGACGGCTGCAATCAACTGGCGAGGCTTGGACATTGTGTGTGCTGTGTTTCAGATCAGGCGCTAGGATGCCACAAATGAGACACCCTGGCTTTGTTTGTATCCATTTGATCACTTTCAAATGTTTGTCACAATTTTGAAATACCATCCACGGTATCTAACCCACATTTGGAGTTTTCCTTGAAAGTTGCCGCTGTCCTCGACGTTGCACCCAACAAAGACCTGTACCTGAACAGGGAGCTGGGCGTATTGGCCTTTAACCGCCGCGTCCTGGCCATGGCCGAGGATGAAAGCGTGCCTCTTCTGGAACGGTTGAAATACCTGTGCATTGTTTCCAGCAACATGGATGAATTTTTTGAAATTCGTGTGTCGGGTCTGCAGGAGCAGATTCGTCAAAATCCTGAGTTCAGGGACAAAGACGGATTGAGTGCGCTTGAAACCCTCCACCGGGTTTCAGCGGTATCCCAGGAAATTGTTGAACAGCAGTATCGTTTGTTCAATGATTCCGTATTGCCCGCCATGCGCGAGCAGGGGATTGCGCTGATGACCCTGGCCACCTGGAATGAAGAGCAGGCGCATTGGGCACGGCAATACTTCCGCAATGAAGTGCTGCCTGTGCTGACACCGATTGGTCTGGACCCCGCACATCCGTTCCCCCGCGTATTGAACAAGTCGTTGAACTTCGCAGTGGAGTTGAGTGGTCACGATGCGTTTGGGCGAGCATCCAATGTGGCCATTGTGCAGGCACCACGCGCATTGCCACGCCTGATCCGGATGCCATCCAACCTGTCGGGCTATGAACATGGCTTCGTCATGTTGACCTCGATTCTGCAAGCCTTCATTCCCGAGTTGTTTCCCGGCATGGAAGTGCATGGTGTGTACCAGTTCCGGGTCACGCGCAACAGTGATCTCTACGTGGACGAAGAAGAAATCACCAACTTGCGTGTGGCGTTGCAAGGTGAATTGTCGCAACGGCATTTCGGTGATGCAGTTCGCCTGGAGGTGTCTGACCAAACGTCGCCTGACATGACAGCGCGTTTGCTCAAAGAATTCGGCTTGCCCGAGCAGGCGCTGTACCGCGTAAACGGCCCGGTCAACCTGGTGCGTTTGATGCAATTGCCGGATTGGGTAGATCGTCCTGATCTGAAGTTCACGCCATTTACACCGGGCTTGCCAGACGCATTGGTCAAACAGTCCGATATTTTCAAGGCCATTCAAAAAGGCGATGTGCTGTTGCATCACCCTTACCAAAGTTTCAGCCCGGTGCTGGAATTCATCAAACGGGCGGCAACAGACCCGGAAGTGGTAGCCATCAAGCAAACCATTTACCGCACAGGTACTGAATCGGTGCTGATGGAAAGCCTGCTTGCAGCAGCACGCAGCGGCAAGGAAGTGACCGTTGTGCTGGAGTTGATGGCGCGGTTTGACGAAGAGGCCAACATCAACTGGGCTTCGAAGCTGGAACGTGTTGGGGCCCACGTGGTGTACGGTGTTGTGGGGCAGAAAACCCACGCAAAAATGCTGATGGTTGTTCGCCGGGAAAAAACGGAAACAGGCAAGGTGGTGCTTCGCCGTTATGTGCACTTGGGTACAGGCAACTACCACCCGAAAACCGCACGTTTGTACACCGACTTTGGTTTGTTCTCCTGTGATGAAGCGCTGGGCCACGATGTGCACGAGGTATTCAATCACCTCACCGGCCTTGGCCGTGCACGCAAGTTGAACAAGATCTGGAATTCACCGTTCAATCTGCACAGCAACGTGGTGCAGTCAGTTCGCAAGGAAGCTGAGCTGGCCAGGGCTGGCAAGAAGTGCCGCATTATGGCACGCATGAACGCCTTGCTTGAACCGCATTTGATCAATGAACTGTACGCCGCTTCGCAAGCGGGTGTGAAAATTGACCTGATTGTTCGAGGCGTGTGTGCCTTGCGCCCTGGTGTGGCAGGCTTGAGCGAAAACATCACGGTACGGTCGGTGGTGGGCCGTTTGCTGGAACACAGCCGGGTTTTTTACTTCACCAACGATGGCGAGGAAGAAGTATTCATTTCGAGTGCAGACTGGATGGACCGAAACTTTTTCCGTCGTGTTGAACTGGCCGTCCCTATCACGGACAAGAAGCTCAAGAAGCGGGTGATTGATGAGGGATTGAAAGCCTTGCTGGCTGACAATATTCTGGCTTGGGTGATGGATGCGCAAGGAAACTACACCCGTAAAAAGCCGACTGGAGCACGCCGGGTGAATTCGCAGGTTTACTTGTTGAGTTCCCTGTCCACAAACTTCAGCGGACAGAACGAACCCACTTCAACCAGTCTTCCCTGAATCAGTGAAACAGTGGGAACTGTGTATTGACTGAGCGTAACTGAGGTTTCCTTTTGACACTGTTTAAGGAAACTTCGATGACGACCATTTCAAATGTGGGCATTCTTTCTGCCAGCAACACAGATTGCAGCGCTTCATCCCGACAAGGTCCTTCAAGGCGTTCCGCAAGCCTTGGCCACATTTTGAAAACAGCCGGGGTGCTGGCCTTGGCACTGAGCGGTGGCGCTCAGGCCCGGCCATTGGACAGTTATTCCCACACCCGAAATTTGAATCAAGGGGGGGAAGACTACAGTCCTTCACCGTATGGCTACAAAACGCTGTGCGAGTCCGGCATCATTGATCACTATGCCAAAGGCATGAGCTATGAAGATTGCCTGGTTGAAGAAAATACCGCGATCGATAAGGTCAAAGACAGCAAACCGCTCGCTCTGCTGAAACGGTGTTACACCGGTAGCGGAAGCTTGTCCGGAGCATTGACGGGGGTTAGCCTGGCTTCGCTGATTGGATGTACGGAGCCAGGCGCAATTATGTCGGCTATTTCTATTTCCCTGGCGGGTGTGGCTTTGCTGCCCACCACGATTTGTGGCGGTGTTTATGCCACCATCAATAGCCGTATTCGTGACAGCCGCGGGGAGGCCGATGATTGCTGCAAGCATTTTCCGACACTGGCTGTTGTTCAAGCCAATGCTGCAAAAGCGGCCGCCAACAACACCGCTACTGGGACTGGGCCAGCAGCTTCCAATACCCCTCAGGCGTTGCTGCCCGCAGCGGCAGTTCAATCTTCAAATGAAACAGCAATTGTTCATCCAGTCGCATCAATAAAGTCGCCTGAAATTTCCAACTCGACCAGCACACAGCAGGTTAAAACATTGTCGAATTCCACCACGGTAACCACGGTGATAACGGTGACCAACACCACGGTGAGCCATCACCCAAAACCTTGACTTCGGAGACTCCCCACGGAGAGCACAAGTGACAATTTGTGATTGCATGAATGGAGGGCGTTAGCGCCTGCGGACTTCAAACACGCCGTTGATTTCCAGCAGGTGCGACAGCGCGGCACGCAACTGCTCGCCGCTGCTGACCTCGGCGGTGAACTGCATTTTTGCAACGCCGCGCTGGGTCTCGGTTTGTACCCCGATGACATTGATCTTGTCTTTGGAAAATACTTCGGTGATGTCGCGCAGCAAGCCCTGCCTGTCATTCGCAGCCACCGAAATGTCCACTGGGTAGTGCAGCCCAGACGATTCTCCCCAGGTGGTCTCAATTAACCGTTCTGGTTGACGACGCATGACCTCAGCCAGATTTGAACAACCCAGGCGGTGAATGGACACGCCTTTGCCCCGGGTGACAAATCCGATAATCGGATCGGGCGGGGCAGGGCGGCAGCAGCGTGCAAGGTTGGTCATCAAGGTGCTGACACCCACTACAAGGACCCCGGACTCCTTGCCTGCAGAGTTGCCCAGTGAACCCGGCTTGCGCTTGTTAAGAATTTCAATCTGTTCTTCTTCAGACAGGGGTCCTGGCTGCTGTTCACTGCGCAGCGCATTCTCGATCGCGCGTGGACGTATTTCTTCACGGGCCAGTGCCACGTAAAGGTCGTCGGGTTTTTCATATCCCAGTTTTTGAGCCAGTAATTCAAGGTTTTGCGCGGTTTGTCCTATGCGTTGCAATTCGCGTTCAACGATTGCGCGGCCCCGCTCCAGCGTTTCCTTGCGTTCCTGTTGTGCAAACCACTGCTTGACCTTCTGACGTGCTCTGTGGCTGATGAGGTACTTCTGCGTGGGGTTCAACCAGTCGCGCGAGGGCCCGGTTGCGGCATCGCCCCGAGCACTGACAATTTCAACGGTTTGGCCATTGTCCAGCGGGGTATTCAACTGAACCATCTGCCCGTTCACCTTTGCGCCACGGCAACGGTGACCAAGCTCGGTGTGCACGTGGTAAGCAAAATCAAGTGGTGTGCTTCCAGTGGGAAGTTCAACCACTTTGGCCTGGGGAGTGAACACATACACCCGGTCATTCAGGGCGCTGGTTTTCATTTCCTGGGCCCAGTCGCTGGCCTCGCCCATGGTGTCGGTAACGTCTTTTTGCCAGGCCAACAACTGTCGCAGCAAGGCGATGCGTTCCTCAAACTCGCCCTCGGCACGGCTTTCACCGGAATAGCCGTCCTTGCCTGATTCCTTGTACCGCCAATGCGCAGCGACACCGTATTCGGCAAACTGGTGCATGCCCTCCGTTCGAATCTGAACTTCCAGCGTTTTGCCCGTGCTGTCCTGCACCACAGTGTGCAAGCTTTGATACCCATTGGGTTTGGGTTTGCTGATGTAATCATCAAACTCATTGGGAATGGGGGTCCACAAATTGTGCACAATGCCCAGGGCGGTGTAGCAGTCATCGACTGTGTCGACGATCACGCGGCACGCGCGAACATCGTACAGCTTGTCGAAGCTCACGCCCTTGCCACGCATCTTGTTCCAGATGCTGTAAATGTGTTTGGGGCGCCCGCTGATTTCACAGTGAATGCCGGCAAGCAACAGGTTTTGTTTGATGCTGGCCATGGCGTTTTCAATAAACGCTTCCCGCTCAATGCGTTTTTCATCCAGCATTTTGGCCACGTTCTTGTACGTGTTGGGCTGCAAAATGCGGAACGACAAATCCTCAAGTTCCCATTTCAGTTGCCACAAGCCCAAACGATTGGCCAGCGGCGCGTACAGATCCAGTGTTTCCTGTGCATGCGACACTGCATAGGGCCAAAGCGGGCCTTTTTCGTTTTTGATGTCCTGGTGGCTCGTGAAATGCCGCAACGTTTGAAGTCGCGAGCACAAGCGGATCATGATGACGCGAATGTCTGTTGACATGGCCAACAGCATTTTGCGAAGGGTTTCAATCTGATCGGCCCAGCGCAAGGTTTCAATCGTGGTGCGCGTGGCGCTCGGCCCTACCATGGATCTCATTTTGAATAGCTTGCGCAAGCTGGCAAGCATGCGACCCACCTCGTCGCCAAACTTTTTTTCCATCTGGCTTTCAAGGTGTTTGTCAAAAAACACCAAGGGGCCCAAGGCGCCGGCAATTCGAGTGTTGGCGTCGGCACGCAATTCTGCCAGCAGGTCAGCAACAGCCAGCATGTGCTGAATGGCCGATTCCTGTGTGTCCAGAATGCGATCTGCGCCGTGAATACGGGCGTAGTTCAGAGCCTCTTCAACGCGGGCCGCGTCAAACTTGTTGAGCAGCACCAATGCTGGCGCGGAGGCACTGCCTGTGTTTTCAGAACCCAATGTTGATGAAACTGAAACCATGTGTGCTTGGGTAACTTTGTTGAAACCAGTTTAAAGCAAAAAATCACGAACAAGATGAATTTGCTCGTTCTGCACAAAAGTGGGCGCATGTCCTACGCCTTGCACTTCCACAACGCGTGCTTTGGGACCGCGTTGACGCATGTTTTCAACAGTTAGGTGGTTCAATAAATCGGAATGTTCCCCCCGAACCACCAGCGTGTCAGCCTTGATTGCATCATAGGCTGCCCACAAGGCCGCTTCATGCATCAAGGTGGTGGATTCTGACAGATTCTGGAATGCTTGCCCAATGGCTGGGTCGTAGTGGGGTATCCAGTACTGGTCTTTTTGAACAAGCACTGAATCGGTCAGTGCGTTCCATTGATTTTCCGTGTGAGGACCAAAGGGTTGTGAAATGGCGCGTATGTAATTGCGTGCTTCGTCAAGAGTCTGAAACTGAACAGGTTTCCCGACATACTCGCCAATTCTTTGCAAGGCGCTGAAGTTCAGTGTTGGACCGACATCGTTCAATATCAGCTTGCGAATCGGATTCTTGGGCAGACAGGAATAGCCCATGCCAATCAGGCCACCCATCGATGTGCCGAACCAATCCAGAACTTCAGGGTTCAGCCGTGCGACCAGGGCCACGCAGGCATTGACATAGGTGGGTACTGCGTACAGGGCAGGGTCAGGCAACCAGTCGGATGCACCGCGCCCCGGCATGTCTGCCGCGACCACTCGCAAATCCTTTCCAAGGTCTTGGGCCATGGCGTCGAAATCGGCACTGCTGCGGGTCAGACCATGCACGCACAACAGCACATGTGGGTTGTCGGGGTCTCCCCATTCGCGGTAGGCTAGCTGATGTAGACCTTGTGGACTTAACCATTGGACCTTGTGCAAGCGCGCTGTCAGCATTGTTCAATACCCTCCGTTTAATTGTTGCTTTCAGTATTTCAGAGTTTAATCATTGGAAGAGGTTCATCTGTGGATTTTAAGAGCATGAATGCATTGGTCACCGGTTCGACCAGTGGAATTGGCTTGGGGATCGCCCAACGTCTGGCCGCCAAGGGTATGAATGTCATGCTCAACGGTTTTGGTACACCCGAGCAAATTGAGGCAGCCAAGGAAAGCATTGCGTCTCAGGGCGTTCGCGTGGGTTATCACGGTGCCGACCTCAGCAAGCCGTCTGAAATTGAAGACCTTGTCAAGAGCACTGAAGAATTGTTTGGCCGGGTGGATGTGTTGGTGAACAACGCCGGCATTCAGCATGTTTCGCCCGTTGAAAGTTTTGACCCTGCCAAGTGGGACGCTGTGATCGCCATCAACTTGAGTGCCGCGTTTCACACCACGCGCTTGGTGCTTCCCAACATGCAGTCCCGCAACTGGGGACGCATTGTGAACATTGCTTCAGCGCATGGATTGGTGGCTTCTGCCAACAAGTCAGCCTATGTGGCTGCCAAGCACGGTGTGGTGGGTTTCACCAAAGTGGTGGCTTTGGAAAATGCCAAAACCGGTGTGACCTGCAATGCGGTTTGTCCGGGTTGGGTACTGACTCCATTGGTGCAGGCACAGGTGGATGCACGTGCGCACAAAGAGGGCATCACAATTGAACAAGCCAAGATCAATTTGCTGAGTGAAAAGCAACCTTCTCAGGAATTTGTGACGCCTGAACAGTTGGGTGGCTTGGTGGTATTCCTGTGTTCGGAAGATGCCAAGGAAGTGCGTGGGGTCGCATGGAATATGGATGGAGGGTGGGTGGCGCAATAATCAGCCAGGCTTCTTGTTCAGCTTCACCAGCGTGGCCTGCCTGTTGCGCCAGAATGCGCTGGCTTCTTGTTTAGCCTCCCCGGCGTGGCTTGTCTAGTCTGCAGAGTGCGCTGGCTTCTTGTATAGCCTCCCCGGCGTGGCTTGCCTGTTCCGCCAGAGTGCGCTGATTTCTTTTTTGGCCTCCCCGGCGTGGCTTACCTATTCTGCAGAGTGCGCTGGCTTCTTGTTTAGCCTCCCGGGCGTGGCTTGTCTAGTCTGCAGAGTGCGCTGGTTTCTTTTTTGGCCTCCCCGGCGTGGCTTCCCTATTCCGCACTGAAAACCGCTGATCCCTTTTTGACCACATCCCACTGCTCACAAAGACTCGGCAAAAAAGACGGCCGAGCCTTTGCGGCGCCCTGCAGGCACACGCAGTGGGCTGGCTCAAACGTGGCGGTTTTCTTGAAAGTGCGAAATGGGCAAGCGCACTGCCGGGGAGGCCTTGAAGAAGCCTGTTAAGGCGCCTAGCATGTCTTCAAGCTACGAAATGGCTGACCAACTCAGCAGGCATGCCGACTTACAGCGCGCACAGTACATTTGCAACCATTTTGAGCCAGTTCAACTGCGCTGGTGTGCAGTTAATCACCACGGTTCGTCCATGCACACCCGCGCGATGATTCACTATCAGGTTCAGCCCCCTCAGCAGCGATGTTCCAATCGTTCCGCCATTCAAGAAAACCTGCCCGTTTGAATTCACACGCCACGTTCGGCGAACAGCCGACAACTCACTCGACCGTCTCTTTTGTCGAGTGTGTTGAGTCAGTGTGAAATTCAAAAAGGGATTAACAGGTTTTCAGGCGGGCGATTGGAATTCGCGCTGATGGGGCATTGAAACCGGCACAGTGATTGGAATTCGCGCTGATGGGGCATTGAAACCGGCACAGTGATTGGAATTCGCGCTGGAGCGGCATCAAAACCGCCACAGTGATTGGAATTCGCGCTGATGGGGCATTGAAACCGGCACAGTGATTGGAATTCGCGCTGAAGGGGCATGAAACCTGTTACGGACTGCAATCGCGGAATAGGCACACGACAACGTGGTGGTTAGTCCACGCGTTGAATGGTCACCGCAACTTCGAGGCTTTCTTGCCCACCCCCGGTTCGTATGCCACGCACCGGCGATGCGCCCGTGAAGTCTTTGGCCACCGCAAGTCTGCAGTGGTTGCCCCGCACCAGGGCCTTGTGCGTGGCGTCCACCCCAAGCCATTGCCCGCGGTCTTTGTCAAACACTTCAACCCAGGCGTGGCTGTCATGCTGTTCAACGTTGGGGTTGAAAAAATAACCGCTAACATACCGTGCAGGAATGCCATGTGCACGCAGGCAGGCCAGCATCACATGGGAATGGTCCTGACATACGCCCTGGCCATTGTCGAACGCCTGAAGGGCAGAGTCAGCCACCGTGGTGCTGCCCTTGGTGTAAGCCACTCGGTCTGCCACGGCGTTGGCCAGTGTCAATACGCGATGATCAAACGGAATGTGCTTGTCGGTCACAAAACTGGCGAAATCTTTCATTTCGTCATTGAATTCTGTCAGCGCGGTTGCGGGCGTGTAAACCAGCGGATTCAGTGCTTTGGTTTCAGGCGGCAAGTAGCCATCGTCCAGTTCTTCGATTTCAACATGGCCGTTGGACTGTACGCTGAGTTCCCTGTGTTGCTGATTCACCGAGAACGTGAGTACGGTGTTGCCATGATGATCCCGAGCGCTGTGTTGGCGCGCAGGTGTTTTCACTTTCCAGTCAAGCAGGCGCTGTGTGGCATCTTGCTGCGGTGTCAGGCGCACGTGCTGAATGCTGTACAGCACGGGCCAGGTGTATCGATAAGCAGTGTGGTGTTGAATACGAAGTTTCATGCCTCAAGCGGCACCAGGAAGTCTTTGCTGATGCGGTTGCCCAAGTCGTTGACCCGTTCCAGGAAATTGGTCAGGTAAGCATGCAAGCCCATTTGCAAAATGTCGTCAATCTGGCTGTAAAGAAGTTCGGCTCGCAGTTTTCCGGCGCGCCGCTCGGTATTGGCCGAGTAATCGTTTCGGATCATTTCCAGGTTGGCGCACACCTCGTTCAATGAAGCCAGCAATGAACGTGGCATGTCATCGCGGAGAATCAGCAATTCAGCCACGCGGTCGGGTGTGATTACATCCCGGTACACTTTGCGATATGTTTCAAATGCGGACACTGAGCGCAAGATGGCGGCCCAGTGGTAGTAGTCGGCATGTGGATCGGCAGTACTCAAATTGGCCAAGGGGCTGAAAGGCATGCTGTGGAATTTCACATCCAGCAGACGTGCGGTGTTGTCGGCGCGCTCAAGAAAAGTGCCCAAACGGATGAAACGGAAGGCGTCGTCTTTCAGCATGGTGCCGATGGTGACACCGCGCGACAAATGGCTGCGAAACTTCACCCATTCAAAAAACTCGGATGGGTCGCGTTCAACTGTGCCATCGGCCAACACCTTTTTCAACTCCAGCCAGGTGGTGTTGTTGGTTTCCCAAACTTCGGTCGTCAATGCGCCGCGCACAGCCCGCGCGTTTTCACGCGCACCTTGCAGGCAGCAATAAATGCTTGATGGGTTGGTAGGGTCTTTGACCATGAAATCGATCACCGCCTCGGCGCTCACATCGTCGTGACGCTTCGCAAAGGCTTCGGTCAGTTCGCAGATCGACAACATGGCACGCCAGCCTTGTTCGGCATTTTCTGCATCCTGTGGAAGCAGGGCGGTTTGCACATTCACATCCAGCATGCGTGCGGTATTCTCGGCGCGTTCAATGTAACGGGCCATCCAGAACAAATGGTCAGCAGTTCTACTCAGCATATTTGCTCCTTATCGTTCCAATACCCAGGTGTCTTTGGTGCCACCACCCTGACTGCTGTTCACCACCAATGATCCTTCGCGCAAGGCCACGCGGCTCAAACCGCCTGGAATCAGGCTGACTTTGCTGCCAGACAACACAAAGGGCCGAAGGTCAATGTGGCGGGGTGCAAGCCCTGATTCCACAAAGGTGGGGCAGGTGGACAGCGCCAAAGTGGGTTGCGCGATGAATTTCGCCGGATCTGAAATCAGTTTTTGGCGGAAATCCTCGATTTGTTCTTTTGTTGAGGCAGGTCCAACCAGCATTCCGTAGCCGCCCGCACCATGCACTTCTTTCACCACCAGTTCTGGCAGTTTGGACAGCACCTCTTTCAAGTGCTCGGGCTTGCGACACTGCCAGGTCGGCACGTTCTTGATGATGGGCTCTTCACTCAGGTAAAAGCGGATCATGTCTGGCACGTAAGGGTAAATCGATTTGTCATCGGCCACACCGGTGCCAATTGCATTGGCCAAGGTCACATTGCCTGCGCGGTATACCGAAAGCAGACCGGGAACACCCAGTTGCGAATCTTCACGGAATGCCAGCGGATCAAGGAAATCATCGTCGAGCCTGCGATAAATGACATCCACCCGTTTGGGGCCTTGAGTAGTGCGCATGTACAGCACTTCTTCATCCACAAACATGTCTTTGCCTTCCACCAGCTCAATACCCATTTGTTGGGCCAGGAAGGCGTGTTCGAAGTAGGCGGAGTTGTACATGCCGGGGGTCAGCAACACGACCGTGGGGTCGGTGCTGTTTTGCGGCGACACTGAGCGCAGGTTTTCCAGCAGGTTGTCAGGATAGTGTTCAACCGGTGCCACGCGGTTGCGGGCAAACAATTCCGGGAACAGGCGCATCATCATCTTGCGGTTTTCAAGCATGTAGCTGACACCGGAAGGCACGCGCAGGTTGTCTTCCAGCACGTAAAACTCGCCTTCCCCAGCACGGACTACGTCTACACCGGCAATGTGGGCATAAATGTCGCCCGCCACTTTCACACCCTGCATTTCGGGGCGGTATTGTTCGTTGTTGAAAATCTGTTCGGGCGGAATCAGACCTGTGGCCAGAATCTTCTGCTCGTTGTAGATGTCTTTCAAAAACATGTTCAATGCTTGAACACGTTGGCGAAGGCCCGCTTCCAGTATTTTCCATTCAGCAGCAGTGATCACGCGGGGTACGATGTCAAATGGAATCAGTCTTTCAGTCCCTGACTCCTCGCCATACACCGCAAAGGTAATTCCCACTCGGCGGAATATGAGGTCGGCTTCCGCGCGCTTGTTCTGCAAACGTTCCGGGGCCTGGTGTTCAAGCCAGCGTGAGAAATCCTGGTAATGGTGGCGGACTTCGCCGCCAGACGTGTTCATTTCATCGAAGGGGGTTGCTGACATAAGTTGATTGTTCCTGTTCTGTATGGGTTGTAAGTAACAAGAAGCATGCCAAGCCCTCGCAGGTGGATTGTGACGCGCTTGAATGTAAAGTTAACAGTCTCAGGGTGCTTTCGCACTGTTTTCGTGCATGTGCCAGTAGCGTCGGCGGGTTTTCGCTGCGAGGGTCACACTGGGAGTGGCCTCTTTATACTGGAAATACCATTTCATTGCACCATTTTGGGCCGTGTTGTACACGTCCGTGTCCATGAAATTGAATCGGGTGATGACTTGCGGGTGAGGATGGCCAAACTGGTTTTGCCATCCGGCTTGAATCAGGACAATTTCAGGTTGAACTGCTTTCAGAAATGGTTCAGTCGACGAAGTTTTTGAACCGTGGTGTGGTGCAACCAGCACCCTGGACTGAAGCCGATGCGCGCCGTGCGTAGCCAGCAATTGCATTTCCGAAATGGCCTCAATGTCTCCGGTCAACAGCACACTGTGTCTTGCCGTGCTGATTCTCAACACACAGCTTTGATTGTTTTTAGCCAGCAGTTTTGAAGGCGCATGTTTGTCCGCATTGATCGGGATTGGATCAAAGTGGACCCCATCCCAAGTCCATGCTGGCATCTGGTGGCAATTATCCACCACACTTTTCTGACGCTTGGCTTCTTGATTCAATGGGTGCGTACTGGCAATTGATGATACGAATGTCACGGGCGGTGCCTTTAAAAGCATCAGGGGCGCCCCGCCTGAATGGTCTGCATCGTCATGAGACAGCATGAACACATCGGGCTTTTTGTAGCCATGGGCTGCAAGCCAGGGAAGTAATACTCGCCGGGCGGAATTGGAGCGGTCATTGAACGCGGGCCCTGCATCGTAAATCAACAGGTGCCGGTGGGTTTGAATGGCGATGGCCGTGCCTTGGCCGACGTCCATCAGGGTCATCCAGAAATCGTTTTCAGCAGGGCGGGGCGCCGGCCATGCCAGCATCGCAACGAGTGCAATGCCAATCCAGCGGCTGACAAGGCCCGGTGGCAAAAGCAGCACAAGGCAGCCCAGTGCGACCAGTGCGTTGATCCACAAGGGTTGATTGTGAACAGGCAGTGCAGCCCAGCTCAGTTCATTCAGCACACCAAGCCATTCGCGTTGAACCTGCAGGCTGTCGGCTGCCAACTGTATTGCCCACTTGTGTTGCAACAGCCCGCCCAGCAAGGCCAGTGGGGTGCTGACAAAACTCATCCATGGAATCGAGAGGGCATTGGCCAACGGACTGATCAAGGATTGCTGGTTGAACAGCACGGCACATGGCAGGATGAGGCCCACAGTCACAGCGTATTGCGCCTTGATTGCATTCGCCACAAATTCATGCCGCGGCTTGATGAAACAAACATGCCCCTGTGTGACAAATATCAGGATGGCCACGGCGCCAAATGACAACATGAAACCGGCGTCCAGCACGGCCCAGCTGTCAAAAGCCAAGGTCAGGAACAGTGCCAGGAAAAAGGTGTCCCAACTGCTTTGCAGCCCACCACGAAGTTGCCCCACGCAAAGCGCAAACAACATGAACACCGTGCGTTGGGCAGGCACCCCCCAACCCGCCACCAGGCCGTAAAGTATCGCAAACAGCAAACCGAACAGGCTGCCAGCCAACGGCGCGGGAACCCGCAGGCAAAGCGAATTCGAGCGGCGCCAAAGGTTGCTAGCGAGTTTGCCGGCCAACATGGCAAACAAGGTGATGTGTAGGCCGGAAATTGCTACCAAGTGCGCGATGCCGGTGGTGTTGAACATGTCGCGGTCTTCGGGTGAAATCAACCCTTGATCACCCACAACCATGGCCAGTACCAATGCCTGTTCTGGGTGGCCTTGCAGCGTGTCGACAATCCAGTTGGCAATGTGCAATCGAAGTTGCTCCATCCAGACTACAGGGTTCCAGCTTGCAGGTGTGGGTATGAACTGGATGCCGCTCTTGAGCTGCGCAGTGCCCGCAATTCGATTGGCAAACCAATGTCGGTGCACATCAAAGCCTTCCAGTTGCAAGGTGCCTTTCGGTGGTTTGATGCGCAGTGCTGCCTGAAACTGCTGGCTTGGTGTGATGTTGCGATAAAGGTCAGCGCTTTCAACAAACAATTGCAGACGCGCACCGGGTTTCAGGCATTTGCTGGTTTTTTGTACATCGAAGGGCGTGTGCTCGATTAACCAGGTTTGCGCGCCTTTGTCCCGAAAGGTTTTTTCGACCAAGCGAAACTTAGACTCAATAATTTGCTTGTTGCAGCTCAATGGAACCTGTTGCTGCTGATGGGCGGCCGCCTGAATGCCGGCGGTAGTTTGCGCGCATGCAAAGGCGGCCAACAGGCAAAAAGCCAGCTGTGTTCTGGAATGGCACATGCCGCCTTGCTTCGCCAGCAGGGTCAGTGCGAGGCCCCAGCAGGCTATCAATGGAACGGTTGGCCCACCACCCACCTGGTTCAATGTGTGCCAAATCGCGGGCAGGTCGGTTTGGCTGTGAAACAACAACAAACTGAGCAGGTAAGCCAGGCTGAACAGGGAGAGGGTGGGCAAGGGTGAGGTAGTTCGGTAACAAGTAGCCTCGAAGAGTGCAGCAAGGCTTGCGGGAACACCAATGGCGATGCCTTGCGGGTGACTGGGCCGGTTAACTTGAGTGGCTTAGGTCGAGTGGATCAGGGCGGGCAAGGCACGTGCCGCGTTGGCCTGGCTAAGGTTCGACAACTCGCCTATCGAAATATTGCGAAGTTCTGCAATGGTTTGACCGATGCGCGGCAAATGTTCAGGCGCGTTGCGCTGTTTGTTGATCCATTCCGGCGCGATATCGGGGCCATCGGTTTCCAATACCAGGGCGTGTTCAGGAAGATCTTTGGCCAATCGCCGCAATTGCAGGGCGCGCGTGAAGGTGCAGGCTCCGCCAAAGCCCAGGCACATATTCTGTGTCAAAAAATGTTCAGCCTGTTGAAAACTACCGTTGAAGGCATGGGCAATGCCACTGCGAGGTTTGTAGATGCGCAAGCTTTTCAATACGGGGTCCAGTGCCTTTCGCACATGCATGACCACAGGCAAATCAAAGTCGCGGGCCATTTTCAGTTGGGCATTGAAAAAAATCACCTGCCTGTCCCAATTCAAGCCAGGCACAAAGCCGTCCAGGCCGATTTCACCAATGCCGGCAAATTTCGGGTCGTTCAGTGATTCCCTGATTTTCTGCTGCAAGATTTGAAGATCATTGTCATGCGCACGGTCCACAAACACCGGGTGTATGCCTAAGCAGTACACCGCCCCCGGTATGTCGTGGGCCAACCGCTTTACCGCATCAAAGTTGAATGCCCCTACGGCTGGTAACACAAAGCGGGTAACATTCAGAACTTGCGCACGTTGAACCACCTCCAGCCGGTCGCTGTCGTATTCAGAAGCATCAAGATGAAGGTGCGTGTCGGTCCACATACTTTAAAGTTTGCCATGTTTCGTCGCAAAATTCGCCAATACCTGCCAACGCCAGAACACTTTGACCAACTGGTTTGGGCAAAGCCGTTCAAGCGGTTCCTGGCCCACCCCAATATTTGGGCCTTGAATCGCAAGAGCATTGCCGGTGGTGTGGCAGCGGGCTTGTTTTGTGGGTTGATTCCCGGCCCGTTTCAAATTATGGGTTCATTGATCTGGGTTCTGGTGGCCAAGGTCAACATGCCTGTGGCTTTTGTGACCACCCTATACACCAACCCAGTCACGATTGTGCCCTTGTATTTGATCGCGGTCGCCTATGGACAGTTCTTGCTGGGTGAAATCGGCGAAGCCCAAGTCAGCTCAGTGCCCGACTGGAACTGGTCTGACTGGGGTGGTTCCACCCACACCATGCTGGATTGGATGTGGTCCATGGGGCCTTCACTGGCGGTGGGATTGCCTGCTTTGATGGTTACATTGTCCGTGCTGGGTTACTGCAGCGTGCGTCTGGCGTGGAACGTCGGGGTGCGAGTTGCCGTGGTTCGCAGACGAAAGCGGATTTTTCAAAAACCCGCTTGAGTCAATTGCACTGAACCAACTCACCCTTTTCAAGGCGCAGCACCTTGCTGCACTTGTGCGCCAATTCCATGGAATGGGTCACGATGATCAGGGCAGACTTGTTGGCAGCCTTGCTGTGGATCAGGCTTTCAAACACTTGGTCGGCGGTGTCCTGGTCCAGGTTGCCCGTGGGTTCGTCGGCCAGAATTGCCTTCGGGTTGGTCACCATCGCGCGTGCAATGGCCACACGCTGGCGTTCACCGCCTGACAATTCAGCAGGGCGGTGATTCAAACGGTGTTCAAGGCCAAACTGTTTCAACAGCACAGCGCTTTTTTCCTGGGCAATTTTTTTGTTCTCACCCCCGATGCGCAAGGCCATGGCCACATTGTCCAAGGCATTGAATTCGGGCAACAAATGGTGGAACTGGTAAATGAATCCGAGGGTTTTGTTGCGTTCCATGCCCAGTTTGCGGACCGACCACGGCTCGATGGCCTGGCCCGCCCACAGCACCGAACCGCTGTCCGCTTTCTCCAGCCCGCCAAGCACATGCAGCAAGGTACTTTTTCCTGCACCGGACGCGCCCACAATGGCCACGGTTTCACCCGCAAGAACTTGAAAATTCAAGTTCTTGATTACTTGCGTGACCTTGTCATTGGCGGTGATGCCGCTAAATGCTTTGCTGAGGTTTTTGGTTTCCAGAACAACATTATTCATAGCGCAGGGCCTCCGCAGGTTCGGCACGCGAGGCACGCCAGCTTGGGTAAATGGTGCTGAGCACACTCAACACCAAGGCCACTGTCACAATGGTGACCACGTCGCTGGCGCGCGGGTCAGAGGGCAACTGGCTGATGAAGTAAATGGATTTGGGTAAAAACTCAACCTGCAGGGCGCGTTCAATTGCGGGCACAATCACCCCCAGGTTAATGGCCAGCAACCAACCGGCGGTTACACCCAGAAAGGTACCAATCCAGCCCACCAAGGCACCTTGCAACATGAAAATTCGTTGAATCGCAAATGGACTTGCGCCCAAGGTGCGCAGAATGGCAATTTCGCCTCGCTTGTCTTTCACCGTCATCACCAGCATGGACACCAGGTTGAAAGCAGCCACCGCAATAATCAGCGTCAGAATGATGAACATCATCCGCTTTTCCGTTTGAACGGCAGCGAACCAGGTGCGGTTTTGTACTGACCAATCCCGTACCCACACGGTGGGTGGCAGTTGGCGTTCAATGTCGCGTGCCACAAAGGGCGCCGCGTCCATGTCGTTCAGCTTCACACGAATACCGGTGGGGCCAATGCTGCGGTAAAAACGGGCTGCATCGTCAATGTTCATCAACACGAGCCCACTGTCGTATTCATAATGTCCGGTGCTCACCAGTGCGGTGATCTCGAATGCTTTCAAGCGTGGAATCATGCCTGCCGGGGTCATTTGGCCGGAAGGCGCAATCAGGGTAATGCGGTCGCCCACACTCACCCCAATCTGCTTGGCCAACTCAATGCCTAACACTACCCTGAATTCACCTGCTTGCAGGTTTTCAAGACTTCCTGAAATCAGTTCCTTGAACTCTGACACCTGTTGCTCTTGGGCCGGATCAATGCCGCGCACAATCGCAGGCCGAAGCAGGTCGCCGTGGGCCAGCATGCTTTCACCTGCCACGTATGGGGCAGCGCCAATAACCTTCGGGTTTGCACTTTTGATCGCTGCAATCAAGGTTTCAGGGTCGTCAAAACCTTCTTGCGGAGCCAGCACTTCGATGTGGGCAATCACGGACAACATGCGGTCTCGCACTTCTTTCTGAAAGCCATTCATGACCGACAGCACAACAATGAGTGCGGCCACGCCCAGTCCAATTCCCGCCATGGACAGGCCGGAAATGAAAGAAATGAACTTGTCCCGGCTTCTGTGGCCACCACCGCGCACATAGCGCAGTGCAATCTCAACATCAAAGGGTAAACTAATCACAAATTGTCCCGAATTGTTCAAACGCGCTGTTGAAGTTTCAAAGCGCTCTCATTGTAGTGTGAATAAAACCGTGTCCAAACCTGTCAATGCGCCTTTGTGGGTGTTCGTTCCCAACATTCTCGTGCCCGAAATGGCATTGGAAAGACTGTCTGCCGATGCGCGGGCCCGCTCTTTTTCGGGGCTGCCCGCTGGTTTGCTGCAAACCCTGGCCAGAAACCCCGAACCAACTTATGAGGCCAGCCTTGGTCTGGACCGAATCGAAGCCTGGCTGTTGCGCTACTTGGATCCACAAGCGCACGCAAAGTTCGATCAATACCCGGCGTGGGCCATGATGAGCCAGGAAGCCGATGAAGAACCGCAGTCTTTTACCCGTTTTTGGGGCACTGTGGGCTGTCTTGAAATTGAACGCGATGGTGTACGTTTTTCCCCACCCGAAGTGCTGCAGGTCAGTCAATCTGATTTGCTGGAGTTCTGGGCCGTGGTTCAACCCCTGCTGCACAAACACGGCTGGGCCTTGAATTCACCTGAAGGTTTTCACACGCTGCTAAGCAACCCCACGCCAGTGCCCATGGAACAGGCGTCACCTTGGTCGGTACAGGATATCCGCCTGACGGATTACCTGCCCATGAGCCATGAATGCAGCGATTGGCGGCGCATGTGGCTGAACATGCAAGTGGAGTTGCACAATGCCGAGTTCAACAAGACCCGTGAACAAAAAGGCTTGAAGCCCCTGAATGCATTGTGGTTTTGGGGTGGTGGGGAAGCTTGGCAAAATGAAGTGCCCCTGCCTCGTGTGAAATCTGTTTCGGAAGACGGTGTTTTTGACGCCATTAAAATGACCGACGGTGCAGACGAGGCCCTGAACCGTTTTGTATTCTGGACGCAATTGCTGAAACCCTTGCAAGGGCTGGTTGAAGAACAGAACACCAAGCCCGACAACGTGTACTGTGTGAACTTTCAAGGCTGGGGTGGCAACGTGGGGGTGTTCAAGTTGCTCGAAACCGAGGTACTGCAACCCATGCGCCTGGCGGGTTTGGCATTCAACTGGGTGCTGTTGGGCAACAATGGCTGGAAAACTTTGAAAAGCAACTGGATGAACCGATTCAAATTCTGGCAAAACACGCCCAATTGGGCTGTGCTTGGCGAACCCGAGGCCTTGGCTGGCCCCACAGAAGAAGACCTGCAAGCCGCCTGGCAACAAGGGCAACGCGACCACGACAACATTCAAGCCGACTGGGATGGTCGTTAATGAGCACCGTTAATTCACCCCTGAGCACCCCACTGATGCACCGCGTCAGAACCCCGCGCCCGCAAATTGAAGCCTTGCTGTGCGGGCAGGGCATGCACCCCTTGCTGGCCCGCCTGATGGCGGCTCGCGGCATTGATACCCACGCCGAAGCGGAAACAAAGCTGGCTGATTTGATTCCCCCTTCCGAACTCAAGGGCATTGCCCAGGCTGCTGAAATTCTTGCGGATGCGCTGGAAGCGGGCGCCCGCATCGTGATTGTGGGCGATTACGATTGCGATGGTGCAACTGCCACTGCAGTGGCTGTGCGCGGCTTGCGCATGTTGCTTCAAAGTCTGGGTGCCGATGAAGAGGCTGCCAAGTACCACATTGATTTCTTGGTGCCCAACCGGTTTGAATACGGATATGGTTTGAGCCCTGAAATTGTTCAGCTGGTTGCGCAACAGTTCGAGCCCGACCTGCTGGTGACAGTCGACAATGGCATTGCCAGCGTAGAAGGTGTGCAAGAAGCCAACGACCTGGGCATTGGCGTGGTGGTCACCGACCATCACCTGCCCGGCGACCAACTGCCCGCCGCCATGGCGATTGTGAACCCCAACCAGCCAGGCTGCACCTTCCCAAGCAAGTCGATTGCCGGTGTAGGCGTGATGTTTTATGTGTTGCTGGCCACTCGCGCCGTGTTGCGCGAGCGCGGTGTGTTTGATGCCGCTAGCCAGCCTCGAATTGATTCCCTGCTTGATTTGGTTGCTTTGGGCACCGTGGCCGACGTGGTGAAACTGGATGCCAACAACCGCCGCCTGGTTGCCCATGGTTTGCAGCGAATTCGTGCAGGCCGCGCCCAGCCCGGCATTTTGGCCCTGTTCCATGAAGCAAGCCGTGACCCCCGCAAAGCCACGGCAGCCGACATGGGTTTTGCCCTGGGCCCGCGTTTGAATGCAGCCGGGCGACTGGCCGACATGGCCATTGGTATTCGCACCTTGCTGGCCGACGATGCAGAGCAAGCCAGTACACTTGCCGCGCAGCTTGGCAAAATGAATGAAGAGCGCAAGCGAATTGAAGCGGACATGAAGCGCGACGCACTGGAAGACATTGAAAAATTCATCAGCCAGGATGAACCTGCTGCCGGCATCGTGGTGGCGCACAGCACCTGGCACCAAGGTGTCATCGGCATTTTGGCTTCACGCATCAAGGAAAGGCTGTATCGCCCAACCATCGCCCTGGCCCCCGGTGACGACGGTTTTTGGAAAGGCAGTGGACGTTCTGTACAGGGCGTGCATTTGCGCGATGTGCTGGACCTGGTGTGCAAGCGCCTGCCTGAAGGCAGCATGCCCAAATTTGGCGGCCATGCCATGGCTGCTGGTTTGACCATCGCTGAAGGCGCAATCGAGCAATTCAAAGTTGAATTTGCCCAGGCGATCGTGGATTTGAGTGATCCCAGCGCCTTGACCCAAGTGGTCGAAACAGACGGTTCAATTCCCGCAGACTACATTGCCGCCAGTGCAGCCGACCTGCTGGAAACGCAGGTGTGGGGCCAAGGCTTTCCCGCGCCCTTGTTTTGTGATGAGTTCGAAGTGCTTGAACATCGTCTGCTTAAAAACGCCCACAGCAAGTTCACCTTGCGGCGGGACGGAAAAACATTTGTGGCCCTACGCTGGCGTGCAGTTGAATCTTTGCCTGCCAAAGTGAAACTGGCTTACCGGTTCGAGCGGGATACATTCACGGGTGGTGATGCGGTGCAGATTATCGTAGAGCATGTGCTTTAAACAGGGGGCGTCGGGGACAGGTGTTAGGCCATCGCGCTGAAACCTGCTTGATTGCGCTACAATTATGGGTCACGCAAATTCAATAGCTTAGAGAGACATGGAAGCCGAACGCCTGAATGCCATTATCAACGCCCTGACTGACCTTGCCGACCGTGCAGGCCAGTTGCGGAGGTATCTTTGACGTCGACCGCAAGGCCGAACGACTCACGGTAGTTGACGCCGAACTGGAAGACCCGAATGTTTGGAACGACCCTAAACATGCGCAAGAGCTGGGCAAAGAGAAAAAGATGCTGGATGGAGTCGTGGTCACCATGAATACCGTGCAATCCAACATCAGCGACGCACAGGAACTGGTTGAAATGGCACAGGCCGAAAGCGACTTCGATACGCTTGAAGCGATTGAAGGCGATGTGGCCGAATATGAAAAGGTCATTGCCGACCTTGAATTCCGCCGCATGTTCAGTAACCCGGCCGACCCTGCCAACTGCTTCATCGACATCACCGCTGGTGCGGGTGGTACCGAAGCTCAAGACTGGGCCAGTATTTTGCTGCGCCAATATCTGCGCTACTGCGAGCGCAAGGGTTTCAAGGTCGAAGTGATGGAACAGTCCGACGGTGAAGTGGCCGGTGTCAAATCCGCCACCATCAAGGTGGAAGGCGACTACGCTTTCGGATACCTGCGCACGGAAACCGGCGTACACCGCCTGGTGCGCAAATCGCCTTTTGATTCTTCAGGTGGCCGCCACACGTCGTTTGCTTCCCTGTTTGTATACCCGGAGGTGGACGATTCATTCGAGATCGAAATCAACCCGGCCGATGTGCGTACCGACACCTACCGAGCCAGTGGTGCGGGTGGTCAGCACATCAACAAAACCGATTCCGCTGTTCGCTTGACCCACCTTCCGACCGGCATTGTGGTGCAGTGCCAGAACGACCGTTCTCAGCACCGAAACCGCGATGAAGCCTGGGGCATGTTGAAAGCCAAGCTTTACGAGTTCGAAATGCGCAAGCGCATGGCCGAGCAGCAGGCGCTTGAAGACACCAAGACCGATGTGGGCTGGGGTCACCAGATTCGCAGTTACGTACTCGACAACAGCCGAATCAAGGACCTGCGCACCGGTGTGGAGATTTCCAACACCCAGCGCGTACTTGACGGTGACCTCGACCCCTTTATTGAAGCCAGCTTGAAGCAGGGCATTTAAATCATGAACGACAAAACACAAGAAGCTGGCACCGAACTGCCCGTAGACGAGAACCAGATTATTGCTGAACGTCGCAGCAAGTTGAGCAAACTTCGCGAGAAAGGCCAGCCTTTCCCCAACAGCTTCAAGCCCGAGCATCGCGCTGCTGATCTGCATGCGCACTACGGTTTGCTGGACAAGGAAACCCTCGACCCGCAAGGCATCGAGGTGTCCGTTTCCGGCCGCATGATGCTTAAACGCGTGATGGGCAAGGCCAGTTTTGCAACCGTGCAGGACGGCACAGGTCGCATCCAGTTCTACATCAACAACGAAGGCGTGGGCGAAGACGTTCACGGCGAATTCAAACACTGGGACTTGGGCGACATCATTGCCGCCAAGGGCAAACTATTCAAAACCAACAAGGGTGAATTGAGCGTGCATTGCACGGAAATTCATTTGTTGGCGAAAAGCCTGCGCCCCTTGCCAGACAAGTTTCACGGCCTGGCCGACCAGGAAATCAAGTACCGTCAGCGCTACGTGGATTTGATCGTGACCGAAGAAACCCGCAGCACTTTTGTTGCGCGCTCCAAGGCCATGTCGTCGATCCGCAATTTCATGAGCGACAACGGTTTTCTGGAAGTGGAAACTCCGATGCTGCACCCCATTCCCGGTGGCGCATCTGCGAAACCTTTCATTACTCACCACAATGCGCTGGACATGGAAATGTACCTGCGCATTGCGCCTGAACTGTACTTGAAGCGCCTGATTGTGGGCGGCTTCGAGCGCGTGTTCGAGATCAACCGCAACTTCCGCAATGAAGGGGTTAGCCCGCGCCACAACCCAGAATTCACCATGATGGAATTCTATGCGGCGTACTGGAATTACCGTGATCTGATGGATTTCACTGAGCAGGTGATTCAGCATGCAGCCGTTACTGCCACTGGCACAGCCACCCTGACCTACCAGGGTCGCGAGCTGGATTTGTCCAAGCCCTTCGCACGCTTGACCATTGTTGAAGCCATCCAGAAGTATTTCCCTGAATATGCCACGGACGACTTGAACAACATCGACTACCTGAAAAAGGCCTTGGCCAAGAAGGGTGTGCATGTGGACAAAGAGCCTGCCCTGAAAAATGCAGGCAAGGGCGCATTGCAATTGGCCCTGTTCGAGGAAACCTCTGAAAGCCTGTTGTGGGAGCCCACTTTCATCGTGGACTACCCGGTTGAAGTGTCGCCTTTGGCGCGTGCGTCAGATGCTGATTCACAAATCACCGAGCGTTTCGAGCTGTTTATTACCGGCCGCGAAATTGCCAACGGCTTTTCTGAATTGAACGATCCGGAAGACCAAGCCGACCGATTCAAGAAGCAGGTTGAAGCGAAAGAAGCGGGCGATGACGAAGCCATGTTCTTCGACGCCGATTTCATTCGTGCGCTGGAATACGGCATGCCACCCACCGGTGGTTGTGGTATTGGCATTGACCGTTTGATGATGCTGATCACTGACAGCCCCAATATTCGGGATGTCATTCTGTTTCCGCACTTGAGGCGCGAAGACTAAGTCGCATCAAGATTCAGACCTAGAGGCGTCTTCATACGTTCGCTGCGCTTCGCTTTAGAAGCCTCGTCATATCACTTGTCTCGACAGCCCCGCCCAACGTGAAAGTTGTGGCGGTGGCCGTTCCTGAACCGATGCAACGGATACCGCAAACGCTAGCGCGTCTTGCGGAGCCGCTTCGCGTCTAATCCATTGCAGAGTTGGGGAACGGCGGGCGGGTCTAGAATGTCGAGACCAAGTGACATTGGCAAGGCTTCTCGCGCGACAGCAGCGGCGATGCCGAAGTTGAAGCCTGAATGGATATCACCTGGGTTTGTCAGGTTCACGAAGGAAGGTCTTTCGATGATGATGAAATCAGTTTGATTGCACCATGTGTGTCAACCTCAAAACTGTACTCACCTTCAGTCAAGTTAATCAGGTAAAAAAAGCGGCCAGACAGGCCATACCTTGTTTTCCTTAACTCATAAAAGCATTTGGATTGTTCTGCGCAGCCCTCTTGAAACAGGAAGCGACTGGTTTTCTCGTCAATCCACGTCATCTCGATTTTTTGATCCTCAAGTTGAATCAAAATTGGTTTCTGACGGATATTGCAAAAGTTTTCAACCACACTTGCATCGTCAGACTTGAATATCAATTCACATTCATTTTTTGAATGCAGGGTTAATTTCGTGGGCAGTGTTTTCACAGGTTGCGAGCATGCACTCGCAGTGACTATGAGCACAAAAAAGCAAATTGTTTTTAATTTTTGCACAATGCTTCCTCTTGGAGAAAGCGTGATGGATCAATTTGCTCGCCGTTTAATGTGATTTCGAAATGCACATGATTTGTAATGCTTGGGTACTTGATCGTCAAATCCTGGGCAGTACCAATCGTTTCGCCTTGTTTTACTGTTCTGCCAACTATTTCCTTGTGCGGGTCTACGTAGAAAAGTTTTATCTGGTATCCCTCATAGCGCCCCAACCCCTCTATTACAAGACCTTTGAATCGATCATCCGATTTGTAAGGCGCAGCGATTCGAACTACTTTGCCAAACACCGGAGAATAAACATGAGAGTTCGCCTCAATATTGAAGTCCACCCCCTTGTGTAGTCGCACACCGCGTGGTGCGCCGAAATGTCCGCGACCGAACAGATCGCTTCCCCGGACATTGTTTGAACCCGTGGGAGAGCAAAACAAACTACTTTCAGATGGCGCCATTTTTGAGTCTCACTGAATAAAACAACAGTGTAGACAAGGGTGAAGAACGAACAAAATTCATACCTTGTTCAGCATCACTCTTGACTGTACCCTTGACGAACCTCGATGCGCTACTTAGCTGGCTATTCGAAGGCTTGCCATCTCGTTGGCGTTCAGCACCTTCAAGCCCTCCTACCGTGTCACTTTTCCTGACAGTGTCGCTTCGCGCTTCAAAGCCTCTTTATGTCACCAGTCCTGTCAGCGTCGCTTCGCGTTTCAAAGCCTTGCCATGCACTTGTCTCGACAGCCCCGCCCAACGTGAAAGTTGTGGCGGTGGCCGTTCCTCTTCCACCTTGCAATGGATACCGCAAACGCTAGCGCGTCTTGCGGAGCCGCTACGCGTCTAATCCATTGCTTCGGTTCAGGAACGGCGGGCGTGTCTTGAATATCGAGCCCAAGTGACATTGGCAAGGCTTCTCGCGCGAAGACG
>JAIXTE010000055.1 GCA_027484315.1 Burkholderiales bacterium | reverse complement strand
GTGCGTCTGAACCATGGCACTGCGCACAGTTGTTCAGGAACAGGCGTTGCCCCATACCCAAGGCATCGGGGTGGCGCGCTACTTCTTCCATGCTCAGCGCGGAAAAACGGGCATACAGGGGCGCGGCAGTGGCTTCAATTTTTGCGCGTTCGGCTTTGTACTGGTCGGCGGAAGTCCACTGGCTGGAACCTTGATAAGCTGCCAGCCCTGGGTAATACAACAGATAGCCGAATGAAAACACCACCGTGATGTAGAACAGGCCCATCCACCAACGCGGCATGGGGTTGTTAAGTTCTTTCAAGTCCTCATCCCACACGTGACCGGTTGAATTGGTGTTTTCATCCAGGCTGACTTTCAGTTTCTTGCTGGCCTGAACCCACAGAAAAACCCCGCAAGCCAGCACACCCAGCAAGGTGACCACCGCCACAATCCATGGCACCACAGCAGAGAAAAAGTCGCTCATTTTGTCCTCTCTTCAAAACCGCTTGTGTCGTCGTCCTGCACCACGTAGTCACTGATTTCAGTGAATTCACTGTGGCGCTTTTGGCTGTAGGCCCACACCGTGATTGCAGCGAACAATGCAAACGCACCCACGGTGATGGCTTCACGCCAGAAATTCACGTCATTGATCATGTCCATGCTTGAATGCTCCTATTGATTGGCGCTGGCGACGCCAGCAACGGGTACGGGCTCCGGCTTGCGTGCACCCAGGCCTTGCAGGTAGGCCACCAATGCATCCAGTTCGGTTTTGCCCGCCACATCAGCCGGGGCCCCATTGATTTGGGCTTCGGTGTATGGCACACCCACTTTGCTCAGCGCGCGCATGTGTTGCACCAGTGCCTCGCCATCCAGTTTTTTTCTGTCCAGCCACGAGTAGGCAGGCATGTTCGATTCAGGCACCACGTCGCGAGGGTTGTTCAAATGGCTGCGGTGCCATTCGTCGGAATAACGTTCGCCAACTCGGGCCAGGTCGGGGCCAGTGCGCTTGCTGCCCCATTGAAACGGGTGATCGTAAACAAACTCACCTGCGGTGGAGAACGGGCCGTAGCGCAAGGTTTCAGCGCGGAAAGGGCGAATCATTTGCGAATGGCAGTTGTAACAGCCCTCTTTCAGATACACATCGCGGCCAGCCAGTTGCAAGGCGCTGTAGGGCACAACGCCCGGCGCAGGCTGTGTAGTGCTTCTCTGGAAAAACAGGGGGGCAATTTCCACTGCACCACCCACGCTGATCACCAACAGTACAAGGACCAGCATCAGCCAGGAATTGGTTTCAATTTTTTCATGTGAGAATTTCATGTGTGTCCCCAATTGAACTCAAGCGTGGGCCGGTGTGTTCAACACCAAGGCTGGAATTTTGGCCCGAACTGCACGGCCATCCCTGGCTGTCATCCAGCAGTTCCAGGCCATGATGACCATGCCGCTGACGTACAACAGTCCACCCAGAAAACGAACCACGTAGTAGGGGTAAGTGGCTTTGACACTTTCCACAAAGGTGTAGGCCAAGGTGCCGTCGGGGTTCAGTTCCCGCCACATCAAGCCCTGCATGACACCGGCAATCCACATGGCGGTGATGTACAACACGATGCCAATGGTGCTGATCCAGAAGTGCACTTCAATGGCCGCCTTGCTGTGCATTTCGGTTTTCCCAAACAGGCGGGGCATGAGGTAATACAGCGAGCCCATGGAGATGAAACCAACCCAACCCAATGCACCGCTGTGCACGTGACCAATGGTCCAGTCGGTGTAGTGGCTCAGCGCATTGACTGTTTTGATGGCCATCATCGGACCTTCAAATGTGCTCATGCCATAGAAGCTCAGGGACACGATCAGGAAGCGCAGAATGGGATCGTCGCGCAGCTTGTGCCAGGCGCCGCTCAAGGTCATGATGCCGTTGATCATGCCACCCCAGCTGGGAGCCAGAAGAATCAGCGAGAACACCATGCCCACAGACTGGGTCCAGTCGGGCAGCGCGGTGTAATGCAAGTGGTGGGGACCTGCCCACATGTAAGTAAAGATCAGCGCCCAGAAGTGCACGATCGACAGGCGATAGGAATACACCGGCCGGCCAACCTGCTTCGGGATGAAGTAGTACATCATGCCCAGAAAGCCAGCGG
The DNA here is from genome assembly GCA_027484315.1 of Burkholderiales bacterium. Taxonomy (GTDB): domain Bacteria; phylum Pseudomonadota; class Gammaproteobacteria; order Burkholderiales; family Burkholderiaceae_B; genus Limnobacter. The sequence goes on along the minus strand of JAIXTE010000055.1, from coordinate 67,975 downwards.
TCAGAAAAAAGCCCACCGCATTGTGGCCGTACCACCATTGCACCATCGCGTCTTGAACGCCGGCATATACTGAATAGCTTTTCATCCAGCCTGCTGGAATGGCCGCACTGTTGACCACGTGCAGCAAGGCAACCGCAATAATGAAAGCGCCATAAAACCAGTTGGCAACATAAATGTGATTCACCTTGCGAATGGCCAGTGTGCCAAAAAACACGGCGGCGTAAGCCAGCCAGGTGAGCGTGATCAAAATGTCGATGGGCCATTCAAGTTCGGCATATTCCTTGCCCTGCGTGAAACCCAGTGGCAATGAAATTGCAGCGGCCACAATCACCAGTTGCCAACCCCAAAAATGAAAACTGGCCAGCTTGTCGGAAATGATGCGGACGTTGCAGGTGCGCTGAACAACGTAATAGGACGTGGCAAACAATGCGCAACCACCGAATGCGAAAATCACGGCGTTGGTGTGCAAGGGGCGAAGGCGGCCGTAGCTGAGCCACTCAACACCTTGGCCCAATTCAGGCCAGGCCAGTTGCGCTGCAATCCAGCAGCCCACGGCCATGCCGACCACGCCCCATAGAATGGCGGCAATTGAAAACTGCCTGACCACTTTGTAGTTGTAATAGTCGTTTTGAAGTTGATGGGCCACTGCAGCCTCCGGGAAAAAATGGAAATATTTGGAGGTTTCAGTGTGTGCGCAAACGCACAAAGTCGCCTTGATCTAAATCAAGCTCGCGCGTGTTCGGTTTAGTCAGAGGAAAATCTGGCAGGATGAGAGTCAGCCGCCGCCTGGGCGGTCGTCGTCTTCGAGAATGTGCTGAGCTTCCCGTGAGGACAACTCGAACTGGCCAGTATTCACCGCCCAGAACAGCACAATGCCAATTGCAGCCACCAGTACCAGGCTCAAGGGAATCAACAGAAACAGGATGTCCATTTATCCCCTTCCCTGTTTGACACGCAAGGCATTGAAAAAGACGAGCAGGCTGCTCAGTCCCATACCGACTGAAGCCATCCAGGGGTTCAGAAAACCCATGGCCGCCACAGGCACCGCAATGCCGTTGTAGGCCAGCGCCCACAGCAGGTTTTGTCGACCTACCATTTCCACCAGCCGCGCGGTGGTGAATGCTTCAAGCACACCCGCAACACCAGGTTGTAACAACAGGAAATCAGCCTGCCCTGCACTTAAGGTGGACGCACCTGCTGCAGCAAAGGACACATCGGCGCGGGCAAATGCACCGCTGTCGTTCAGGCCATCACCCACCATGGCCACGCACTGTTGTGTGCCCTGCTGGCGAGCAATCCACCGAGTTTTATCCTCAGGCCCAAGCCCACCAAGACGTGCAGAAAAAGGCAAATCGGGCATCCAGTGGCGAACTGCCTCGGGTTGGTCACCCGACAACAGATTCAAGCTCAAGCCCCGCTTTTTCAATGCAAACAGTTGAGGTTTCAAGGCATGATCGGCCTGCAAATTGATCGAGAAAGACAAGCCCTGAAGTGAACCTGGATTGAAATTTACCGTGCAACAGGCGAGGGTTTGATTGTCTGTGTTTTTCACATCAACCAGACCACAATGCGCAACCGACCCCAATCGCAATTCGACAAGCTGACCATCCAGTTCAAACAGGCCGGACAAACCGGCACCGGCCACTTCATCAAACGTCAACCAATGCACTGGCGTAGATTGGGCACTTAGGGTGCGAAACAAATGCGCGGCAATTGCTTTGGATACTGGATGCGCCGATTTGCGGGCCAGCATGCAGATTGAATTGAGCAAACGGGCATCCAGAATTTCAGGGACACCTGCAAGGGCCTGGTGGCGAACCTGCACTGAATCCGAACTGGTGAGCGTGCCTGTTTTATCCATGGCGACTACAGTGACCTGCGCCAAGGTGTCCAGCGCTTGCGGATTGCGCACAAGCACCCCCTGATAAGCCAGCCGACGAATACCAAACAAGCGAACAAGTGGCAGCGCCAAGGCCAAGGCACAGGGGCAAGTCACGATCAGCACGGCCAAGGTGGCACTGGCGGCAACCTCGGGCTGTGCCCGGTATACCGCCCAGTACAGGAGCGTGCCCAACGCACACGACAGCACCCCCAATACGAACCAGGGCAACAGGCGGTCAACCTTGTCTTGATGACCGGGTTTGGCAGCGAGCGCCTGCAACAGCAACTGACCCAAGGCTGTGAGGCTGTCACCACCAGCCAAAAGCACGCTGCGCAAGTGCGCTTCGGCGCTGAGAAGTCGACTGCCCGCCTGGATGAGATCGCCCTGTTTTTTCAGCACGGGATCAACCTCACCCGTTCGCATGGCTTCATCCACCCACACCTCGGAGTGTTCTGCAATCAATTCCGAGTCCACAGGAACAGCCAGGGATTCATTCAAACGGTACAGTTGACCAGCAGCCAGTTGAGCCACCGCCATGGACTTCCAGAGGGGGCCATCCGGGACTTCAACCTGTAGAGGCAAGTCAGGCTGCAAACCTGACAAATGCTGCAAGGCACGGGCGGTTTGATTTTCTACCCCCATTTGCACCAGTAGCAACAAGGTCAACAGCATGGCAATGGAATCGAACCAGACATGGTGCGACATGTTGTTCAGGTTCAGGCTGCTGAGTGCAAACGCAAGCAATAGGCCCAGCACAATTGGCTGATCCATCACCAAACGGCGCTGCCACACCGCTACCCAGGCCCTGCGAAAATAAGGGGCCGCGCTGTACAGCATCAGGGGCAAGGCCAGCACCCATTGGGCCCAGCGCAACAGGCCGGTTTCAGCGATGCCGATTTCAGCAGGGGAATAGACATACTCGGGTGCGCTGTACATCATGATTTGCATCATGCACAACGCAGCAACCAGAAAACGAAGAAAGCGCGACCGTGCGGCCTTGCGATTTCGCAAGGCCTGTTGTTGGCTGCAATCTGTTGAATCCGACCCAAGCGAGTAGCCCAGGCGCCGGGCTCGTGTGGCCATCTGCAAAATAGCCTGTGGCGTGCTGGCAGCCCAACGGGCGAGGCTGCTGGCCGGGTTGACAGAAAACTCATGCAGGCCTTCCACCTGCCTTGCCACATGTTCAAGTTCTACCGCACACGCACCGCAGTCCATGCCACTGACGCGGGCGATGCCTTCCCAGAGGCCGTCTGCTCGACGCACCTGCCTGGCACCAAGGTCTTCCTGAAGTGGGCTGGGGGATGAATTCATGATTGCATCCTACCCAAGCACCGATGATCTGTAGTTGATACAGATCAAGGGTTGATCACGATCCGCACTCCGGCAAGGGGTTTGCACCCTGGAAAATCCAAATCGGCGCACTGACGGCCACGATGCGATCACCGCGTTTTACTCGCAGGAAATACCAGTTTTTTCCATCCGTGGGTGTCACACTGAATTGCCCGGCTCTCGCGGACTTGACCGCCATGGGCATATAGCGCATTTGCGAATTGCTCGATGGCCCTGACTGGGAACTGAACAGTTCCACGGACACACCCTGCAAACTGTCCAGGGGATCCACACTGCGGACATCAAATTCTAGTTGTACCGTGGGATTGCGCGTGCCGATTCTGGAACCCATTGGATGTCGCTGTTCACCCTGAACTGCGTCAAAGCTTATCCGCAGTGCATTTTCCTGCTGGGCCACCGTGTAAAAACGACGGGCCAGAAAGGCCTCGCGAATTTCAGCCTGTGTGTTGTTTCGGGCAATGACTACTGTTTTGGGCAAAGAACTTCCACCCCAGTCGGTGGCGTGGTGGTCTTCAGAACCCACAGGCCCTAGATACCAACCTTTGTCCAGTGCATGCCCGTACCATGAACCAAATTTGCCATCCGTGTCGTATTCATCGCCCTTGCCAAACACTTCCAGCCCAACCACTCGGTAGTCTGCTGGTGCAATGTATTTGAAGTCATTGAACGCATAAGCTGGGTCGCCTTGCCGAAACACATTCAAAGCACTCAAGGCACCGGCCATGCGTGTGGCTTGCCCCAAGCCCTCGCCAATTTGTAACAGCACACTGTGAATGGCATCTTCCCGACCCGGATGATTGAAAACCATCAACCCATCGCCACCACCACCCAACTGCGGAGACAACACAAACCACTGCCAGAACAAATCCATGGAAACCACGTACCCTGGACCGGCTTTAGCATTGATGTTGTTTTTGCTCAGGTACACATTGGCATGGCCAAAACGGTCTGAAGTCCACTCGAAACCACGCATGGCTGTGAACAAGCCTGGCGACTCGCCCGTGACCTGGTTCGCCTGGCGCAATGTGCTTTGCCACTTGCTCAAACTGTTGCCGAGATTGTCGGGGTCAGAGACCAAGCACGACAACGGATTGCTTGTGCAATTGGATGTATCAGGGAGTGCCAATGGAATGGCCAGGTTGTCTGAATGGTCCGAGGACATGACAAAGTCCATGCCTCGTTCACGGGTTTGCTGATACACCTGGAGTGGGTCGGTATTGGCTTGTCCGTCGGAATACGCAGTGTGCTCGTGCATGGCACCCAACAGATGAGTGTAGCCTTGCCCAGTCAGGCCACCACCATAAAATGGCGTGCACTGGCCAGCCGAGATTTGCTGGCCACCGGGTTGACCAGTGCCAAGCGGAGGCGCAGCCAGCAACCCGGCCAAAGGGCATCCAGACCGGGTGGGGGCTTGCAAACAATCCAGCAAGCTTGCGGTTTGATCGGTATTGGCCCTCACAGTGGCGACTACATCGCGTTGGTCTGTGCTGATCGAAAAGTTTTCGCGGTCAGAAACTTCGATGCGAAAAGTAAGTGCCTGGTTTGCCAAATCAGAAGGTATCAAGACCTGTGCGCTGGCTTTGTCCGCATTCACCAGTTGCACACTGGCACCGCCGGTTTGAGTCCACCTGTAAAACAGGGCGTCTCCATTTGCATCGGTTGCGCTGACTTGCAGACTCAGGCTTTCACCCGGACGAACCGGCTCAGGCAATGCGCGGGCATTTTGAATGACAGGTGCCGTGTTCACCGAGCGATCGGGCGTGGTCACCTCAAAGAGGGTGAACCCCGCCCCTTCTTCATTGTCAGTTGCAACAGCGCGGAATGTGTAAGTTTTTGACTCGGGGGAATTTGGAAGCTGTACATTCAAGTTACAGCCTGATTCTTCGTAGGTGATTTTCAGCGTTTCATTTCGCCACTGGTAACCTTGAATGGTGCCGTCGGTGTCGGTCGATTCACAGGCGCTGGCCAACAAGCGGTTGTCCGACTGCACAGGCGTTGCGGCAACCTTGACAATGGGTAGCGCATTCTCGAATGTATTCCGGATTTCAATTTCAACGCGATCTTCAAGCACGGTGTTGTCTGAGAACTGCGCCTGCACCACAAATTCGACAACCGTGTCTTGATTGACCTGTGGCAATTTCAGCGACAGAACTGACTCGTTTGACCGACCTGCATCACCAAAGAACACCTTGTCTTCATTGGCAGGAAACCAGGCATAGGCCACCACTGCGTTTTGATCCTGGCTTTGCACTGTCGCGGTCAGCTCAACAACGCTTCGCTCTGCGGCCTGCAGGTTTTCGCCGGCATTCAATACTGGCTGATTCTCCTGACCGTCAACGCTGGTAACTGCAGTAGTTTCGTCGTTGTCGCCGCAAGCTGCGAGTACAGAAATAAAGAAAACAATTGAACACAAACGCGCTTTGTACAGCATGTTGACAGCCCAGTAAGTTTTGAACTGATACCCATGCACCTGCGCTTGAGATGAGGTGAATACTACTAAGAGACAAGTCTCTGATTTGACACAATCAGTCGATCAAGTGGCCTGTTCGGACAAGAATGGTGCAACCTTCTTTTGAAAAAGGTGTGTGCACGCTGGCATGCGGGCTGCGAATCCAGGTGCCTGCGGGGTAGTCTCCGTGCTCATCGGAGAATACGCCCTGAAGCACGAAAATTTCTTCGCCGCCCATGTGGCGGTGCATATTGAAAAAGGTATTCGGTGCCCATTGCACCAAGGCCGTGTGGCGGGTCTCGAAACTGTCCAGCGGCATCACTTTCAAACCGGGCACCAAGCCTTGGCGCCATTGCGCCTCGTGGGTGTTGATGACCACGGCTTCCTGGTCTTCAGCGCGCATATGCTGCAACTTGACCAGGATGGTGCAACCTTCCGTGGATTTTGGAGAATGGCGGGTACCCACCGGGTTTTTGACAAATGTGCCAGCGGGGTAGGCACCGAACTCGTCTTCAAAGGTGCCTTCAAGCACAAAGAATTCTTCGCCACCGCCATGCACATGTTCTGGAAAGGCGCAGCCGGGGTCGTAGCGAACAATGGAGGTGAGCCGAGCCACTTCGCCACCATCACGCTCAAGGGGCTTGCGCCACACGCCGGGGGCTGGTGAGGCGACCCAGGCCACATCGTTGCTGTTGACGACTGCGCGTTGGGACAAATCGGCGTTGAGTTTCATGGTGCTGCTCGGGGTGTTACTGCGATGGGGTGATTCTAGCGTAAAGCGGATGTGTTGGCCCAATTGACGCGAGTTCCAATCGCCTTCGCCATTTGATTCATTGGCCCAATTGGCTTGGGTTTCAATCGCCTCGCCTGAAAACCTGTATTTCCCTTTTTGAAGTTCACACTGACTCACCTTGCTCGGCAAAAACGCGGGCCGAGTCTCGGTGCCGGCCTTTGGCCGACCGTGGCGTGTGAATTCAAACGGGCAGGTTTTCTTGAGGGCGCAGGCGATTGAAACACCGCCGCCGATTGCGTCACGAACAACCGGTTATCCGCCGTACGGGAGAGCAATAATCCGCAACTCAGCCTCGTCGGCCAGCGCTCGCGTAGGCGCCAATCCAGCCAACTCGGCAGTGGTGTTGCTTGTTCCGCACATTCAGGAAAACCGCCCCGTGTGAATTCAGCCGTAGCGTTCGGCCCACGGCCGACACACAATTCGGCCATCTTTTTTGCCGAATTGTGTGAGCAAGGTTAAATTCAAAAAGGGATCAAGCGGTTTTCAGTGCGTAACAGGCAACCCACGCCGAGATGGCAATAAAGCCACGCCGAGGCGAAACCAAGGCAAGCGACGCTGAGTTGGCTCAACAGAACTCACTTAGCTGACCGGCTTTACATCGATCTGCGATACTTCCCACCCACTTCAAACAGCGCCTGCGTAATCTGCCCAAGCGAACACACCCGCACCGCATCCACCAGCACTTCGAACACATTGCCACCATCCATGGCTGTCTGCTTCAAACGCTCCAACATGGGTCCGCTTTCTGCTGCGTGCAATTGCTGAAACTCGGCGAGACGCTTTAGCTGGCTTTGCTTTTCATCTTCGGTGGCGCGGGCCAGTTCAAGCGAATTCAGTGAATCGGAGTTTTCATCCGGATTCGTGAAAGTATTGACGCCGATGATCGGCAAGGTGCCATCGTGCTTCTGGATTTCATAGTGCATCGATTCTTCCTGAATCTTGCTGCGCTGGTAACCAGTTTCCATGGCACCCAGCACACCGCCGCGTTCGCTGATACGGTCCAGTTCATCCAGCACGGCATTCTCAACCAACTCGGTCAGCTCTTCGATCACGAAAGCGCCCTGGTTCGGGTTTTCGTTTTTGGCCAGGCCCCATTCCTTGTTGATGATCAACTGAATGGCCATGGCACGGCGCACGCTTTCTTCTGTTGGTGTGGTCACCGCTTCATCGTAGGCATTGGTGTGCAGGCTGTTGCAGTGGTCGTAGACGGCAATCAGTGCTTGCAATGTAGTGCGAATGTCGTTGAATGCAATTTCCTGCGCGTGCAGGCTGCGGCCACTGGTTTGAATGTGATATTTCAGCTTTTGACTGCGGTCGCTTGCGCCGTAACGATCGCGCATGGCAATGGCCCAGATGCGACGCGCCACACGACCCAGTACGGTGTACTCGGGGTCCATGCCGTTACTGAAGAAGAAACTCAGGTTCGGCGCAAAGTCATCAATCTTCATGCCGCGAGCCAGGTACGCTTCCACGAAGGTAAAGCCATTGCTCAGCGTAAAGGCCAACTGGGAAATCGGGTTGGCCCCTGCTTCCGCAATGTGGTAACCGCTGATTGATACGCTGTAGAAGTTGCGCACTTCGTGGTCGATGAAATACTGCTGGATATCGCCCATGACACGCAGGCTGAATTCGGTCGAGAAAATACAGGTGTTCTGTCCCTGGTCTTCTTTCAGAATGTCGGCCTGTACCGTGCCACGCACAGCTTTCAGGGTGGCAGCTTTCAAAGCCTGATATTCCTGGGCATTGGGTGCGCGTTTGTTTTCAAACGTGAACCTGTCCACTTGCTGGTCGATGGCCGTGTTCAGGAACATGGCCAGAATACTGGGTGCAGGGCCGTTGATGGTCATGGACACACTGGTGCTGGGTGCGCACAAATCAAAGCCGCTGTACAACACTTTCATGTCGTCGAGCGTGGCCACACTCACACCACTGGTGCCCACCTTGCCGTAAATATCCGGGCGCAGGTCGGGGTCGAAACCATACAGGGTGACCGAGTCAAATGCAGTCGACAAGCGCTTGGCATCGCTTGCACTGCTCAGCATTTTGAAACGACGGTTGGTTCGGGCAGGGTCGCCTTCGCCTGCAAACATGCGGGTCGGGTCTTCGCCTTCGCGCTTGACCGGGAACACACCGGCTGTGAAAGGGAAATAACCAGGCAGGTTTTCCAGCATGACGAACTTCAGCAAATCAGCACGGCTGGTGAATTTGGGCAAACTGACGCGGTTGACTTTCAAACCGCACAAAGTGGTCACGGTCAATGGCGCCTGCAAGGCCTTGCCGCGTACTTCATAGGTCAGCGTGTCGCCCTGGTAACCTTCTGCCAGTTTTGAATAATCTTTCATGGCTTTTTGGGCGGCCATGCTCAAGCGCGTATTGGTTAACTCCAAGATATCGACCAAGGCGTCCACCGCCTTCGTTTTGTCTGGCTTGTGTTCAAGCAGCAAGGCTTGCGTGCGCTCAATACATTCTAGATCGTAGGCTGCCGCCACATCCTTTTGAACCTGTGCTTTGTAGCTGCGCACGGCCTGAGCAATTTCTGCCAGGTAGCGCACGCGCTCAGAAGGCACCACCGCTTTCATGGTGGTGGAATGCATGGTGTCAATTGCATTGAACAAACCTTTGGAAGGCTTGGCAATGGGCAGGGCTACGCGCAAAGCCTTGTACAGGGCACTCACGCCATCGTCATTGAACCGGCTTGCCAGCGTCCCGTACACGGGCATGGTGTCGGGCATGCTGGTGAAAGCCATGCGGTTGCGTTGAACTTGCTTGCACACATCGCGCAGCGCATCAAGTGCACCCTTGCGATCGAACTTGTTCACGGCCACGAAATCAGCGAAATCCAGCATGTCGATTTTTTCAAGCTGGCTGGCTGCACCGTATTCAGGAGTCATGACATACAGGCTGAAATCCACGTGCGGCACAATGGCTGCGTCGCCTTGGCCAATGCCCGGGGTTTCAATCAGCACTACGTCAAAGCCGGTGGCGCGGCACAGGGCAATGATGTCCGGCAAGGTAGCGGGCACTTCCTGCGCAGAATCGCGCGTGGCCAGCGAGCGCATGAACACTTTCGGGCCATTTCCAGCCCAGGGGCCAATTGCATTCATTCGGATTCGGTCGCCCAGCAGGGCTCCACCGGTTTTGCGGCGCGAGGGGTCGACGCACACCACGCCAATGGTCAGGTCGTCTCCATGGTCCATGCGCAGTCGGCGAATCAATTCATCGGTCAGGCTGGACTTGCCCGCACCACCCGTGCCTGTAATACCAAGCACCGGGGTCTTACTGGCTTTGGCCAATGCGCGAATGGCATCCAAGTCGGCTGCCGGCACTTCATCGCGCTCAAGTCGGGTAATCAGTTGGGTCAGCAGGGGCCAGTTGTTGCCCAAAGCACGGATGCTTTCTGCATTGCAGGCCACTTCTGCTTTCTTGCGGGCATCCCGAACCTGCGCGGCACGGGCAATCATGTCGCCAATCATGCCTTCCAGCCCCATTTTCTGGCCGTCTTGTGGGCTGTAAATGCGGTTGACACCATAGGCCTGAAGGGCTTCAATTTCAGACGGCAAAATCACGCCACCGCCGCCACCAAACACCTGGATGTGACCAGCCTGCTGGGCTTTCAGCTCATCGACCATGTATTGGAAAAACTCGTTGTGTCCGCCCTGGTATGAGCTGACGGCCAACCCATCCGCGTCTTCCTGAATGGCTGCGTCCACGAGCTCCTGCACCGACCGGTTGTGCCCCAGGTGAATCACCTCGGCACCCTGACTTTGCAGCAAGCGGCGAATCATGTTGATCGCGGCGTCGTGCCCATCAAACAGGGACGACCCTGTTACAAAACGAAGGGGCGTGCTTTTGTTGTCAGAGAGGGGCTTCCCCACCTCGCCGGTGCTGCTTTTCATGTGTGTCTCCTGATAGGTCGCAGTTGTTTTCCACCGCTCGTTTGAATTTTAATTCTAACCTATCCATGCGCCATGCGTAGCATGCGACGAGACCCAAAAAGCTCAAAAGGAGCACACTGGAAATCACCCAGTAAGTGAGCGGCACCCCATAAATCGTGATGCCAAGTTGGGGAATGAGCAAAACAACACTGAGAATCAACACAATCCAGACACCCAGCAAACGCCAGGTAATTTGCTTGACCTGCCGCCAATACGCTGTTTCAAGGGAGGTGGGTTGGCCGTTGTTCATGCAAGGCCCTTAGCTGGCGAATTGTGGTTTGAATCGGTATACCGCCAAGGTGCTGCGCAAATCACCCAGAAATTCGACAGGTTCGCCGTTCAAAAAAAGTTGTTTGCCAAGCACTTTATGTCCGATTTGAGCAACTAGTGCTTCGAAATCCTTGGGTGTGCACAGGTGAATATTGGGCGTGTTATACCACTGGTAGGGCATTTGCTTGGACACCGGCATGCGACCCCAGGCAATTGACCACACATGGTACCAATGGCCAAAATTGGGAAAGCTGACAATGCCTTCTTTACCCACGCGGGCAATTTCCTTGAGGATACGCTCGGTGTTGTGCATGGCCTGCAAGGTTTGCGACAGAATCACCACATCGAAAGCATGATCCTCAAACATGGCCAGCCCTTTTTCAAGGTCTTGCTGAATCACGTTGATGCCATTGGCCACGCTGCGCTGCACATTGGTGTCATCTATTTCGACGCCATAACCTGATGCATTGCGGGTTTTCATCAAACGGGCCAAAAAAGAACCATCACCACAACCCAGATCGAGCACGCGGGCCCCCATGGGCACCCAGCTTTCAATCAAGTCCAGGTCGGCCCTGGGCACCACAATCGGCAAGGCTTGTATTTCTTGTCTCACGGCATGCAGGTTTTTCATGCGAGCTCCTTGGCAATGTGCTCAAAGTAGCCGCGCACCACGTTGTGATAACGCGTGTCGGTCAACAGGAACGCATCATGACCGTGTGGCGCGTCAATTTCAGCATAGGTGACATCGCGCTGGTTGGCCATCAAGGCCTCCACGATTTCGCGGGTGCGCTCGGGCGCAAATCGCCAGTCGGTGGTGAAACTGACCAGCAGGAACTTCGCCGTAGCCGCTTCCAGCGCCTTGATCAAATCACCCCCCGTGTGGCGGGCGGGGTCGAAATAATCCAGCGCCTTGGTGATCAACAGGTAAGTGTTGGCATCGAAGTAGTCCGCAAACTTGTCGCCTTGGTAACGCAGGTAACTTTCCACCTGGAAATCCACGTCAAGCCCGTAGTTGTAGTCGCCATTGCGCAGAGTGCGGCCAAATTTCTCGGCCATGTCGTCGCCACTGAGATAGGTGATGTGACCAATCATTCGAGCCAGGCGCAAACCCCGTTTGGGCACCACGCCATGCTCGTAGTAATTGCCGCCATGGAAATCCGGGTCGGTGACAATAGCCTGTCTGGCCACTTCATTGAAGGCAATGTTCTGCGCGCTCAGCTTGGGCGTGGAGGCAATGACCATGCAATGCCCAACGCGTTCCGGGTAGCTGAGGCTCCACTGCAAAGCCTGCATGCCACCCAGGCTGCCACCCATGACGGCTGCAAACTTGTGAATGCCGAAATGATCTGCAAGGCGCACCTGCGCATTGACCCAGTCCTGTACTGTCACAAATGGAAAGTCCGCGCCATAGGGCTTGCCTGTATTCGGGTTCATGCTGCTGGGACCCGTTGAACCGAAACAGGATCCCAGATTGTTGACGCCAATGACGAAAAACCGGTCAGTGTCCAGGGGTTTGCCGGGGCCAACCATATTGTCCCACCACCCTTCGCTTTTCTCTTGCCCTTCATACAAGCCCGCCACATGGTGAGAGGCATTCAATGCGTGGCACACCAACACCGCATTGCTTTTGTCAGCATTCAGCTTGCCGTAGGTTTCGACCATGAGGGAATAGGCAGACAGGGTCTTCCCACACTCCAGCAACAGGGGGGTAGAAAATTCAATAAGCTCAGGCTTTACGAAGCCGACAGACTGGTTGGCAGACACAATTCGACGATTCTATGGTTGGATTTTGTTTGTTTTTCTTGCAAGCCTTTGAGTATAAATCCCAAACAGGCCTCGAATACAGTGCAATTGCGGGCGCGTGGCGCCCTGCAAAAAGTTTGCGCGGATTAGTCGCTGTGCAATTGACGCATCAAGGCATCAATTTTGTCGATGTCGAAGGTGCGTGTGACCTTTCTGACCAGTTTCTGGGTGGCATCAAAATCAGTTTTCAGCAGCAACTCTTTGACATCAAGCAATTGGGAGGGATGCATGGAATATTGTGTCAACCCCATTCCAAGAAGCAAACGGGTCAGGCGAATGTCGCCGGCCATTTCCCCACACACACTGACAGGCACACCCGCTTTCTCAGCCGAGTTGATGACCTCGAATACAAGGCGCAGCACTGCGGGGTGCAAGGGGTCGTACAGGTGTGCAACCTGGTGGTCAACTCGATCCACGGCGAGCGTGTATTGAATCAGATCGTTGGTACCAATCGACACGTAATCCAGGTACTTCAAGAATTGGGGCAGGCTGAGTGCAGCGGCCGGCACTTCGATCATGCCGCCGATGGGCACCACCTGATTGGCCTGAAAACGACGTTCCTGCAATTGCTCGCGGGCCATGTCGATATACGCCAAGGCCTGCTTGGTTTCCCGGATGTTGGTCAGCATGGGCAACAGGATTTTCACGGGCCCGGTTTTGGCGGCCCGCAACAAGGCGCGAATTTGCGTGAGAAAAATTGCGGGTTCCGCCAGACTGAAGCGGATTGAGCGAAGCCCCAGCGCAGAAGTGCTGGACACGGGGGGGGCGCTGCTGTTGGCGCCATCAAACTGCAGGGTTTTGTCCGCGCCCAAGTCGAGTGTGCGTACCGTCACCGGCTTGCCTTTCATGGCCTTGATGACCTTCCGGTAGGCCTCGAATTGCTCGTCCTCAGAAGGCCATTCCTTGCGGTTCATGAACAGGAATTCCGATCGGAACAGACCCACGCCATCTGCACCAGCATCGACCACGCCCTTCACATCGTCAGGCAACTCAATGTTGGCAAGCAGCTCGATTCGGCGGCCACACTGGGTTCGGGCTTCTGTCGTGATCAGTCTTTTCAGGCGTTGTCGTGACAAAGCCAGAATGGCTTGCTTGCGCTGGTATTCTTCAACGACAATGGTGGCGGGGTCCAGAAATACCGCGCCCACCTTGCCATCAACCACCACCAGGTCGCCATTGTGCACAAACTCCAGCGCACGGGGTACGCCCACCACGGCAGGAATGCCCAGGCTGCGCGCCACAATTGCGGTGTGCGAGGTAGCACCACCCAGCTCGGTCACAAAGGCACCCACGCGGCGACCTTTCAATTGCACCATGTCGGCCGGGGAAATGTCATGGGCCACGATCAACCAGGGGTCTTCGTTCTCGCCTTCTGGCGGCAAGGGCAAGGCTGTTGCATGACCGCGCAGCGACTTCAACACGCGTTCCACCACCTGGCGCACATCGCTGTTGCGTTCGCGGAAGTAATCGTCTTCAATGGCAGAGAACTGTTCCAGAAGCACTTCCATCTGCTCGATCAAGGCCCATTCGGCGTTGATGAGTTTGTTCTGGATCAGGTTTTTCGGCTCTTCTGAAAGAATCGGATCTTGCAGGATCAGGCTGTGCAGGTTCAGAAAAGCATCAAACTCGGCAGGGGAATCTGCGCTGATCTGGCTGCGGATTTCTACCAGTTCGTCGGCTACCCTTTTGACCGCATTGTCGAATCGCTTTTTCTCGAAGCGAACCGATTTTTTGTCGATCCGGTTGCGGGGAATGTCCCGCATGGCCGTGTCCCACACCAGGGCTCGGCTGACTGCAATGCCACGGGATACCGCGATGCCATGCAAGACCAGGGTCATGGTTTATTCGCCTTCACCAAACTTGTCGTCAATCAGAGCCACCAGGGCTGCAATTGCCTCGGTTTCATCGCTACCCTCGGCTTCGAGGGTAACCAGGTGGCCTTTGCCTGCGGCCAGCATCATGACACCCATGATACTTTTCGCATTCACACGCCGCCCCGCTTTGGCAATCCAGATTTCCGATTGAAACCGGCTTGCCGTTTGTGTCAGCTTGACTGATGCGCGGGCGTGCAGGCCCAGTTTATTGCTGATGGTGATTTCGTGCTGAATCATCGCTTTTCGCCGGGTTAAAAGTTTGACGTTGCGGTGCCGTGGCACCGGTGCTCACTATACCGTTTCGACCACCCATGACCAGTCGCTCGGCCACCTCATTGATGGGCAGGTCCCGAAAGCCAAGGGCACGCAACACCATGGGCAGGTTGCAGCCCGACACCAGAACGGTCTGTATATTCAATGACTCCACACCCGCCCGCACTGCGGCATTGGACGGTGTGGCTCCAAACAGGTCGGTCAAAAATACGACTCCATCGCCTGAGTGCACTTGCCGCGCCGCATCTTGAATGCGCAGCACAGTCTGGTCAATGTCCTCATCACTGCTGACATCCACCACCGAAAAACCTTGGGGTACCGAGCCCATGACATGCTGTACGCATTGTCGAATTGCATCACCCAATGGCGCATGCGTGACCAGTACTAGCCCCAACATCAGCGAGCCTCCTGCAAGGCCTGATCCACTGCCTGCACAAAAGTGTCCGCAACAGGGAAGCCGGTTTGATCCATGATTTCGCGGAAACAGGTGGGGCTGGTGACATTCACTTCAGTCAGGTTCTTGCCAATGATGTCCAAACCGACCAACAACAAGCCACGCTTCTTCAGTTCCGGGCCCAGCGTACGGGCAATGTGCCAGTCGCTTTCACTCAAGGGTTGCGCACGCCCGGTGCCACCAGCAGCCAGGTTGCCGCGGTGCTCGCCTTCCTTGGGAAGACGGGCAAGGCAATAAGGCACAGGCTCGCCGTTGATCAGGAGCACGCGCTTGTCACCTTCCACAATTTCAGGGATGTAGCGCTGAATCATGGCGGTTTTTCGGCCGTAATCAGTCAATGTTTCAAGAATAACGCCGATGTTCTGGTCGCCTTTTTTCAGGCGGAAAATGGAGGTACCGCCCATGCCGTCCAGTGGTTTGGCAATGGCGTCGGGGTGATGATCCAGAAAGCTGCGAAGCTGCACTGCATTGCGTGACACCAGGGTGGGCACCACAAACTCTTCAAACTGGGCAATGGTGAACTTTTCATTGTGGTCGCGAATGGCGCGCGGGCTGTTGAACACCCGGGCGCCTTCGCGCTCGGCTTGTTCCAGCAACCAGGTTGCGGTGACAAATTCCGCATCAAATGGCGGGTCTTTGCGCATGATGACGGCATCGAGGTCTTTCAACTCCACCTCTTCGCGCCCCACTTCCTGAAACCAGGGTTTGCTGGCACGGTCAATTGCAATCCACACCACGTGGGCACGAACACCACTACCGGTTGACCAGTAAAGACCACCATCCTCAATCACCCCGACCTTCCAACCACGGGACTGCGCCGATTCCATCATGGCAATCGACGAGTCTTTCTTGGGATTCAGGCTGGCGAGGGGATCTATCACGCACACAAAACTTCTGCTGCTCATGCGGCCAACTCCACGCTGGCTGTGGCCTCCAGTTCTTGCGAGGCGGCAAGGGCAGCGAGACGGCCAATTACACCATACGCATAAAAGCGATTCACTGCAGCATCGGGGCGGTCGCCACAATCAGGTGTATTGCAGGGGGTTTCAAATGCAAGCGGCACAAAATGCATACCGGGGGCATTCAGGTTTTCATCGCGGGCACGGCCTGTGTGTACCCGGTAAAAGCCACCCACCACATAGCGGTCAATCATGTAGACCACGGGTTCGGCCACTGCATCTTCAATACTCTCAAAGGTGTGCACACCCTCTTGAATAATGACATCGGACACCTGCAAACCTTCCTTGACCACTGACATTTTGTTGCGCTGCTTGCGGTTCAGCCCCACCACTTCTGAGGCATCTTTCACGGTCATGATGCCCATGCCGTAAGTGCCAGCATCTGCTTTGACCACCACGTAAGGCTGCTCGTCAATGCCATATTCAGCATACTTGATGCGGGTTTTGGCCAGCACTTCATCAACAGCTTCGGCCAGGGATTCTTCACCCACGCGTTCCTGGAAATTGAGCTGGCTTCGGTAGGTGAAGTAAGGGTTGATCAGCCAGGGGTCGATGCCCAACATTTCAGCAAACGATTCCACCACGGAATCGTAGGCTTTGAAGTGCGTGCTTTTGCGACGGGTAGCCCAACCTGCATGCAGGGGTGGCAGCAGAATCTGGTCTTTGATTCCTTGCAGCATGGGCGGCACGCCTGCAGACAAATCATTGTTGAGCAACACTGCGCACGGCTCAAGCCCATCCACGCCGACACGGTTGCCCTTGCGGCGCAAAGGTTCCAGCACAATGTGCTGGCCATCGGGCAGGTCAAACCGGGTGGGCTCTGTAATTTCTGGCGACACCGAACCCAGGCGAATATCCAGGCCGGTCTGCTTCAAGATGGCCGCCAGACGGGCCACATTGGTCAGGTAAAAGGTGTTGCGGGTGTGGTTTTCCGGCACCAGCACCATGCTGCGCGCTTCAGGGCAGATTTTTTCAATCGCGCTCATGGCGGCTTGAATGGCCAATGGCATCATTTCAGGGGCCAGGTTATTGAAACCGCCCGGAAACAGATTGGTGTCCACGGGTGCCAGCTTGAAACCTGCATTGCGTACATCGACAGAGCTGTAGAACGGCGGAACGTTTTCATTCCAGGCCATGCGGAACCACCGTTCAATCTCGGTGGTTTTGTCGAGCATTCGTTTCTCAAGGTCCAGAAGTGGACCGGTTAAAGCTGTAACTAGATGTGGAACCATCAACATTCTCTGGGTAAGACACTTCGCCAAGTGTAATCCAAAACGCTGCACTGCCACATTGGGGACGGAAAATCGGGTGTGAAGGTGGGTGGCTGGGGAATTGGTGCGGTGTGGGGGGTTGAGTAGGGGAGGCTCAAGGGCCAAGCTCGGCGTGAAAATCTGTTTTTCCAGCGTGTAGCGCCTGCCCGCACTAAACCCGACTCGCCAAAAGTAACGGGCGAGCTCGGGTTTTCGCCTGCGGCGACCGTGCAGACAAGCTTCACGCTGGCAGATTTCCCTGAATCGCAGACTTGGCTCCTTGAAGCCCCCCTCCTCGCCCATCACCGCACGTGAATTCTCTCAGCCACTGTTGCCTTCACACCCGTTTCTACGGAGGTTGGAGATTTGCGGGTGGCGGTGATTTGAACGCAGCAAGAGAAGTGCGCAGTGCCTGTTGAGTTCGCGTCAGGAATGTCTGCCCGCTTGAAACTGGATTGGCGCGCTTGGCTGCAAGCCAACGCCGAGCCCCGACAATGTGTTTTGGAGGGCAAGGCGAGTGCCAAGCCAGATTTCAAAAAGGGATTGACAGACATTCAGCGAACACAACAGGCACTGCGCACTTCTCTTTCCAAAATCAACAATGCCGCCCCGCAACCTCCAACTCACAGAAACGGATTGAAGACAACAAAAAAGGCACCCGAGGGTGCCTTTGAGTCAGCCCATTGTCCCGGGCTGAAGGATCCACCTAAGTGGAGAGTGTACTTACTTGCTGTAGGCTGTCTCACCGTGTGAGGTGATGTCCAGACCTTCACGCTCGGCTTCTTCGCTTACACGCAGACCGATGATCAGATCAACCAGCTTGAATGCAATCACTGAAACCACTGCTGACCACACGATCGTGATGACCACGGCCTTGGCCTGGATCAACACCTGGCTGGCGATGGAATAGTCACCAGCAGCAATCATGGCCACGGTTGTCCAGTCAGCCACTGCGGATGGCCCACCCAGGTTTGGCGAGTTGAACACGCCTGTCAACAGAGCACCCAAGATACCGCCTACGCCGTGAACGCCGAACACGTCCAGAGAGTCGTCAGCACCCAGCAGCTTCTTCAGACCGGAAACACCCCACAAGCAGATGAAACCTGCCAGCAGACCGATCACGATTGCACCAGCGATACCCACGTTACCTGCTGCTGGCGTTACAGCCACCAGACCAGCAACAGCACCGGATGCGGCACCCAACATGGAAGCCTTGCCTTTCAGCAGTGCTTCACCGATACACCAGGCCATCACAGCAGCAGCAGTTGCAATCAGGGTGTTTGCGAACGCCAGGGCAGCATAACCGTTGGCTTCCAGAGCAGAACCTGCGTTGAAACCGAACCAGCCCACCCACAGAAGGGACGCACCAACCATGGTCAATGTCAGGCTGTGTGGAGTCATGGCTTCTTTGCCGTAACCAACACGCTTGCCGATCATGTATGCACCCACCAAACCAGCAACAGCGGCGTTGATGTGAACTACAGTACCGCCAGCGAAGTCCAGGGCACCCAATTGCCAGATGTAGCCAGCTTTGCTGGTCATCTCGGCTGCCACTTCGGCGCTTGAGTAAGCATCAGGACCCATCCAGAACCACACCATGTGTGCAACAGGGATGTAGCTGAAGGTGAACCACAGCACCATGAACAACAGCACGGCGCCAAATTTGATACGCTCGGCAAACGCGCCCACGATCAGGGCACAAGTGATACCGGCAAATGTAGCCTGGAATGCAGCAAATACGATTTCAGGGATGTATACACCCTTGCTGAACGTTGCAGCGTTTGCAAATGTACCAGCAGCGTTGTCCCAGACACCGTTCAAGAGCACACGGTCAAATCCGCCGATGAATGCGTTGCCTTCTGTAAAGGCCAAGCTGTAGCCGTAAACAAACCACAGCACCACAATCATGGAGAATGTCACCATGACTTGCATCAACACGGACAACATGTTCTTGGAGCGAACCAAACCGCCGTAGAACAGGGCCAAACCTGGCACTGTCATCATGATGACCAGTAGTGTAGCAACCATCATCCAGGCAGTATCGCCTTTGTCAGGAACAGGTACTGCAGCGGGCGCAGCTTCTTCTGCAGGCGCAGCTTCAGCGGCCATTGGGGCTTCGGCAGCAGGGGCTGCCTCAGGGGCAACAGTTGCGTCGCCAACAGGGGTTGTTACAACGGCTTCGGCGGCAGGTGCTGCAGGCGTTTCTTGCGCAAACACACCAGGGCTGGCAACACTGAAACTCAGTGCGGCGGCCGCTAGCCAGACAGTCAGAAGTTTCTTCATGATTTCCTCACTTCTCTCTGGTTAAAGGGCGTCTTTACCGGTTTCGCCTGTGCGAATACGGGTAACACTCAACAAATCAAACACGAAGATCTTGCCATCGCCGATCTTGCCGGTCTTGGCTGCAGTTTCAATAGCTTCACAGGCCTGGTCTACAAGGCTGTCATCCACTGCTGCTTCAATTTTCACTTTGGGCAAAAAGTCGACTACATATTCGGCGCCACGGTACAACTCAGTGTGACCCTTCTGGCGACCAAAACCTTTCACTTCGGTAACCGTAATGCCTTGCACGCCGATGGCAGACAGCGCTTCACGGACTTCATCGAGTTTGAAAGGCTTAATGACTGCTGTGATTAGCTTCATTACGCACTCCTGAATTAAGTTTGAAGAGGGTATAAAACAGCGCCCTCTTCAGAGCGCTGTCTGGATTCAATTTAGAACTTGGCGCTGAAAGTTACGACCAATGAACCGTCGGTAATATCGCTGTTACCAGTCAGGGCAAAAGCGTCATCGTCTGTTTCAATGTAAGCAGCAGTTACTGAGTACTTTGGGCTAAGCGCGTATGTTGCACCGATGCTGTAGTCAGCATATGAGTCGATTGTTGACAGAGCTGGGGCACCAGGACGCAGATCAGCCATATCCTTGTCGAAAGATGTCAAACCGTAGTGAGCGGTCAATGACAGCTTGTCTGACAGAGGAAGTGTGTAGCCCAGATCCAGGTAGGTTGAGCCACCCTGATCATTTTGCGCGTTCACACCCTGGAAGGCGAAGTAATCGTCAGATACAGCCACAGACAGTTTCGCGTAGGCGCCAGCATATGACAGCTTGCCGTACACTTCCAATGTGTCTGGCTTTGGCAGACCAGGAGTCACAACGGCACCTTCGTAGTAGTAATACAATGTACCCACGTCGTATGCGATGCCCTTGAATTCACCAGCGTAACCGCCGTAGAAATCCAT
This sequence comes from Burkholderiales bacterium, assembly GCA_027484315.1. Classification (GTDB taxonomy): domain Bacteria; phylum Pseudomonadota; class Gammaproteobacteria; order Burkholderiales; family Burkholderiaceae_B; genus Limnobacter. Next base: position 47,444 of record JAIXTE010000055.1, on the reverse strand, counting down.
TTCCAAACCTGAGCTACCACCGCCCAAGTTGTTTACGTTCGAGTTCCAGTTACCAACATAGAAACCGTTGCTGAAAGCAGCGTCGAAACCACCCTGGAATGCTGGACCAGCATTAGTCTGGGAAATACCACGGAATTTGTAATCTGTGGTGATGTTCGCGTTGGCTGTTGTTGTTACTTCAACAGCTTGTGCAGTAGATACAGCCCCGAAGGTTGCGGCGGCGATGGCAGTAACCATTACTAATTTTTTCATCTCACTCTCCTAAAAATAGATGAATGCCGTAAAGTTTTTTTGGCAAGGGTCTATTAGCGAGAAGCGTGCCAGCAAGCGACCTGTCAGTAAATTCGCGATAAATCCCCCTTTTTCGGGCACAATACCCATTCGATTTTTTGAATTTTCTGTCATCGCACCGTTTTGGTGCACTGTTTTGGTGCGATGCGATACCACTCTTCCGGGGGAAATTTTGGCCACCAATCCATTTGATGCGGTTCAGACCAAAATCAGCGATTTTTTGAATGCCAAGGGCTTGCAAACCCTTGAGAATCCAGTGACACAGCTGATTCGGCAAAGCCTTCAGGACATGGAATTTGTCAGCCTGGAAGACTTCGAGATTCAGCGGGAAGTATTGAATCGACTGCGCGAAAAGGTGCATGCACTGGAATTGCGCGTGGCGGAACTTGAGAAGAAAGCCTGATTAATCAAGCGAAGCTGACCAGCCAGGTCGGGTGACACCAGGCTAGGCACCCGTTTGCCTTTAGAGGCACGGTGGGGATAATCATTGGGTTTGATTCCCCAGCGTTCACCAGCCAATGCCCCTAGCCACCCTCCAAAGCCTGACGTTTGTGGGCGTTCGCCCCATTCCTGTACAAATTGAAGTTCACTTGTCTGCAGGCTTGCCATCATTTGCACTGGTGGGCCTACCCGATGCAGAAATTCGGGAATCCAAGGAAAGGGTTCGGTCCGCCTTGCTGAACAGTGGCTTTGAGTTTCCAAGCCAACGTATCACAGTCAACCTTGCTCCAGCAGACCTGCCCAAGGGCAGCGCTGCATTTGACCTGGCAGTGGCCTTGGGGATTGCAGCCGCCTCAGGTCAATTGGCCAAGGCAGAACTGCAAGACTGGGTGTTTGCCGGTGAGCTTTCCTTGTCAGGCGCATTGACCGGAGTGCGCAGCCCTTTCGCGCTGGCAGTGGCAGCCCGCAAACAGGCGCAACAGCGCAATCGCCCCTTGAAACTGATGATGCCCAAGGCACACGCCTCCGTGTCTGCAACCGTGCCTGACATTGCAGTTTATGGTGCGGCCTCATTGTTTGAAGCAGCAGCGCACCTGGTAGGTCATGGCGCGCCCATGACGCAGGAACAGCCAGGCAGCCACACCGCAAACGCCGCTGGGCAGGTTTTCGACATGGCCGAAGTCATCGGCCACCAAACAGCCAAGCACGCTTTGCTTGCTGCCGCTGCGGGTCAACACCACATCCGGTTGGTCGGGCCACCCGGCAGCGGAAAATCCATGCTGGCGCAACGGATTGGCGGTCTTCTGCCCGCGTTGCCCTTTGAAGAATCACTGGATATTTCTGCGATCCGGAGCCTTAAAGGTGAAAGTGATGTCTTCAGCCAGGTCAGGCCTTTTCGAAACCCGCACCCCAGCAGCTCCATGGCAGCCCTCATTGGGGGTGGGAACCCGCCCGTACCCGGCGAAATCACCCTGGCGCACCAGGGTATTCTATTCACCGACGAGGTACTTGAGTTTGACCGGCGCTGCCTTGAATCCCTGCGCGAACCACTGGAAACCGGGCGAGTCAACATTTCCCGTTCCGGGCACCAATCGACCTTTCCAGCACGCTTTTTGTGGGTGTGTGCCCACAACCCTTGCCCTTGCGGTTGGCTGGGCCACCCAGTCAAGGAATGCCGCTGCACGCCAGAGCAGGTTCGCCGCTACCAGTCCAAACTGTCAGGTCCCTTGGCCGACAGGCTGGACATTTCAATCGACGTACAACCTGTCGAACATCAAGCCTTGTTGCAAGGACAGCAAGGTGAACAGGAATCCGGAAGCAGCGCAGCGCTGCTGACGCAAGTCATGAAAGCGAGGGAAGTTCAGTTGAACAGGCAGGGCTGCCTGAACGGTGAAATGACCCCGGGTCAAATCAGCATGCATTGCAAACCAGAACACTCAGCCGAACAATTGCTGCTTAAATACGCGCAAAAAAATCACTTGTCAGCCCGTGCATTGCACCGAATTTGCCGTGTAGCCCGTACCCTTGCCGACCTGGATGCAGAAACCGACATCCAGAAAAAACAGGTAGCCACTGCCATTCAATATCGCAAATCATTGAACCTGCCCAACACGCCCAATCAAGTGGCTTTGAATGGGATCAAATGACTGGTCTTTCGACCTGGCCTGGCGTACCACAGCCAACTGCCCAATTGCATCAACCACAGGACAGCCAAAGAAAGACGCATGGCGTCGGTACTGCTGAGCCCCATTGCGGTAAACGCGTCGATACCCAAGCCAATACCCCACTGCAGACTGAATGCCCCAACAAAGATCAGCAGGTTCAAAGCCGTACTGGATCGACCCGTCAACTTCTTGGGAAAAGGCTTGTTACACGTTGCGTAAGTCATGATGCCGGATGAAATCAGAAAAGCATGCAGCAACCAGCCCCATACACTTGAATCACTACCCTGAAAAATCTGCAACGCGAACATAATCAAGGACAAACCCATGCCAATCAGCATGATTTGGTCTTCATCGCCACCTGCCTTTGAAATACGCCGGGTCAAAAAGCCCAAAGTCAGATAACCCAGCATCAGCACGGCAGAAATCCAGAACATGTTCTGGGCAGCCTGCGAATTGCTCAAACCCACCACATTCGTAAACCACGGCCCTACCCACAAACCATGAAAGGCCATGAAACCACCTTGCGTGATCATGGCCAATGGCGCCACGCGCCAGAAATGCGGATGGGCATAAATGGCGCGGTAGCCGCTGGCCATTTCCGCAACAGACTGGGTTTTCTGGGGCTTGAATAAGGCTGGCAATGCAAACCACAGTGCCAGGCCTGCCAGGACACACAATACGGCGGCCACACCAAATACACCCCGCCACCCCAAAACAGGCAAGGCAGCCTCAACAGGCGTGGTCACCGTGAGCGCGCCCAAAGAACCGGCCACCAGCATCCACGATGACAAGCTGGCCTGCAGATGTGGCCGGAAATACAGGGAATAGGCTTTGACCGCGGCCATGAGGCAGGCCGACACGCCCACACCGATCAAAGCACGCGCCAACCACAACACGCTGTAACTGTCTGCCACAGCAAACAACGCAGCACCGAGCGCAGCAAACCCGATCAACACCGCCTCCACCCGCCGGGGACCGTATCGGTCAAGCATGACTCCGACGGGAAGTTGCATCAGCGCGAATGACAAAAAATAAGCAGAGGCCAAAAAGCCCAGTTGGCCAGCCGACAAACCCAACTCAACAACCAGGGGCTGCGCAATCACGGCATTGATGGCGCGAAACGCATACGACATGATGTAAGCCGCAGCAAAAATCACGAACATGCGTATGGCCAGGGAGCCACTCACATAGGTGTGCTCTACGCCATCAGACCCCATTTCCCGGGAAACATGCGCAGGGTTGAAACGCATTACTGGCCCAGCAGCGAAAACCCGCCCAACCAGGAAGTCAAAACCTCCGGGGCGGGGTTTTGGCCAGGCCCCATCAGCAACACCTCATACAAGGTGCCCTGATGTTCGAAAAACCGGGCCTGCGCAAAAGCAGCGCTTCCGTCTGGTAACTTGCCACTCATTGAAATTTCCTGAACTGGTTTGCCAAGCCATTGGATTGACACAAGCTCAGGTTTTTCAGCTGCAATATTGTTGGCAACCGCAAGCGCCAAGGCATCCCGCAAGGCTGCACCCTGTCCTTCCAGTTTGCCCTGCAAAGGCACAGTGCCCACTGCAAAATACATGCCTTGAACCTGGGCAGCCTGCAAAGTCAACGGAACCTGCAACCCTATCAGGTCCATGGTCCGTGTAACCTGTGCGGGTTTGTCAGGGTATGTGGCCATATAACCCAGGTCGGGATTGGGCACAGTGCGCCAGTTAAACTGGGGTGAACACGCCGCAACAGCCCACACTGAGAACACTGCGATAAAAAAAGCGCGGCTTGTGACAAATAATGAATTCATGAGGCGCTTTGAAGCGAAAATTGAACAGGTGCACCATTGTAGGTGCTCTTCAAAAAGATCAACAGCAGTAATAACCAGAGTGTGAACAGAATGGGAATTGTCAAATTCAAGTCCAAGGCCGCCGGCGACATCGTGATGTTCAAATCCAATGCCGAGCAAATGTTCAGAATCATGGGCGTGGAGCCCAGCGAACGCGGGGTTATCGAGCCCAAGGATCTTGCGCATGCCCATGCCCAACTGGTGGCGGCAATCAACACCGAACGTATGGCCCGGTCAGAAAACCCCGTCGATGAAGACGAACTGGACGAAGATGAAAAAATCGCGCTGAAAAACTACGTCAGCCTTGAGCAGCGTTCCTACACGCTATTGAAAATGCTCGAAGCCGCACAAAAGAAAAATGTGGATGTGCACTGGGGCTTCTAAGCCCCGGTAGGTTGCTTAGGCACTGGCCGTGTTGCGACGACGCACAGGGCCAGCAATAGCCTCCACCTGCGCCTTGGTTTTCTTGCCCAAGCCAATGAGGAAACCCAGTTCAGCGACCACAAACAGCGGGCCGATGGCCAAACCGATCAAATCATCGACAAATGCGGGTTTGCGTCCTTCATAGTAGTGACCGATGAACTGGATCACCCACCCCACCACAAACACGCCCACACCGGCACCAAGCCAAACGGCAGTGCTGGTGGTCGCAAAATTTCCGGCCGCCAGCAACAACGCGCCGTGAATGAGGAACATCGCCAGGCCGTAGCTCAGGCTCAGCTTGAAGTAAAACAGGCTGGACAACAAAAACACAAGCAACGCGGGCGTTACTGCAATACCTGCCACATCAACAGAAACTCGCGACAGCAGGATCAGGACCGACAACACGATAATCGGCACACCGATGAAGTGGGTGGCGATATTTCGCGGATCACGGTGGTAAGTGGCGTAAGTGGCCAGTTGCTCGACCAAGGTTTTCATGCTGTTCCCCTGAAGATGCAATTGCATCCAATATTTAATTTTTCAGACCGTATCGTTACAAATCAACAGCCGAAAGTCTGTCAATTGCCTGACATTTGATGCTAATTTACAAGAAGATGCAGATACACCAATAAAAAACCAATGCAAATACACAATATCCAACAAATCCTGGGTCGCGGTCGCTGGTTCTCCAACCTGCCGGCAAACCTTCAGCAAGCCCTGCTCAAGCACGGCACTGTTCGCCAATTTCGCTCAGGTGAGAGGCTGTTCTCGCGTGGGGACTGCACAGATGGCATTTATGCCATGTTGAGCGGAACTGTTCAAATTGTAGGCGCCAACAAACACGGCGCGGATGACAGACATGTCATTTTGACCCTGATCGACTCACCAGACTGGTTTGGTGAAATTTGCCTGTTTGATCGCCAACCACGCACCCACGACGCAATGGCCGACGGCCCTGCAACGGTATTTCACGTGAGGCAAAACCTCCTTGATCAACTGACAGCTGAAAACCCACTCTTCTGGCGGGAATTTGGTCTGTTGTTGACCCAGAAAGTAAGGCTTATTTTCGGTGCAATTGAAGACGCGGCATTGCTACCCACCCACATGCGCCTGGCCCGACGACTTCTACAAATGGCCGAAGGTTATGGCATCCGTTCAGACAGCGACACAGTCAGCGCCAGAACTTTGCATGTATCCCAGGAAAAGCTGTCGGCGATGCTGGCCGTTTCCAGACAGACCGTGAACCAGATGCTGAAGGAACTGGAACATGAAGGCCTGCTGATGTTGGGGCGCGGAAACATTGAAATTCTGAATCTCGAGGGGTTGAAACTAAAAGCACAATTGAATTAGTTGCATCCAAACAGTATCCAATGGGGTTCTACTGGTGTCACCTTCGGGTTCGACGTCGCATTGGATTTAACTGATAGAGGGATTTAATGAAAAAATTCAATATGAAATGGTTGGCACTGGCAGTATCTGGCATTATTTTGGCGGGTTGCGGATCGGACGACAACACCAATTTGCAAGCGTTGCCCGCAGGAGACCTACTGGTTCTCACAGCCACAAACCAATTGATTAGCTACGACAAGACACAACCTGGCGTTATTCGTACATCGACAACAATCAGTGGTATAGCGACTGGGTTTGCAATTGTGGGCATTGATTTCCGCCCACGTGACGGACAACTGTATGCCGTGGCACGTAACAACGGCATGACAGGCGTGCCAAATGAAGGCAGGTTGTACACCATCAACACACGAAGCGGTGCAGCAACAGAAGTTGCAATCTTGAGTGCACACCCGACTGATGCGACCGATCCATACACCGCTCTTTCCGCAAGCCCGGCAACATTTGCAGTGGATTTCAACCCCGCCGCTGACGCGCTTCGCGTAATTAGCAGCACAGGCCAAAACCTGCGTGTTGTTCTGAATGCCACACCTGCAAGCGTACCGCCCGTTCCAGTGGGCGCTACCTTTACGGACGGTGCCATTAACGGAGCCGCAGCTGACATTTCTGGCGGTGCTTACACCAACTCATTTGACGGAACAAGCACCACTCGCCTGTTCAACATCAACACCACAACAGACACTCTGTCACTTCAAGACCCACCCAACAATGGAACGCAGGTTGACGCGGCACCATTGGGTGTCAACGCCACCGGTTCAGTTGCTTTTGATATCGACGCTCGCAACAACCGCGGTTACGCTGTAATGACTGTAGGCGGCGTTACGGGCTTGTATACAGTAGCAATTCCAGATTCCACGGCGACGCTGCCAACAGCTGCGGCTGCGACAGCAGTTGGCACCCTGAATGTGCCAAATCCGGTAGTAGGTATGGTGTTGGTTCAGCCAGCCGCTCCACAAGCCATCGCTTTGGACGGTAACACTGCAGGTTCCCAGCGTCTGCTGAAGTTCGCTATTCGAAACCCCAACGCAGCCAGCGCAACCGCGATCACGGGCTTGCCAACTGGCGAACGTTTGCTATCTATCGACTTCCGACCCAGTAATCGTACGATTTACGGCCTTAGCAGCGCGGGTAAAATTTTTACAATCAACCCAGACACGGGCGCGGCCACTTTGGGATCTACCTTGAGCGTTGCCACTGCTATTGTTAACGGGCTGGCTGCAGGCAAGAGCTATGCAATCGATTTCAACCCCTTGGCAGACGCGCTGCGCATTGTCAGCTCGGCTGACGGTGATGGTGCTTCCAAAAACTATCGGGTTGCTGGTGCAAACCTGGAAAGTACCGGTACAACAGCCACTGACACCGACCTTACCTTGGGCGGCTTGACCACTGGTTTTGGAATTGCCCAGATTGCGTATACCAACAGCTTTGCAAACCCAGCGCCCACGGCCACCCGCATGTTCGATATTGATGGTGATAACAACCGTCTATTGCAACAGGTACCGCCAAACGACGGTACATTGACCGTAATCGGTGGTACCGGCACGGTATTCAATGACTACGGTGGATTCGATATTTCCGGTGGCGACAATGGCATGGTATTGATGGCCAACCGGGTGGGTGCAATGGGTGCATTCAGCCTGTTCACAGCAACCTTGGGAACAGGTGTGGTTACAGCTGCAGGCGTTGCCAGCGGCACTTCAGAAATTGGTTCAGGCGCAACTGCCAGCACCGACATTCGTGCCTTGACTGTGAAATATTAATACCCACAGCTCAAACAAAAAACCCCGGTTCAAAAGACCGGGGTTTTTTTATTCAAACCGAAAAAACTTATTTCAATGCCACCGCAGTGCCGATGAACATAACCTGACCAGTAGGCTTATTGACCAAAGGTGATCCACCGGCAGGTTCCAGCGTTACCTCAAACAGCTGTTGCTCGACCAACTTGGGCAGCATGTCTGCAGGCAACTCAAGCGGCTTGCCCAGTTCCATCAAACCCAGTGAAGTAGGCCCCGAATCTGCGGGCGCTTTCGTCCACAACTGCAAAGACTTACCCATATTGGCCGGGTTACCTTCAATTGGCAAACCGCCAATCTGATACACACGAATGGTATCGTTTTGACGTGCTTCCACCAACCACTCTGTGGACTTGTCAGGGCTTTTCATCACGGCCACATAACGGGGTCCCGAATTCAATTCCTGGCTGGCACCCAACAGCTGAACGCCCAACACCACCACTGCTGCGCTGGCTGCAACCGCCCACCCTTTCCACAACCAGGCGAAAGGTGACACAAGCTTGTCTTGCATTGACCCAGGCTCGCCCACCGAGCGATTGACCTTGGTCCATACTTCGGGGCTCACGGGTTCCTGTTCAAGCCTCCTGGACATGGTGGCAAAATGGTCAGTCCATTTGCGTACTTCCAGCGCCAAGTCGGGTTCCTGATTGAGGCGGCGCTCAAACTCTTGTCGCTCGGCGCCTGTCATCACGCCGAGCACGTACTCGCCAGCCTCAATGATCCTGGCTTCTGTCTGCGACTCTGTCATGACAAACACTCCTTTAATTTCAACAACCCGCGGCGTATCCAGCTTTTGACACTGCCCAAGGGCGCATTCAACCGCTTTGCAATTTGCTCGTGTGTGTAACCATCTACAAAAGCCAACACAATTGCATTGCGCTTTGTTTCATCCAGATCGCCCAAGCAAACGCTCAACCTGTCGGCCTCTTGCGCCAACTCCTGATTGTCTGTCGTGGACATTTCCGGCACTTCGTGATCTTCAGAAGAGACCTCCATCATGCGTTTTCGCACTGAATTCAAGGCCTGATTCCGAACCACCGTGTACACCCAACCCCGGGCAGAACCCAAAGCAGGCGAGTAAAGCCGAGAACGGTTCCAGACCTTTACCATGGCGTCGTGCAACACTTCTTCAGCAAGTTCTCGCCGTTTCACGATTCGGTAGGCCACAGCAAACAACCATCGGCTGTCACGGGCATAAATGGCCTGTAGCGCAAACTTTTCTCCACGCGCACAGGCGAGAAGCGCCGCTTCATAGTCAAAGCCATCCGGTTCTGATAGATTTTTTTCGGTCACATTAACACTACACTTTGTTGAATAGGACGGATGCAAAATGCGTGAAGATTTTAAGAATCTCACCCATGCAGGTTATCGAGTGTGTCGCAAACTTTTAATCTTCGAGCAGGGCCCGCAACATCCAGGCGGTTTTTTCGTGAATGTCCATGCGCTGCGTCAAAAGGTCGGCTGAAGGCTGATCGTCACCCTCTTCAATAACGGGAAAAATTTCACGGGCCGTGCGGGCAATCGCTTCATGTCCCTTGGCCAGAATTTCAACCATTTCCATGGCCTTGGGTGGTGTAGCCGGTGCATCTTTCAAGGTACTCAATTTTGAGAAGGCTGCGTAAGAACCCGGGGCATGAAAACCCAGAGCACGAATGCGTTCAGCAATCGGGTCTACCGCATTCCACATTTCCGTGTACTGACCCATGAACATGGTGTGCAATGTATTAAACATCTTGCCGGTCACGTTCCAGTGAAAATTGTGCGTGGTCAGGTAAAGCGTATAAGTTTCCGCCAGCAACCGGCTCAAGCCTTGGGCGATCGCCGCACGCTTGGCGTCAGGAATGCCAATATTGATGGAAGGCATGTCAGGCTTCTTGCTGGATGTTCTGGATTTCACACTGGTTTTCGCAGCTGTTTTTGCCATGGAATACTCTCCGTTATTAATTGAATAGATTATTGACTGAACGGGTTGGAAATAGTTGCCACACCATTGATGTGCACCGAACCCAGATACAGTTTGCCATTAAAGGGCGTCACCTGCGTCACATAGTAAAAGTAGCCGCCCGCCTTTTCTCCTTGCAGATTGGCGATCACCGACCCTTCGGGACTGAATGCCACTGCCATGGCATACGGTTTGATCGGAAACTGGACGTGGTTCAACAATTTTGCCATGGCTTTGCGAATACCCGGCTTGTCAGCCAAAGAATCCAGCAAAGGGTCGCGCAGGCTGGGAATTGCGACCCAGTAATTGCCATCGCTGTCTGTTCGAATGTTGTCCGGAAAACCGGGAAGGCCTTCGGCAAAGGTGTCACTTTGGCCGGCCTTCTCACCTTGCAACCAATACCGGGTGATTTTGTAGTCCGCAGTTTCGGTCACCAGAACATAATCGCCACTTTTAGCCATCGTGACACCGTTGGAAAATTGCAAACTGCCAAGTAATGTCTTGGTTTCTCCGGTTTTAAAGTCATAACGCAAAAGCCGGCCGTTGCCCGCATGTTCCAGCACGTCGAGCACATAGCTGTTCAAATCAAATTTGCTGGAGGCATCCGAAAAATAGGCGTATCGCCCGTCGGTACTCACCGCCACATCGTCTACAAACTTGAACGGCAAACCTTCGGACTCCACCGCCAGCACACTGACCTCGCCTTGCAGCGTCACCTTCAACAACCCCTTGATCGCATCGGCCACCACCAGAAACCCATCGGGATGAAAAACCAAACCCAAAGGCCGCCCCCGCGTGTTGGCAATCAAGTCAAAAGGCGTGGTCTGCAAGCTTTCCTGAACCTGCATCTTCTCAGGGTTGAAGCGCACAATTTCACCGGTGTTCATGCCGGTGTACAGCAAGCCATCAGGCCCCACTGCAATCGATTCGGGTTGCAACAGGTTGTAAGTGCCAAACACCTGGGCATCGTCCAGCAAAGTGTTTCTGGCATACGGCCCAGAATCCATGCTGGGCATGGGTGGTGCAACCCAGCTGACCGGCTCGGCCGGGGTGGAATCAAACACCACCACACCGCAAACCAGCGCAACTGGCAACAATACAACCGTAATCAAAACTTTACCCAAAGCACGCATGTTGTTGACACCTTCTGTTTTCCGATAGCATGGATGATATCGGAGGAAACAATCCGGGCACTCAAAAAATCAGGAGACAGGTTGTGAATTTTGAACCCAGCGCCAAGGCGCAAGACTTTGTAAAGCGCGTCCGCGCCTTCATGAAAACCGAGATAGCGCCCATTGAAGCGGCTTACTGGGACAAAATCGAGGCCCAATGCAACGGCCGCGAATGGAAGAACTGGCGCATCCCCCCCGAAATGGAAGCCCTGAAAAGAAAGGCCCGCGAAGCGGGATTGTGGAACATGTTTCTGCCCGACGACAAGCTGGGCGCAGGCCTTAGCACAATGGAATATGCCCTGGTGGCCGAGGAAACAGGCCGCAGCCTCATGGCCCCAGAGGTGTTCAACTGCAATGCCCCCGACACCGGCAACATGGAAGTGCTATGGAAATACGGCAGCGACGCGCAAAAAAAGGAATGGCTGGAACCCTTGCTGGCTGGTGAAATTCGTTCCGTGTTCTGCATGACCGAACCGGATGTGGCCAGCAGCGACGCCACCAACATGCAAGCCACCGCCACGCTGGTAGGCGATGAGGTGGTCATCAACGGCACCAAGTGGTGGAGCAGCGGCATAGGCGACCCGCGTGCAAAAATTGCAATCGTGATGGCCCGCACTGAGAACCCGGACTTGGACCGCCACCACCAGCACACCATGGTTCTGGTGCCTTTGAATACACCGGGTGTGACCATCAAGCGCATGTTGCCGGTATTCGGCACTTACGATGAACCACACGGACACGGCGAAGTGGAATTCAACAATGTGCGTGTGCCGCTGGGCAATGTCATTGCCGGCTTGGGCAAAGGGTTCGAGATAGCACAGGGACGCCTGGGCCCAGGAAGAATTCACCACTGCATGCGCTGCATTGGCGCTGCTGAAGAATCGCTGGATTTGATGATCAAACGCGGCATTTCCCGCGTGGCTTTTGGCAAGCCACTGATCAACTTGGGCGGCAACCGCGAACGGGTTGCCGAAGCGCGACTGGCGATTGACCAGGCCCGCTTGCTGACTTTGTATGCGGCGTGGAAGCTCGACCAACTGGGTGCATTGGGCGCGATGACAGAAATTGCCGCCATCAAGGTGGTGGCGCCGAATGTGCTGGAACAGGTGGTGGACATGGCCATTCAAATGCACGGTGGTGCGGGTGTGAGTCGCGACACACCTTTGTCCGGATTTTATATTCAGGCGCGCAGCCTGCGCCTGGCCGATGGTCCGGATGAAGTTCACAAAGGCGTGATTGCCCGCATCGAGATGATGAAGCGGGGATTTAAGTAATGAATGCCGAGCTTGACTCAACAATCGACAAGGGCAGCGCAGTTCGACAAGGCGAGGAACTGGACACCGGGGCTGTTACCCACTGGCTTCGGGCACAAGGCCTGGCACTGAGCGACACACCGGAATTGACCCAGTTTTCTGGTGGTGCATCCAACTGGACCTACCGTTTGAAGTACCCGGAAGCAGACCTGATTTTGCGCCGTCCACCCAAAGGCACGAAAGCCAAAGGTGCGCACGACATGGGGCGTGAATTCCGCATTCAAAGCCTGTTGAAACCTGTGTACCCCTATGTGCCGAACCTGGTGGGACACTGCGCAGACGAGTCGCTGATTGGGAGCGAATTTTATGTGATGCACCGCATTGAAGGCATTATTCCGCGCAAGCACATGCCACGCGGTGTTCAGCTTGAGCGCGAACAGGCCCGGCAACTCAGTATCAATTTTCTGGATCGGTTGATCGAGCTGCATCAGATCAACATACACAGCAGCGGGCTGGATGTTTTAAGCAAGGGCAATGGGTATACGCGCCGCCAACTCGATGGCTGGAATCAGCGCTATGACAAAGTACGCACCTGGAATGTCAGCTCGTTCAACACGGTAAGAAAGTGGCTGGATGCAAATTGCCCGGCCGATGTGAAGCTGTGCATGATCCACAACGACTGGCGGCTGGACAATGTCGTGCTGAACCCAAACAACCCCACCGAGATTATTGGTACGCTGGATTGGGAACTGGCCACGGTTGGCGACCCGCTGATGGACCTGGGCAGCGTGATCACCTACTGGGTGCAAGCCAACGACAACTTTTTCATGAAGATGCTGCAACGCCAACCATCCAGCCTGCCCGGCATGCTGACCCGCAAGGAAATGGTGGATTACTACCTTGAAAAAACCGGCCTGCACACCGACAATTGGACCTTCTATGAAGTGTTTGGCCTGTTTCGAATTGCCGTGATTGCGCAGCAAATCTATTACCGCTACTACTACCGACAAACCCGAAACCCGGCGTTCAAGAACTTCTGGATCATGGTGAACTACGTCAACTGGCGCTGCAAATCCCTGATCAAGCAATCAAGTCGCAAAGGGTAGAAATATGAGCACCATTTACCTGGTTCGACACGGGCAAGCCAGTTTTGACAGCGCGGATTACGACAACTTGTCGGCCCTTGGTCAACTGCAGGCGGCACAACTGGGGGCCTGGTTCAAGGCCCGCAAAATTCGCCTGCACGGTTTTTTCAGCGGCAGCATGAACCGGCATTTGCAAACCGCACAGGCCTTTGCCAGCACCTATGGAGTTCACCAGGTACCTGTTCAACATGCTGGCCTGAACGAGTATGACCATGAAGCCATTTTGCAGGCACTGATTGGCCAGTTTGATGATTCAGATGTTTTTGAAAAACAGGTGATGAACAACGCCGACCCGCGCAAAGCCTTTCAGCAAATTTTTGAGAAGGCGATTGCACGCTGGGTCAGTGGTGAACACGATGACGATTATCCGGAAAGCTGGGCCCTGTTTAAAAGCCGGGTCATGGCGGGGCTGGGTTCAGTCACGGCGCAGGCCATGCAACTGCGGCAGGGTAGCGCGGTAGATTCAAATTCCAGTTCAGCCAACGTGGTGGTGTTTACCTCGGGTGGACCTATTACGGCCATTGTTCAAAACCTGCTTCAGTTGCCCGATGCCAATGCATTCAACATGAACTGGATGATCACCAACTGCAGTGTCAGCAAACTGCTGTTCGGCCAACGTGGTGTCAGCCTGGCCAGCTTCAATGAGCAAGCCCATTTTGAAGGTGAAATTGCGGGTGTATTGGCCGAACAGGCACAAGGGCTGGAAGCATTTGCCACCAAACCCAATGGCCTGATTTCCTATCGCTGATTTCCTGGCGCTGATTTACTACAACTGATTCACTACTGCTAACTTCCTGCAGTTCAATCAGCAATAAAACTTACTGCGCTTTTTTGATTTCCGTCACGGTGTAGTTCGAGCCTTCCTGCTTCACATTGAACTTCACCTTGTCGCCCTCATTCAGGCCATCCAGCATGGCTTTGTCGGCCACACCAAACACCATGGTCATCGGCGGCATTTCAACGCTCTTGATTTCGCCGTGTTTCACCGTGATCTTGCCGGTGCTCTTGTTGATCTTGCGAATTTCTCCATCGGCCAATTCAGTGCTGGCCGCCGGGATTTCTTTCGCCGCTTTGGCACCGCCATGGTCGTGGTTGTGCCCGCTTGCGTGGTTGCCCGCGTAAACGGCCGTGGTACCCAACAATGCCAATGCAACTGCACTCAGTTTCAGTTTGTTCATTTTTATATACTCCTTCAAAAGTTACTTGGCTGCCACGGTAATGGTGCCCACCATGCCTGCCTGAAAATGACCTGCGATCAGACAGACGAATTCAAACTCACCCGCCTTGTTGAACATCCACACAATCTCGCCGGTTTTGCCCGGGTCCACGTGGGCCATGTAGGGCTCATCGTGTTCCATGCCGGGAAACTTCATCATCAGATCCGCATGCCTTGCATTCCCGGCGGGTGTTCCAATCACGAATTCATGCAGCAAGGCACCTGTGTTGCGGACCACAAAACGAATGGTTTCACCCTGCTTCACTACAAGTTTGCCTGGGCTGAATCGCATGTCGTCACCCATGCTGACGTCAATGGTGCGAACTACCTTTTCAGCATCGCCCGCAATACCCCAGGCAGTTTGTTCCTTCACCACCGGCGCAGTGTTCCCTTTCCTGTCGCCATGAGCGAAGGCAGCATTGCCCATACCGCCCAGTAACGCAGCACAAGCCAAAACAATTCCTGACAACTTCAACATTGACACTCCTTGACTCAAATTGGTTTCAGTGTCCTGAATGGCCGCTGGGCTTGCGCACTTTCAATTCAATGTGAGGCTGCTGCTTTTGCGCCAGTTTCATGCTGCCTTGTCCGGCACCGCTGCTGCGCGCAGGCTTGGCCAATTCACCCGTGAATTCATAGGCAATGGTGCCTTCGGGGTGCTTGTACCAGCCAGGGTCTGAATAATCACCCGACTTTTGGTCCTTGCGCACCTTCAACATGCTGAACATGCCACCCATTTCAACCGAACCAAAAGGCCCCTCTCCCGTCATCATGGGCAGTGTGTTGTCCGGTAAGGGCATTTGCATTTCCGACATGTCCGCCATGCCGCGCTCACCCATCACCATGTAATCCGGAATGAGATTGGTGATTTTTTTGGTCATGCCGCGATGATCAACACCAATCATCGTGGGCACATCATGGCCCATGGCATTCATGGTGTGGTGGCTTTTGTGGCAATGAAATGCCCAGTCCCCTTCTTCGCTTGCAATGAATTCCATTTGCCGCATTTGCCCAACAGCAATGTCCACTGTTACTTCAGGCCATCGCCCTGCCTTGGGTGTAGGCCCACCGTCCGTGCCCGTCACTTCAAACTCGTGGCCATGAATGTGAATGGGGTGATTGGTCATGGTCAGGTTGCCCACGCGAAGTCGAACCCGGTCATTCTTGCGCGCCACCAGGGGCGAAATACCCGGAAAAAGGCGGCTGTTCCAGGTCCACAGGTTGAAGTCGAGCATGGTCATGATTTTCGGTGTGTAGGCACCGGGATCAATGTCATACGCATTCAGCAAGAAGCAGTAATCTCGATCCACGTCGCTGATCAGCGGGTGCTTGCTTTTCGGATGCGTGACCCAGAACCCCATCATGCCCATGGCCATTTGCACCATTTCGTCCGCATGCGGGTGGTACATGAAAGTGCCGGGCCTGCGCGCTTCGAATTCATACACAAAAGTTTTTCCCGGTGAAATGCCTGGCTGGTTCAAGCCTGTTACACCGTCCATGCCATTGGGCAACCTTTGCCCGTGCCAATGCACACTGGTGTGCTCGGGCAGTTTGTTGGTGACAAAAATCCGCACTCGGTCGCCCTCCACCACCTCAATGGTTGGGCCTGGGCTTTGGCCGTTGTAACCCCACAGATGGGCAGTCATGCCGGGTGCCATTTCACGCACCACCGGTTCAGCCACCAGGTGGAATTCCTTCACGCCCTTGTTCATTCGCCAGGGAAGTGTCCAGCCGTTCAAAGTCACCACCGGGTTGTAAGGCCGCCCGGTGCTGGGCACCAAGGGTGGCATGGTGTCGGGCAAAGTTTGTAAAACCGGTTCCGGCAAGGCGCTCATCGCCACTTTGCTCACACTTGCGGCAGCCACTGCACCGCCTGTCAGCGCTGCTGCTTTAAAAAAATCTCGTCTGGAAGTCATGTTTAAAATCCTTTTGTCTGTGCAATGGCTCAATGGCCACCGCCGGCGTCGCCGCCAACATTTGCTGCCGCACCGCTGACCGACACCATCATGGGTTTGCCCACCACGGTGGCTTGCAAGGCCGCATCGGCCCGCCAGAAATCAGCCTGGGCATTGATGGCTTGAACCACCGTATTCACCTGGTCGCGACTGTCCGCCAACAGTTCGAACACGCCAATGAACATGCCGTTGTAACGCAGCAGGTTCTCATCGGCGATAGTTTGCTTGAGCGGCAAAATTTCATCGCGGTAATGGCGTGCAATGTCGTAGGTGGTGCGGTAGGCCGAGTAGCTTTCCCGCAGGGTAGATTGCGCAGCCCGCAGTGTTGCTTCCAGCCGGTTGGCCGCAGCCAGGGTGTTGGCATTCATGGCGTCGCGTTTCATGCCGCCCCAGTCAAAAATCGGCAGGGCCAATTCAATCTCATACCCTTTTTTGTTGTTGCGCTCGCCCGTGTCGTTCTCGAAAACAGTGTCGTAACGCACACCCGCTTCAATGTCCAGGAAGCTGGCCACATTGCCCAAACCCTGCGATTTGGTACTGGCATCAAAACCCTGTTTGGCCATGCGCACATCCAGGCGGTCTTCACCGCGCTTGGCCACCTCAGACGGTGCCTTGGGAACTTCAGGCAAGTCGGGCAGGCGCTCGGGCAACTTCAATTGCGCCGCCTGCTCGCTACTTAGGCCCAGCATGCGCACCAGTGCTTCGCGGCTGACCGTGGCCTTGTGCCGCGTAGCAGCCAGGTTCAACGCAGCATCGGCGTAAAAGCTTTGCTGGCGTGCACGCTGCAAGCGCGTAAAGTTGCCCACTTCCTGCATGCGGCGTGCCAGCTCTGCACTGGTTTGTGCACTTTCAAACACTTGCTGCGCGTAGGTGTGCGCCTGGTGGGCAGCCACAGCGTCAACCCAGGCTTGCCGGATTTGCGTCACTTGTTCAACCACGCTGCTGGTCAACTGCAATTGCACCCGGTCAATTTGCGTGCGGGCAATGCCTTGCCGGGCGGGAAAGCTGAGCAGGTCAAGCAGGCCAAAACTGAGCAAACGGCCAAGCTCCAGTTCATCCTTGATGCGCAAACGCTCAAATGCAAATACCGGGTTGTGAATTCGACCCATTTGCGCAGCCTGTGCGGCCTGCGCCCAATTCTCGGCCAGCACGGTTTGAAACTGCGGGCTGTGGGTCAGCATCAACTCGACCGCAGCGGGCTGGTTCAGGGGTTCTTTCAGAATTTCACTGGCCTTGCTGGCCATGGCTCTGCGTTGTTCGTCTGTTTGAACAAGGCTTAAATTGCCACCCGTGAAATTGCGCAACTCTTGGTTGGCAGAATTCACATTGACGTCCATGTCAACGGCCGCACACCCGATCAGCGCCAAGATGGCGGAAACCACTGTAGTCTTCTTTAACACACCGGTCACGTTCATGGCCTGCCCCCGTGGTGGTGAGGTTCAGCAGGTTCACCGTATTTCGGCATATCGGCAGCCTTTTCAGACGGTATTTCCTGCCCGGGTTCACGGGCATAGACACGCCATCCACCGATTTCACTGACCATTTGATTCACCACTGGCCAGTCCTTGATTTCAGTTTCCTTGCAGGCCTGATACCCATCAAAAGCAGACTTGTACTCCAATTCCAGTGCCGCTGTTTCAGCATGTACGGGCAACGCCAAGGCAAACGCCATCACCGCCAAAGGCGGAGCTGTTTTGAAATGAAAATTCATAGATCCTCGCAATCATTCAATACACAAGGCAAGCCCGGGCGAATACCCAAGCGCTTGCCCAAGAATCAGATTGCGGTTGTTTTGGGAGGCCGGTCTATTCGACGGCTGTCGGCAGAAAATGAGGCATTAACAGACACTATCGATAAAACCGCTTCATGCCGTGTTGCATCCAGGCTGACTTGAGGGGCGGGGAGGATGACGACTGCACAGGACGGCGCGCAGTTACAACACCCATGCGCAGATTGCGCAAGCTGGTTCTTCACTGGTGTAGTGCTGTCCTCGCCATGCATGGCATGCCCCATCTCAGTATGGTTCATGTCAGCGTGGTCGTTTAAATGACTATCGACCACAGAGCTTGGGTTACTGCCCTTCAAGTGGCATGCGAACATGCTGGCCTGCGCCATGCCTTGCAAAGGCAGCGCAAACAACATCCACAACACGAGTAAGATTCGGAACAGCTTCGGCATAGCCTGCAACATAGCACCGGTGAGGTGATGTTGCAAGCGGTGCAAAAGGTCAGGCTGGTACCTTCATGTTGGCAGCAATAGCGCTGGCTGTCATGGCTGCTGGGGACTTGTTCAGGTAATCCTGAGCCAATTTACTCGAGCCTTCTTGGACTGGGTCATACCAAGGGCTGAAGTACGGCAACTGTTGCATGACGAGCCATAAAGGGTTGGGCAACAGACCCTTCCGGGAATCCTTGAACCACTCAATCCACATCCAGGGCTTGTAAACAGCAGGCTTTTTCTTTGCAAAACGAGGGTCTTGCCCGGCAATGTGTGCAGCGCCATCCACCCACAAACCGATGATCATGGGCACCACAATCGCGGCCAGGTAATAGCGTGACAAATAATCGCCACCAAGGTGTTTATAAAGGTCAAAGGCCACGCTGCGGTGCTCTACTTCTTCAGCGCCGTGCCAGCGAATCAGATCAAGCAACACCTCATCGGCATTCAGCTTGTCCCAGGCCTTGTTTTCCAGCACATACATGCCCAACACACAGGTCATGTGTTCAATGGTAGCTACCAAGCCAAGACGGGTCAGCAACCAGCGGTGCTCCAGCCATGCAGGTACCTTTCGGCCAAACGGGTTGTCGTCCAGCACCACATCAAACAGCCACTTCATCAGCTTCTGGTTGCGCTCGGTCTTGATTCCCCGTGCGGCCAGGTATTCCTCGGTGGCCGACGCATGCCCACGCGCGTGCATGGCTTCCTGTTTGATGAAGCCCCGCACATCTTCTTTCAGCTTTTCATCGGTCACCAAGGGCAAGGCCTTGTTGTACAGGCGGCAGAACCAGAATTCACCAGCAGGTAGAATCAGGTTGATTTCATTGATGAAATAGCTCGAAAACGGTTCATTGGGTATCCAGTCGAGGGGCGTTTCTGACCAGTCGAACTTCACATTGCGTTGCTTCAGGGGAATGTCGGTGTTGGAGGCCGCGCGGGCTTCCTTCTTTGCAAAACCCAGGTTTTCCAAAATGTTCATCGCAGGTCTCCGTGGCAGTGTTAACACACACTTTTGCTTGTATTCCATGACATTTTTCAATGTCATGGTTTGTTTTTTTGATCTTATCCCCAAAACAAGCCACCGGCACAAAAAATTGTTTGAGGCCCTGCACTAAAAGTCGGAAAGTAGGTTGAACCATTCCCTCCCCATTTTTACTTAATCAAAGAGAGTCCTATTATCAACATTCAATTTAACGAGAGCTAACATGTGTGATCCCGTTGCAGGCGCAGCACCCCACCTACACGCCGATGTTACCGAAGCCGTTGAATCCTCCGCACAAACTGGATTGGCCACAACCGAAACCACCAGGGCTGCCGAATCTGAAAGAGCTGAAACAACCTCGAAGAAAACTGGCTTGGCTCCTGCCAAAGACAACAACTGGCTTGAACAGGCAGAGGGAATAAAGTCCCCAGCGCTGGGTGCAAGCTCAAATGATTGGACCACCTACGCCGAGCAGCTTGCCAAAACTGCCGGTATTTCGGAGGGGATGGTCACCGACATGATTCGAACCAAGAAAGTGCCCAGTCCTATTGAATCCCACGCCGCGAATGATGGAACGAATGAGCAGGTTCACGGACTTTTGTCTGTACATGGTGGTCTTCTGGAAGGTGGCATCTTTGGGGACACGACCCATGCATTGAAGGACTCGGCCGGTAACGCACTGACAGCAGCAGACATGAAAGACCCCGGCAAGGCCACCCTCGCAGGCGTGCAACATCTCAAGCAATTGATTGACCATTATGATGGCAATGAAACGCTGGCTCTCAACCATTATCAAACTGGCGACTCGCGTAACAGCGACCACCCGCTGAAAGACTGGTGCGACCCGGCATTCTGTGACGACTCAGCCAAGGGGCATGAAGATCACAGTCATTCCTCCGCAACTAGAGATTCCCATCAGCTTGTCGAAAAGCTCGAATCGGCCGGTGTGTCATCAAAGCATGAAGATCATGGTCATTCCTCTGCAACTGGAGGTTCCCATCAACTTGTCGAAAAGCTGCAATCGGCCGGTGCGTCATCAGCGGCAGGGGGTGACAAGGCCGAAGTAAAAAGTGATCAGAGAGCGGTGGAAAGCGCCAGTACTTCGCATGCCCATGGATCTGGAGAAAGTTCCAGTTCCAATCCTGGTTTGCTGCCGGATCAGCCCGGTTTGCTGGCGGATCAAGCGTTCGCTTCCAGCGAAAGTACCCACAGTGCCCATGGCAACCATGGCGCCAGCGAACACAGTTCCAGTGGTTCGCAAAGCCAAACTGGCGTTACAGGTATTACGGGCCTTGGCACGGATCGAGCCCTTGGAGAATACATCACGCCTAACTCACATAGCCCCAGCCAGCACATCGGTGAAAGTCATGGTTTGGGGTTCCTGATGCACCGCCCCACCCACGATGCGGCGATGGAAACTGTTTTCGGCAAACCCGCCAGCGAAGTGATTTCATCCATCCAATCCACCTTGGAACAAACCGGCACTTACCTGAACAACAAACCGGATACCGAGAAAATCAAGGGCGCTTACCTGACTGGCAATATGCTGATGAAACAGGCCATGCTACCTGCCAGTATGTTCGGTTCCGAACAAGACGCCGGGCGAGCCTATGCACAGGCCAAACTGTCAGCCATTGATGGTGATGTTGCTGGCCTGAAAAATCTGATTGAACAAAAAGGGGGCGACACTTTGGGCTTGAGCGACGAGCAACTGCGGAACGTGTGGGCTACCAATGAACACAACAACCTGCATGGCATTCTTGATGCGGGCAGCCCAATTGGTCAATCGATCCACATGACCTCGTTGAATGACAATGCCGGAGACGGCACGTCCAAGGGCACCATGGGTGGTTACAACGACAAAGGCGCATACCCGCAGTGGGGCTGGTTTAACGACATTCAGGACATCGGAAGCCAGTTTTCAGATTTGAATCTGAATCACCAGATCGATTACAACTACAAGTAATCAATATTGAGCTGCAAGCCAACTGATCAGGGTGAAATGCCCACGAATTGAACAATACAAATTGGCCAACGCGAATTGGCCAATTCGTACCGTTGTCTCGCCTTCATCAAGACCCGGCAACTTGCCGGGTCTGTTCCGCATCAAACCCACCACCCAAAGCACGAATCATCGCCAAGGTAGCCCCTTGCTGACTTTGCCAGGCGGAAGCCCAGCTAAGCTGCGCATTCAACAGGTTGCGCTGGGCATCCAGCAATTCAAGCTGATTGGCAACGCCATTGTCCAAGCGCAATTGCGCCAAGCGCACCACCTGCGTCAAGGTTTGAACCTGTTCTTGGCGGGCCTGCAAACGCTCACGCGCCTCACGCTGAGCAACAATGGCGTCGTAAATTTCCTGAAATGCAGCACGAACACTGGCCTCGTACTGCAAAACCGCCTGGTTGCGGCGGGCTACAGCGGCATCTCGCTCGTCAAACAAGCGGCCTGCCTGAAAAATAGGTTGAGTAATCTGGGTCTGAAAACTCCACACGCGGGCAGGACCGCTGAACAGGTTGCTCAAGTCTGCGCTTTCACGCCCACCAAAAGCACTCAAACCAATAGACGGGAAAAAAGCCTTGCGCGCGGCTTCCAGGTTGGCTTCACCAGCCAGCAACTGCTGTTCGGCAGCAGCCAAGTCGGGCCTGCGCAACAGCAATTCAGATGGCGTGTCCTCTGGCAGAATGAACAACTTGGTCAACTGTAGATTGTCCACGGCCAAAGCAGGCAAGGCGGGTGCGTTACCACCCACCACAACAGCCAAGGCATTCTGGGCACGGGCCAACTGTTCACGCGTGTCAGGCAACTGCGCACGCACAGTCAGCAGTTCAGCTTCAGTTTGGCGCAGTTGAAGTTCATTGCTCAAGCCCACGTCATACCGCTGCTTCGCCAGTTTGTAGGCTGAATCGCGGCTTTCAAGCGTTTGCTCCAGTACCTTGACCTGAAGGCCCAGTACGCGCACCTGCGTGTACAACGAAGCTGCAGTTGCGGCAACACTCAAGCGCGCACCCCGCACGTTATAGCCCTGCTGCATGAAGCTGGCATTGGCTGCGTCTTTGAGCGCACCAACACGGCCCCACAAGTCCAACTCCCAGGTGGCCCCAAAACCGAACTGGTTGCTTTGGTACACATTCTGTCCACCAAAAACAGGCACATTGCCCGCTTGCGAGGGGCGGTTGCGGCCACTGGTGAACTGCCCGAAAATTGAAGGCCATTGCTGCGACTTGGCAATGCCCAACACCGCACCCGCTTCGTTCAGGCGCTCATTGGCCAGCCGCACGTCAGTGTTGTTTTTCAAGGCCTGTTCAACCACGGCATTCAAGCCGGGGTCGCCCAGCAACAGCCACCAGGCCTCATTTTGAATGCCATTCATGCTGACACCCTTGACATTTTCGGGCAAGGCCACTTCGGTGGATTGCTCCGGCTTGCCTGTGAACTTTTCCTGCAAGGGAATTCCAGATGCGCAACCGGTCAAGGCCAGCGCCAAACCCAGCGCCAAGGCTTTTCTTGGAAAGGCTTTAAACATGCTCGCCTCCTTTGTTGTGTGTAGATTGATTGGATGAATCATTTGCTTCCTCTTCATCACCATGGTGTCGGCCACCTTTTTCACCCCGGTCAATGAGGCGGTAAAACAGGGGCACAAAGAAAATGGCCAGCAGCGTGGCGGCTGTCATACCACCCATCACGCCTGTGCCCACGGCAGCACGCGCGCCAGCACCAGCCCCACTGGAAAACGCCAGCGGTACGACCCCCAGAATAAACGCAAACGAGGTCATCAAAATCGGGCGGAACCGCAAACGGGCGGCTTCAAGGGAGGCGTCCAGTGCCGACATGCCTTCCTCACGCTTCAACACGGCAAACTCTACGATCAAAATTGCATTCTTGGCTGCCAGACCCAACAAGGTCACCAAGCCGATCTGGAAATACACGTCGTTGGTCATGTCGCGCATCCACACGGCAAGCAGGGCTCCAAAAATACCGAAGGGCATGGCCAGCAACACCGAGAACGGCAGCGTCCACTTTTCATACTGGGCCGCCAAAATCAGAAACACCATCAATGCGCCCAATATGAGCGCGAAGCTGGATGAACCAGCGGAACGCTTTTCCTGGAACGAAGCACCCGAGAAGTCATAACTGAAATCGGCAGGCAGCACTTCGGCCGCAATGTCTTCAATGGCTTGAATGGCTTCGCCCGAACTGACACCCGGTGCACCACTGCCCAAAAGCTTCACTGCAGGTAGATTGTTGAAACGCTCCAAAGTTTCAGGGCCTTGTGAAAACTCCACTTTTGCAAAGGCCGAAATTGGAATCATCTCGCCCTTGTTGGAGCGCACGTACATGTTGCC
Organism: Burkholderiales bacterium; assembly: GCA_027484315.1. Classification (GTDB taxonomy): domain Bacteria; phylum Pseudomonadota; class Gammaproteobacteria; order Burkholderiales; family Burkholderiaceae_B; genus Limnobacter. The sequence goes on along the minus strand of JAIXTE010000055.1, from coordinate 23,368 downwards.
AATGTCTGTGGGGCTTTTGCGGTACTGCGCATCGGCCGACATCAACACCTGCCAAGTCCGGCCAAACTTGTTGAAGTCGTTTACATAGTAGGTACCCATGCTTGCAGACAAGGTGTCAAACACCTCATTCACATTCACGCCCATTGCACGGGCCCGCTCGCGATCCACATCCACGTACAACTGCGGTGTACCGGGGCGCCACAGGGTTTGAACGCCTGCCAGGCGCGGGTCTTTGTTGGCCTTGGCCATGAATTCATTCATGACTTTGCCCAGCGCAGCCGAGCCGCCTTCGCCGCGGTTTTGAATGTAAAACTCGAAACCGCCCGCATTGCCCAAACCAAAAATGGGGGGCGGTGCAAAAGCCAGCACAAGCCCTTCCTGAACCCCCGCCGTTCGGCCAAACAATTCACCCACCAGGTCTTTGGTCACCGCTTCACGGTCGTCCCAGTGGCGTTGGGTCACGAACAGCGTAGCCGCGCTGTTTTTAAAGCTGCCGCCCAGAAAGTCCAGGCCCGTGAAGGCAACGGAGTATTCATTGGCGGGGTTGGCGGCCACGGCATCCACGACTTGGGCTACTACCTTGTCGGTGCGCTGCAAGGTGGCACCATCTGGCAAAAACACGGCGGCAATGAAATAGCCCTGGTCTTCATCCGGCACCAGTGAACCGGGTGTGGCCTTGAACAAGCCCGCGGTCACAATCAACATCACCAAAAACAGGCCAATACCAATTGCAGGGCGCAGGCTGATGAACTTCACACCACCCACATAGCGGGTGGTCACGCGTGCAAACCAGGTGTTGAATGCTGTGAAGAACTTGCCCGGTTTTTTGTGTTCGTGCTTGAGCAACAGCACACACAGGGCGGGGGTCATCGTCAATGCAACCACGCCGGACACGATCACGGCGATTGAAATGGTGATGGCGAACTGGCGATACAACTCGCCAGTAAGCCCTCCCAAAAAGCCGATCGGAATAAACACAGCCGACAGCACCAGCACAATGGCAATCACAGGGCCGGTGACCTCGTCCATGGCCTTGATGGCGGCCTTGCGGGCACTCAGGCCTTCCTCGTGCATGATACGTTCCACGTTTTCCAGCACCACGATCGCATCGTCCACCACAATACCAATGGCCAGCACCATACCAAACAGGGTCAGGGTGTTGATGGAATAGCCCAGCAGGTACAAGCCCGCGAATGCACCCAACAGGGAAACCGGTACCGCCAGGATTGGAATCAGCGTGGCGCGCCAGTTCTGCAGCAACACGTACACCACGATGAAGACGAGAATCATGGCTTCAGCCAGCGTTTTGACCACTTCGCGGATGGACACCTCCACAAACCGCGTGGTGTCGTAAGGCACCGCATAGTCCAGCCCTTCCGGGAAGTCGGCTGAAATGTCATCCATGGTGGTTTTCACGTTCTGCGCCACATCCAGGGCATTGGCGCCCGGTTGCAGGAACACGCCCACCAGGGTGGCTGGCTTGCCGTTGATTCGACCGTTGAAGTCGTAATCTTTCGAGCCCAATTCCACACGGGCCACGTCTTTCAAGCGCAGGGAAGATCCATCAGGATTCACACGAATCAGGATGTTTTCAAACTCTTCCGGTTCACTCAAGCGGCCTTGCGCAGTCACCGTGTAGACCAGTTCCTGACCATTGTTGTTGGGGGCCTGCCCCACCTTGCCTGCTGCAAACTGGGCGTTCTGTTCATTCAGTGCAGCAGCAATGTCGCCCGCAGTCAACTTCAACTGGGCCATGCGGTCGGGCTTGATCCAGATGCGCATGGCGTAGTCTTTCGCACCGAAAATCTGCACGTTGGTAGTGCCTGGAATCCGCTTGATGCGGTCCAGCACGTTCAAGGTCACGTAGTTGGAGGTGTAAAAGTCGTCAAACCTGCCGTCTTCGGAATAAAAAGCCAGCACCTGCAGGAATGATGAAGACCCCTTGTTGACCGTCACACCCTGCCTGCGCACTTCCTGCGGCAGGATGTTTTCCACCTGCTTCACACGGTTATTGACGTTCAGGGCCGCCTGGTCGGGGTCGGTACCAATTTCAAACGTCACCATGATTTCAACCACGCCACTGCTGGCGGAAGTTGAACTCATGTACATCATGTCCTCAACGCCGTTGATGGCGTTTTCAATGGGAGCTGCCACCGTACTTGCAATCACTTCAGCAGATGCACCGGGGTAAACAGCGCGCACCTGCACCACGGGCGGTGCAATTTCCGGGTATTGGGCTATCGGCAAACCACGCATGGCGGCCAAACCGGCCAGCATGATAAAAATCGACAACACAGCCGCAAACACAGGCCTGTCGATGAAAAATTTCGAAAACATGGTCTGGCCCCTTACTGCTTCTGTTGGGTTTGTTCAGGTGTAGCTGCGGGTTGCGCAGGTGCCTGCTGGGCTTCGGCCGCCTTGCCAGTATTGCCAGCATTACCAACGTTGTCAGCACTGCCTGCAATCACGGGTTGCACGGGTGTACCCGGGGGCGCTTTCATGAATCCGTCGGTAATTACCTTGTCGCCAGCGGCCAACCCCTTGGTGACAACCCATTGGTCGCCTTTCCACTGGGCCACTTCAACGGGGCGTGGGGCAACGGTGTTCTCCGGGCTCACGGTCATCACGACTTTGCCACCTGCCGGGTTTTCAAGCACGGCACGTTGTGGCAACAGCACTGCGTCTTTCTGAACTGCACCACTGATTCGCACGCGCACAAACTGGCCGGGGCTCAGTACTTCCTTGTCGTTGGTCAATACAGCCCTGGCATCCACAGTGCCTGTTGCAGGGTTCACCCGCACATCCTTGAAGCCAAGCTTGGCTTTCAAACCCATGGGCTTTCCATCTGCACCCAGCACTTCCACCAACAAGTCGCCGTTGGGCATGCTGACAGCGCCACTGGCCAACCCTTGACGCAACTGCTCATGGTCTTTTTCAGGGATACCAAAGTTCACATACACCTGGTCAATCTGGGTCACCGTGGTCAGCAGTTCAGAAGGTCCAGAAACAAAGCTGCCTTCTGAATACTTTGACCGGCTGGCAAAGCCATTCACGGGGGACACAACCCGGGCGTAATCCAGGTTCAATCGGGCTGCGCGAACTGCCGCGCTGGCCACTTGCAGGTCGGCTTTGGCCACTTCAAAGGCTGACTGTGCAGCGTCCAACTCAGACTGGGACACCGCCTTGCTCTCCGCCAGGGGCATCACCCGCTTGTAATCCCGCTCGGCCTGAGCCGCGCGTACCTTGGCTGCATTCTCATCGGCCTGGGCGCGCACCAGTGCAGTCTGATATGGGGCATTGTCAAGGCTGTACAAGGATTGCCCCTGCTTCACGCGGCCACCCTCTTCAAACATGCGGCGCTCAATGATGCCCGCCACGCGCGCCCGAATTTCCACTTCCCGCAGACCCGCAATTTGGGCCGGGTACTCGTAGGTCAAATCCAGCTGTGCAGTTTGCACCTCCACCACGGGTACAGGTGCAGCCTGCCCGGCACCTGGGCCGCCAGGTGCCTGTGCATCGGCGCCTGAACCACAGCCCAACAACAGCGTGGTGGACAATACCGTCACCAGCAAGGCAGGCAAAAAGGTGGCGCCGGCAAAAGCACGGCTGTAAGGTGAGACGTGGGTTTGTTTTGAATTCAATGAGTTGCTGTACATGGTGGCTGCCGTGTTATAACCCTTGCGGGCATTTTTCGGGTTGATTTAATGACCGAGAAGTCAGATAATACATACATGCATGAGTGTATGTAAATATTTTTTTCAATTTGGCGACGACAATTGTGGTGAGAAAAACCAAGGAAGAAGCACTGGAAACACGCAACCTGATACTGGATACGGCAGAAGCTGTTTTCTCGGAAAAAGGTGTATCCAGAACTACATTGAACGACATCGCCCGTGCCGCCAGCCTGACTCGTGGCGCCATTTACTGGCACTTCAAGAACAAGGCTGACCTATTTGACGCGATGTTGCAACGGGTCATTCTGCCCATGGATGAATTCATCGCAACGCCCGACCTGCACCCCGAGCAGCAACCATTGGCATATTTGCGTACCCGTTCCATGCACGTGGTGCGTACGCTGGCTGAAAACCCGCGAATTCAGCGCGTATTTGATATCGTGATGCACAAGACTGAAATGGTGGACGACATGTTGCCGATCCGCGACAGGCACCTGGAAACTATCCAGGGATGTTTGCACACCATTGAAACCGATTTTCAGGCAGCAATCGACAAAGGAGAACTGCCCGCCGGCATCAACGCGAGAAGAGCCGCAATTGGCCTGCATTCACTGATCGACGGCCTGTTTGCCAACTATGTACTCAGCCCGAACCTGTTTGATTTGATGGAACAGGCTGAATTCACCATCGACAATTACCTGCACGGCCTGGCCAATCGCCGTTAGACCGCGGCCTCACTTTGCCTTCAAATCCGACCGGTGACTGGAATGCCAGTGCCATTGATGTCGCGGGCCGCGTCTGACAAAAGAAAGGCGATGACGCCAGCCAGTGAATCGGGAGACACCCAGTCAACAGGGTCTGAATCGGGCATGGCTGCGCGGTTTGCGGGCGTATCCAGAATGCTGGGCAGAACCGCATTGGCGCGAATCCCAAGGTGTTTGTTTTCGGCCGCCAAGGCCTCGGTCAGACGCAACACAGCCGACTTGGCCGCGGAATAAGCGCCCATGCCGTCTGCAGCCTTGCCAGCAGCAGCGGCACCAATGTTGACGATCACGCCACTTTGCTGGTCCTGAAATTGCGGCAGTATGGCCTGGCACATGTTGACTGTGGTTTGCACATTCATGGCGTATTGCAAATTCCAGGTGTCCAGGCTGCTTTCGGCCTGCCTTTCCCACACAAATCCACCAGCGATATTGACCACGGCATCAATTTGACCGAAATACTCCCAAGCCTGGTTGACCACCTCTTGGGCGTGCTCCGGCAAGGTCAAGTCCACGTTACCAATCGACACGGCATCGCTTTCACCTTCCCAGTCAGGTTGGTTCAGGTCAACCAACAACAAGCGATAACCGAGGCTGCCCAGGTGGATGGCCACGGCCTGCCCCAAATTGCCTGCTGCACCGGTGATGATGGCCACTGGACTATTGTTCATGTGAATTGACTCCTCGTGTTGAATGTTGCATTTCCAATATTTTGACATGGCGGAGCGCTGATTCTTTCCCCCACCCCTTTCGAATACCCCCTTTAAGGGCAACGCATCGGAGCAATGCTGAGCCTTGCCCATGCGGCCGTTGAACTGACATCACCAAAATTTTTCCGGGGGATGTCATGTGGAACGGTTTGTTTTTCGGTTTGATCAGCCTGTTCACGCCTCATGCCAGCCTGCCCGATGTAGAAGCAGTTCAAGCAGAAATCCATCAATTCTCCACGGTGTATGCGATCAACACCGAGCGCATTCACGTGCGTGAAAGCACCATGAAAAACCCCTCCCCGTTCCTGACCAACAGTGGGATCAAGGCTTGTGTACTGCACATCAACCAGAACAGCGATGCAAAACGGGTATGGTCCCATTTTCTGAACACGGGGGAATCCGGCCTTGAACCGGCCTTTCTGGCGTTCACGTCTGGCCATGAACTGACGCACTGCCTGATGTCGGAGCCCGGTAAACGGCAGGCCACCCGCAAGGCACTGGAAGCACAACTGGGGTTGCAATTCAAAAACAATATTCACTTTGAGGAAACACTTGCCGATCTGGTTGGGCTGGCCTATGTGGCCCGGGTTGCGCCTGAACTCCATGAGCTTGTACACACGCGCATCAAAGCCATTCGAACAGACTTTTCCGGCAGAGATCCAGAACACGACAGCAGCCATGCCCTTCAACCCCGTCACATTGTCTGGGTGGACGCCTTGCTAGAAAAACCGGGGCAACAGAAGCTCGAACTCCATGCCGACAGGTTGCCGCAGCCTCGCAGTCAGGGTGCCACCGTGGTTCTCAACGGACTTTCTGGCGATGGCAAGTCCCAAGCCGTGCCCAGCCTTTGAGCCGTGCTTGAAAAAAGGCGTAAACAATTTGCCTATTAGTTCAAGGGGTACACCTGCCCCTTCATCCAGCACCTGAATAATCAAGCCCCCCTGCGCGCCCTGTCGGGCCACAACCTCAACCTTGCCGCCATCTGGAGTGTGCTTCACGGCATTGCGAATAATGTTGTCAAAGGCGCGTTGCAACACCTCGGGTTCGCAAGGCATGGTCCAGGTGTCGAGCATTTCCTGAAACTCGATGTGTTTGTTTTGTAGCTGCGCCTCGAACCGAGCATCCTCGATCACCGCACCCAGCAATTCAATCACGTTGTGGGTGGCGCGCGCAGAATCGGTGGACTGGGTTGATTCCAGCCGGGACAAGTTAAGCAGTTCACCAATCAGGTTGTCAAGCCGCTCGGCCTCGGTTTCAATCCGGCTCAGGCTGTTGTCCAGTTGGGCTGGGTTTTGTCGTGCAAGCCCTACGGCCAGGTTGAGCCGGGCCAACGGGGACCGCAGTTCATGCGACACGTCATGCAACAGCGCTTTTTGCTGCTCGATTCGAGCCTCAATTTCTGACGCCATCAAGTCAAAACCGCTCAACAACTCACCAATTTCATCCGTGCGTTGCCGCCCTGACTGGGCTATTCGAATGCCAAGCCTGCCCTTGCCGGCCTCGCGAAATGCATTCTTGAGCGTGTTGAGTGGTTTGCTGAAGGTGTAAGCCAACACGCCTGCAAACAGAAGGCTGGCCAACAAGGCAGCAACCAGGCCAGCACCAGGGACGGGTGGCAGGGGTGGTTGCAGGGCATCACGCTGTCGCCGCCCTTCGCCCCTTGCATGGTCACTGCGCCCGTCAACCAGTTTCGACTGTTCAAGTGAGGCGCCTGCACCAGGCTCAGGCGGCTTTCGATTGCGGGGAATGAACAGTATCCACTGAGAGTTGTCCTTCGCAGTGACTATCAAGATGCCGGGTTCCGCCTGCTCCCGCCCACCAAACCATGCGTTGATTCGCAGGCTGATATTGTCTGGAATTTCCCGACCCAGAATGTCTTCGCCCGATTGTGAAACGGCAAACACGGGCACGGCATTCCCTGTCCGCAAGCGGTTTCGTTCAAGAAGATCCGCCAAGGCACCAGGGCCTTTGCCTTCCAGCACTTCCTGCATGGTTTCCAGCATGAACTGCGCGCGCGGCCCTTCCGCAATGTCGCTGCTGGCAGGCTTTTCCCGCATCAAATACAAGGCACTGCCCGTGGCCAGTGCGGCAGCGATCAGGCACAGCCAGAAACCAAAGAAAAACTTCCAGAACAGTTTGCCCATGGTGCTATTCCAGGCTCAACTGGTAACCCTGACCGCGAATGGTGTGCAGGGTCAGGGGCAATTCATTGCTGTTCAAGCCGAGTTTGGTACGCAAACTGCTCAAGTGCACATCAATACTGCGGTCAAAACGCTCTAGTGGCCGACCCAGCCCCTGTTCACTCAGCATGGCCTTGCTGACCACTTGCCCGGCATGGCTTGCCAGCACTTCCAGCAAATTGAATTCAGCGCTGGTCAAATCAACTTCTTGCCCATTCAACAATACTTTTCGTTTGGCGGGTTGCACCTCAAGTGGCCCGAGGCTCAGGGCGTCCTTTGGGTTCTTGCCTGCATCGCTGGCCCTGCGCAATATGGCGCGCACCCGTGCCACGATTTCCCTTGGCAAACAGGGCTTGGGTACGTAATCGTCGGCGCCCAGTTCCAGCCCAACAATTCTGTCGATGTTGTCACCGCGCGCAGTCAACATCAACACTGGGGTGTTGTACTGCAAACGAATCAGCTTGAGAGTTTCAAGCCCGTTTTGCTGAGGCATCATCACATCCAGCACCACCAGCTGAAAATTGCCATCCGCCAGTTTTTTCAGTCCATCAATGGGACTTGCGCAATGCTCGGCTTCAAAGCCTTCACCGCGCAGGTATTCGCAGAGCATTTCGCCCAGCTCAATGTCGTCGTCAATGTGCAGTATCTTTGTCATGGCTTGATCTTACTAGGCCGGTGGAATGGCTGTGTATCTTCCAGTGTCCGCTTTACCCATCTTTACACACCCAGCATGCACGTTTACAAGCCACTTTTGCACAATGCAATGGTGATGTCGTGATTCCACACATCGTGAAACCGAGCAACAGGAGCAAACCATGAATGTATCCCGATTGAACATCCAGAAAATGATTGCCATCACCGCAATGGCCATGACCATCCCCATGAGTGCGCAAGCTGGAGACCATGCAGGGGATGAGAAAAAGCCCCATTCAGAAATGCGCCATCACCAACAGGGCGACCAGTACGGTGGCATGCGCATGCTGAAAAAACTCGACCTGACTGAAACCCAGCAGACCAAAATTGATCAAATCATGCAAAAACAGCAAGAAGCCATGAAGACCGCCATGGCGGATCGCCGGGCACAACGGGAGGACATGAAGTCGCTGGTAGAACAGGACACTTTCGATGCAGCCAAGGCTGAACGCCTGATTGCCCAGCAACAGGACAAGGAACGCGCCAGCAAGCTGGGCATGCTACGCACCCAGCACGAAATCTACAAGGTATTGACCCCGGAACAGCGCGAGAAGGCCAAGGTGATGCGCGCAGAATGGAAAGAAAAAATGAATGAGCGACGTGGCAGGAAAAACAGCGAAGCCGCCAAGCCCTTGTAACTGAAATTGACGGAGATCGAACAGTACTTGCTTTCTGTAGGTACTTTTCTGATCACCTTTTGAACTATCCCAGTGGTGGCATTTTTGCCCCTATACTGTTTCAAAAAAGGAGACAGTCATGGGGCATCTTTTCGTTCGTACCGTATTGGTGTGCACATTCACAGCAGCAGTCACTACTTCCGTTTTTGCAGCACCTCCCGGGTTGTTGATGACCTACAGCTTCGACAGTTTGTCGGGCAAGTTCGGTCAGCCCACAGAAACCAAGGCACGTTCATTCTCGCTGGGCGCGACCCTGGTGGGTGAAGGCTATCGCGCCTCTTTGTTCGTGCCCTACATTTCGTTGGAAGGCCCCGGTACACTGGTAGCAGGTACTGTTACCGGAAATGCAGGCCCGGCTCGCCGAAGTGAACAAGGTTTGGGCGACATGGTAGCCACCTACACCAAGGACCTGGTTGGCGGCATTCAAACAAAGGGGTTTGCTTTGTCAGCCACGGGTCTGGTCAAAATTGCGACAGGCAATGAAGACAAGGGTTTAGGCACAGGCAAAACCGATTACGGCGTGCAGGCCGACGTGGCCTACCGGTTCAACAATGGCTTTGGGCTGACTGCAGTGGTTGGGCGCCAGTACTACGGCGACACGCCCCAATTGCGCCTGCAGGACGGCAACTACACCACAGTTGGCGTGAATTTCCCCTTGGGGAACTCCCTGTTCGTGAATTTGAATACGTCCGAACGCGATGCGCTTCTGGTTGGCACTCCAAAACGCAAAGAACGCGCCATTTCTGCTGTGTATGCGCTGAGCGCCGCCACAGCACTTCAGTTCGGCTACACAACAGGACAAAGCACAGCCAGCCCGGACGACGTGTTTTCCATCAGTTACGTGTCACAGGTGGAATAAGGAATTCCGGAAGCTGGCTGACCGGGGGCGACGGGGGCAAGGGGCTCCCGGTTTGTCCCAACTGGCACAGCATGCTGCAACGCGATAAACTAGGTGTCTTGTTTTCCAAGAAGCCGACATCGTGACCACCGACCTTTCTCACCTGCTTGACGCAAACCGCTCTTGGGCCAGTGCCCAAATCGACAAAGATCCCGAATTCTTCAAACGCCTGGAAAACCAGCAATCACCAGAATATTTCTGGATCGGCTGCTCCGACAGTCGCGTGCCTGCCAACACCATCGTGAATTTGCAACCAGGCGAAGTGTTTGTCCACCGCAATGTGGCCAACCAGGTTTTTCACGGAGACCTTAACGGGCAGTCGGCCACGCAGTTTGCAGTTGAAATCCTGAAAGTGAAGCACATCATCGTTTGTGGACATTACGGTTGCTCCGGCGTGCGCATGGCCATGCGAGGCGATCGAATGGGCTTGGCTGACGCCTGGGTACGCCCCATTCACCAGTTGGCCCGTCGACATAACCTGATCAGTAACGACTCGCCGCAAGAACAACAGTACCTGAATCAACTGTGCGAATTGAATGTCATTGAACAGGTCAAACACCTGTGCGAGAGCACGATTATCGAGGACGCCTGGGAGCGTGGTCAGAACCTGACCGTGCACGGCTGGGTTTACAGCCTGAAGGACGGCCTGGTTCGAAACCTCCAGATTTCCATTTCCAGCCGGGCTGACATGGACCAGATCTACACCAACTCGGTCAGTGCGCTGAAAAAGCGTTACAGCTGATCAATTCTTGGTCTAGAATGGGGAATAATTCAAGCGTTTGTTTGAATTGTGCTTCATTTAAAAATTCTAGGAGACGAATTAAATGGCTTTCTCTACCCAATCCAAACTGGGCGATTTGCTGGAAAACGCTGAAACAGCAGCAATTCTTGAAAAACACATGCCAGGTATTTCCACACACCCACAAATCGGCATGGGCAAAGGTTTCCCATTGGCCGTTGTGGCCAACTTCTCGGGTGGTTTGATCACTCCTGAAATGCTGGAAGCCGTGGACGCTGAATTCGCTGCACTGGGCTGATTGAATCATTGATTCGAATCGACTGTTCCAGTTGGTTGATCAACGGCGAGTGGGCCAGTTCCATTCGCCGTTCTGTTTTTATTGAAGAACAGGGCATTGACGAGGCCGAAGAATGGGATGAACACGACGCATCGTCAGTTCATGCCGTGGCCTGGTGGGGAAATACCCTTGCCGGCACAGCCCGTCTGTTGCCACAAGGAAAAATCGGCCGCATGGCAGTACTCCCTGAATTCAGAAGCCGGGGAATTGGCAAGTCGCTGTTGCTTGCCCTGCTGAACGTGGCACGACAACACAACATAAAAACGTTGCGCCTGAGCGCGCAACAACAGGCAATTGAATTTTACAGTCGACATGGTTTTGCGCCCGATGGGCCCGCCCACATGGAAGTGGGCATTCCCCACCAGTGGATGGTGCTGAACCTGACAACATAAAAAAGGACTGGGCTGTGGCTAGAGTACTGAAAGAAGCAAAACACGATGATGGTCGCCGTGGCGACATTGTTCGCGCGGCAGCAAAACTGTTTCGGGACAAAGGGTATGACGGGGCCAGCATGCGCGCAATCGCCAATGCAGTGGGCATGCAGTGCGGCAGCCCCTTCTATCATTTTGCCAGCAAGCAGGACATCCTCGTGGCAGTGGTTGAAGAAGGCCTGCGCCAGGGTCTTGAAAAAACCCGTGCCGTGGTCAAACCAGGCTTGGCTGCAGACCAGCAGTTTCGTGCGCTGGTTCGCGTCCACCTCAGCATTATTCTGGAAGATGGCAACGACTTCATTCCCGTGATGCTTTACAACTGGCGCTGCCTGGATGAAAACCACCAAAGGCGCCTGATTGCCACCAAAGACGAATACGACGCCATTTGGCAGCAAGCCATCAACAACTTGCATGAAGCCGGGTTTCTGGGGAGCGACACCAAGTTTGCACGCCTCATGGTGCTGGGGGCGATGAACTTCATGGTGACCTGGTACAAACCCAAGAAAGGCGACAACCTGGACACCTTGGCCGACAAGGTGGTGGCGTTTTTCCTGTCCCAGCAAGCCTGAAAAAGACCATAAAAAACCCCGGTAAAAACCGGGGTTTTCCTTGTCCAAAATCACCCCTAGATCAGCGCAGCAAACCTGTCAGTGAGGCTGGGCGTGCAGCAACAATGTTCTGCACCAGGCTGGAAGTCATTGCAGTAATCGCACCCAACTGGCCCGCATTCAACACGCTGGCCGTTGCACTCAAATTGCCCGCAAGGGTTGCAGTGGCCAGTCCAGCCACATTCAAGGCACCGCTTTGGGCTGCACTGGCCGCCAGGTTCAAACCCGAAGTCATGTTGGCCACATTTTGTACCGTGCCCAGCACACCGCCGGTTACACCCTCAACGATCCCGCCAGCAGTTTGATACACACCATCCACCTTGTTCAACACGGCGCCCAGCTGTTCACCACCCAGTGCCACCGAGGCCGACAAGCCTGCGCTTGCTCCAGCCTTGATCCCCTTTCCAGCATTGGACATGCCCGCTGATGCCTGTTCCACGGCTGCTTCAGGTGGTGTCATCCCGGGTGCTTCAGCCACCGGTGCTGGGTCGGAAACAGGGGAAGGCTGGGGTGCAACTTCAGGTGCAGGTTGCGGCGCAGCGGGCTGTTGGGCTGCCAGGGCTTGTTGACGCTGGAACAGGCCCAGTTTCAGTTCGCCTTGCGCCTGGGCTTGCGCCGTGGCTTGCTGGCCGGAATGTGCAGCGGCAAACAGCGCGCCCCAACCATTCAATGTGGCAATGTCAGAAGCCTGGGCCGCCATGGGCATGGCAAACGTGGAAGCAATGGCAGCGGCGATGGCAATCTTGGTTACTTGCATGGTCTATCTCCTGGTGAGTGATGTTGTAGGCGGATTCAAAAACCGCCTCACAGATTCACTTACGGAGACAAACTGTCAGAAAAAGATAACCAGCTAAGGGGTCCGCCCGAGTCGGTGCCCCTCTCCAAGCGGGTGAAGATTATTCACTAATTTTCATGTTGAGCAGAATTTGGGCCATGCCTTTGCCCAAGGGGTCGTTGCGCATGGAAGTCATGCCGCCACCATCCAGTGCTTCTTTCATAACGAGATTAAAAGCCTGAACTTGAGGTAGCTCGAAAGTGTGAATTTCACCTTTCACCAAGTGGGCCAGGTAATGCGACACCCGTTCGGGACGCAACAGATGGCGCAACAAAGGCCAGTATTCGGCCTTGCGCGCCACAATACCTACGTTGCTTGTGTCGCCCTTGTCGCCGCTGCGTCCGTGGGCAATGGCAATGAGGGATTTGCCCAGCAGTTCCTGCGGAATGACCACCGCCTGTGTTTGTGACTGTGCCTGTTCCGATTCGGCCAGTGCGGCAGAAGTTGCATTCGTCACTTCCACGCCAACCCTTCTTTGTGGCTCGATGTAATCCAGCATGTCGCCACCCACCTGAACCTTGGGAGTTTGCAAGTGCTTGGGCACGAAACAACTGAACAGCTTCACCAAAGGCGTCACATTGGGTCGCCCCATGCCAAAATTGCCACTGGTGCCCGGGGCGTAGCTGGTGCCTGCCGGGGCAATTTCGCGAGAAAATATTGACGCTGCCTTCTTGTCAGCATGGGTCACTGCAATGCGCAACATGGCCTCATGGCCCAAACGCACCGTTGCATGAGGGCCCAAATCGGTTTCGCTGCCAATCACCTCAATGGACGCGCTGCTGTAGTCTGCAAGCCCCTGCGCCTTGAACATGGCCCGCGTGCGCGTCAAAATGGCTTCGCCGGTGCGTTGTGCCTTCGCTTCGGCATCAAACCCGACAATCGACAACATGCCGATGCACCGAAACCCCTCCGGGTAGGTGGCGCACACCTTGTACAAATCACTTGGCGCCTTGCCCTTGGCGCCCCGAATAATCACTCTGTTCTCGCCCGAGTTTTCAATCTGAACCGTGGTGAAGTCGCACACCACATCGGGCAATGCGTAATTGGCAGGGTCGTGAATTTCATATAACAGCTGTTCGGTGGCCACTGCGGTGTTGATCAGGCCGCCGGTGTTGTCGGGCTTGCTCAACTCGAAGCTGCCATCGGGCGACACATCCACGATGGGGTAACCGATATTGGCCCAGTCTGGCACCAGGTGCCAATCCGTGAACAGGCCGCCAGTGGCCTGTGCTCCGCATTCCACAATGTGGCCGGCCAGGCTGCCCTGCGCCAACTGATCCAGGTCGTCGGCTTGCCATTTGTACTCGTGAATCAAGGCGCCAAGCACCATGGCACTGTCCACCACACGCCCGGTAATCACAATGTCAGCGCCGCCTTCCAGCGCTGCTGCGATTGGAAAGGCTCCCAGGTAGGCATTGGCGGTCAGGAAAAACGGGGGGGCAGCCCGCCCGGAATGCTGATCCGTCAGGGCCGTACCTTCCTTTCGCAACTGGCCGAGCGTCTGCGTGGCGTCATCGCCACTAACCACACCAATGCGAATGGTCTGCCCCAATTCCGCCATGGCTTTCTCCAGGGCGGCCGCACAACTGGCCGGGTTCAATCCCCCTGCATTCGCAATAATCCGTATTCCTCGCGCCTTGGCCACTGGCAAGGCCTTTTTCATCAAATCAATGAAATCCAGCGCATAGCCGTGTTCCGGGTTTTTCATGCGCATGCCCGCCATGATGGCCAAGGTCAATTCTGCAAGGTAATCGTAGGTAATGTATTGGATACCCGGCACATCCAGAAGCTGCGATGTACCCAGGCTGCTGTCACCCCAAAAGCCGCAGGCCCCGCCGATTCGAACGGGTTTGCCGGAATTCTGTTTGCTTGTAGTATTCATTGCGCGCGGGGTGAAAGTAATAACGCCTCAATCTTATCAATCAAACGTTCGTTTGAATACACCTGTAACATCATTCCCTCCCCAAAGCGCGCTTTGGTTGACATCACAGCCATAGTTGGTGACAATCCCAGCATTAATTCAAACGAACGTTTGATTTTTACTTCACATCCCCAAAGGTCCCTTTCGTGAATTCTTTCCAATCTGTTTTCAAGCCAGGCCTGTTTGCAGGACAAACTATAGTCGTCACCGGCGGTGGCTCTGGAATTGGGCGTTGCACAGCACATGAACTGGCCAGCCTGGGTGCTGATCTGGCCTTGGTGGGTCGCAAGATGGAAAAACTGGAAACAGTGAAAGCGGAAATTGAACGCACCTGTTCAGTCAAAATCAGCCTGCACAGTTGCGACATTCGCGAAGAAGACCGCGTCAAGGAAACCATCGCCGACATTCTTGCAGCCCACGGAAAAATCGACCACCTGATCAACAATGCGGGCGGTCAATTCCCCTCCCCTCTGAACATGATCAGCGGCAAAGGTTTTGAAACCGTGGTGCGCAACAACCTCACCGGCGGTTTCCTGGTGGCCCGTGAAGTGTTCAACCAGCACATGATGCTGCAACTGGGCAAAAAGGACATGTCCATCACCAACATCATTGCTGACATGTGGAATGGCATGCCCGGCATGGGGCACTCTGGTGCCGCCCGCGCTGGTATGCTGAATTTTTCCGAAACTGCGGCCAATGAATGGGCCCCGGTGCGGGTCAATGCAGTGGCACCCGGCTTCATTGCATCGAGCGGCATGGACACCTACCCCGAACCCATGAAGCAAACCATCATGCAACTGGATAAAACAATCCCCCTGCAACGCCTGGGCCTTGAGGCAGAGGTATCTGGCGCATTGGTGTTTTTGTGCAGCCCCGCCGCTTCCTTCATTTCGGGTTCCTGCATCCGCATTGACGGGGCCGCACCCAATGCCCGCCGCATCTGGCCCGTGGGCACCGGCAAAGCCAACCCCGCATTCAACAGTTTCCATCTGGGCGGCGTGCCGGAAGTCATTCAAAGGCGGGATGCCGAGAGGGCCAGCAAGAAGGGCAACTAAGCCTTCTTTTCTTGACAGTCACATTGAAAACACCCAAAATCAAACAAACGTTTGATTTGTTGCATCACCAAAAAATTGACAAGTAACCAATGCCCGTTCTCGACACATCACTCAGCGCCAACGCACCTGAATATCAAGCCAACGCCGCCCACATGGCGGCAGCGCTGAGCGAACTTCGGGCGCTGGAACAACGCACTCGCGACGCGTCGGCCAAGGCGGGTCCGTCTTTCGCCAAGCGAGGCCAGTTACTTCCTCGTGACCGCGTGGCATTGCTGCTCGACGCAGGCTCCCCCTTTCTTGAACTCAGCACCCTGGCCGGCTACATGCAAGACGGCCAGAAGGCCGAGAAAAGTCTGCCCGGTGGCGGCATCATTGCAGGCTTGGGTTTTGTGTCCAACACCCTGTGCATGGTGGTGGCCAGCGACTCCGGCATTGAGGCCGGTGCCCTGCAAACCATGGGCATTGAAAAAATGCAGCGGGCGCAAGACATCGCGCTGGAAAACCGCCTGCCCTTCGTGAACCTGGGTGAATCGGCGGGTGCCAACCTGTTGAAGTACAAGGTTGAACATTTCATTTTGGGTGGCGGCAATTTCTACCGCCTGGCCAAGCTCAGCGCAGCAGGCCTTCCCGTCATCAATGTGCTGCATGGTTCATCCACTGCAGGCGGTGCCTACATTCCCGGTTTGAGCGACGTGGTCATCATGGTTCGGGAACGCGCACGTGCCTTCCTGGCTGGCCCACCCTTGCTGAAAGCGGCTACTGGCGAAATCGCCAGCGATGAAGAACTGGGCGGTGCCGACATGCACTGCTCCATTTCCGGCTTGGGCGACTACCTGGCTGACGACGATCGCCACGCGATTGCTTTGGCGCGTGAAGTCATGGCCAAGATTGACTGGAATTCCAGCAACCGCAACGCCATTCCAGCACTGGACACAACGGCCCCGGAGCCCCGCTACCCAGCCGAAGAACTGATGGGCGTCATGCCCGCCGACATCAAGACCCCTGTGGACATGCGCGAAGTCATCGCCCGCATTGTCGACAACTCGGATTTCCTGGAATTCAAGGCCAGCTACGGCCCTGCCACCCTGTGCGGCTATGCCAAGTTGATGGGCGTGTCCATTGGCATCATCAGTAACCTGGGTCCAATTGACACAGCAGGTGCCACCAAGGCCACCCACTTCATTCAAAGCTGCTGCCAAACCCGCACCCCGATTGTTTACTTGCAAAACACAACCGGTTACATGGTGGGCAAGGAATCCGAGCAAGGCGGCATCATCAAGCACGGCTCGAAAATGATCCAGGCGGTCAGCAACGCCACCGTGCCGCAAATCACCGTGTTGTGCGGTGCCAGTTTTGGTGCTGGCAATTACGGCATGTGCGGTCGTGCATTCGGCCCCCGTTTCGTATTTTCCTGGCCCAACAGCAAGACTGCGGTCATGGGTGCAGAACAGGCAGCCGGCACCATGGCCACCGTCATGCAAGCCAGTGCAGCCCGCAAAGGCATTGAAGTGCCCGAGTTCATGCTCGAGAACATGAAAAAACAGATTGTCGACACGTTTGAATCGCAAACCAGCGCCTTTTACACCAGTGGCCTGCTGCTTGATGATGGCGTGATCGACCCCCGAGACACCCGGCAGGTACTGGCGCTTGCGCTCAGCGCCTGCCTGCAACAAGAGCGCAGTGTGCAGCCCATGCAGTTTGGCGTGGCCCGCCCCTGAACGCGCAAAACGAACAACGAGGAGGAAGTGCAGTGAGACTAACCCAGGAACACAAAGAGCTACAGCGCACAATCGAGCGATTCGTGGACAATGAAATCAACCCACACATTGCAGAATGGGAGAAGGAACAAATATTCCCCGCCCATACCCTGTTCAAAAAGATGGGTGACCTGGGGCTTTTAGGCCTGACCAAACCGGAAGAGTTTGGCGGCATGGGTTTGGACTACAGCTATTCCGTGGTAGCGGCGCAAGCTTTGGGAAAAATCCATTGTGGCGGTGTGCCCATGGCAATCGGCGTTCAGACCGACATGGCCACACCGGCTTTGGCGCGGTTCGGCAGCGACGAACTGCGCCGTGAATTTCTGGCCCCGGCCATTGCAGGCGACATGGTGGCCTGTATTGGTGTGTCAGAACCGGCAGCAGGCTCTGATGTAGCCGGTGTAAAAACCACCGCAAAAAAAGACGGCGGTGACTACGTCATCAACGGCAGCAAAATGTGGATTACCAACAGCCTGCAAGCCGACTGGATTTGCCTGCTGGCCAACACCAGCGATGGCAAACCGCACCAGAACAAATCGCTCATCATCGTGCCCATGAAAACACCGGGCATCACGATCGAGAAAAAAATTCACAAAATCGGCATGTGGTCGTCCGACACCGGTCTGATCCATTTCGACAATGTGCGCGTACCCCAACGCAACCTCATCGGCATGGAAGGCGCAGGCTTCATGTACCAGATGATCCAGTTTCAGGAAGAGCGCCTGTGGGGCGCCGCCAACAGCATCGAAGGCATGATGCACGTGGTGAACGAAACCATTAACTACACCCGCCAGCGCAACCTGTTTGGCAGCACGGTGCTCGACCAGCAAGTGGTTCACTTCACACTGGCCGAATTGAAAACAGAAATCGAAGCACTGCGTGCCCTGGTGTGGCAAGCCACTGAGGAATATGTAGCCGGTGGCGAAGTCACCGAGCTGGCCAGCATGTGCAAACTGAAAAGTGGCCGACTGGTTCGCGAAGTAGCCGACAAATGCCTGCAGTTCTGGGGCGGCATGGGCTTTACCTGGGAAAACCCAGCCTCGCAGCTGTACCGCGACGGTCGCCTGATTTCAATCGGCGGCGGTGCAGACGAAGTCATGCTCAGCATCATCTGCAAATTCATGGGCATTTTGCCAGGCAAGAAAAAGAATGCCTAGAATCAAGAAACTGCTGATTGCCAACCGCAATGAGATTGCGCGCAGAATATTGCGCGCGGCAAAACCTTTAGGCATTGCCACGGTGGCGGTTTACTCGGAAGCAGATGAAAAAGCGCTGCACGTGCAGGAAGCCGATGAGTCGTATTGCATCGGCCCTGCACCGTCACTTGACTCGTATCTGCGAATCGACAAGCTGATTGAAACCGCTTTGAAATGCGGTGCAGATGCCATTCATCCTGGCTATGGTTTTGTGTCTGAAAGCCCCGCTTTCGCCCAAGCCTGCGCCGAGGCTGGCATCACCCTGGTGGGGCCAACACCACAAGCCATTGCCGACATGGCCGACAAGGCACGGGCCAAGGAAATTGCCCAGCAAGCCGGGCTGCCCTGTATTCCTGGTTTCAGTGAAGCAAATGCCGGTGTCAGCGAGCTGATGGCTGCCGCTCAGCAAATCGGCTACCCGGTCATGATCAAGGCCCTGGCCGGTGGTGGCGGTCGCGGCATGCGCCTGGTCATGAATGAACAGGAATTCGCATCCCAATTGCATTCCGCCCAGCTTGAAGCGAAAAACGCCTTCAACGACGACCGGGTCATGCTTGAAAAAGCCATCATCAACCCGCGTCACATTGAAATCCAGGTTTTGGCCGACACGCATGGCCATGCCGTGCATTTGGGCGAACGGGATTGCTCCGTGCAGCGCCGCCATCAAAAAATTGTTGAAGAAGCCCCCAGCCCTGCAGTCAACCCTGAACTGCGTGCCCGCATGGGTGAAGCCGCATTGAAACTGGTGCACGCCACCAACTACGTGGGTGCAGGTACGGTGGAATTTTTGCTCGACAGCACGGGCAACTTCTACTTCATTGAAATGAACACCCGCTTGCAGGTTGAACACGGCGTTACCGAAGCCATTACAGGCTTGGACCTGGTGCAGTGGCAACTGCGTATTGCATCTGGTGAACACCTGAACCTGCAACAAAACGACATCACCTTCACAGGCCACGCCATTCAAGGCCGCCTGTGCGCTGAAGACCCGGCCCGCGACTTCATGCCACAAACCGGCCCCGTGCTGGCCTGGCAACCCGATACCAACAGCCGTTGCGACCATGCCCTTCAAGCCGGTGGCGAAGTCAGCCCCTGGTACGACAGCCTCTTGGCCAAAGTCATTGTGCATGCCGACAACCGGCTTGCTGCCTGCGAAAAACTGGCAGATTCACTGAACCGCACCGTAC
The DNA here is from genome assembly GCA_027484315.1 of Burkholderiales bacterium. GTDB lineage: Bacteria > Pseudomonadota > Gammaproteobacteria > Burkholderiales > Burkholderiaceae_B > Limnobacter. The sequence continues at coordinate 3,709 of JAIXTE010000055.1, read as the reverse complement.
TAATGGGCTTTGAGCACAACGCCCTGTACCTGCAACGTATTGCCAGCCACCCGGTATTTCAGGCCGGTGATTTTGGCACCAGCTTTCTGGCTGAACACGCCGACAAGCTCTTGCAAGCGCAAGGTTTTGAGAACGAATACGCCATCGCCGCAAGTTTCCTGGCCATGGAACAACACAGCACACCAGCCTGGCCAAAGGCCCTAAGTGGCTTTTCCAGCACCCGTGCCCTGCCCCGCCCATTGAAGTTGAAAGCTGCCGGGCAATCGCTTGCAGTCAAAGTGACACAACTGGATCATCAAGCTATCCACACCTGTCAGGTTGACGGACTGGGCAACCAACCGGTCACAGTCCAAAACTGGACATGCGAAAAAAGCGGCGACACATTCCAGATCAAGGCCACGCTCAACGGGCGTTCTGGCCGCTACAGCCTGGCGATCAACGGCAACGGCATCTGGGTGCAATCCTGGCTTAACCCGCAAGCCGCGCTCATCGAGAACGAGACCCTGCAAAGCAGTGCCGCTGCCGCAGAAGGTGTATTTCAGCCCCTCATCAAAAGCCCGATGAACGGCAAAATCACCCAAGTACTGGTATCACCCGGACAACAGGTGGAAGCCGGCACCGTGCTGGTCTGTCTGGAAGCCATGAAAATGGAACACCGCATTGCTGCAAAAACCGCAGCCATAGTGGAACAGGTTCATGTGCAGGTCGGCGAACAGATGAAACTCAAACAGACCATGATTCAGCTTAAAGAGGTTGGCTGAACCAGTCCAATAAAGTCCGGTAAGCCTGCGGAAACACAAGCCGCAGGTCGTTCACAGCGTACTAACAGCTTACTAACAGGCCACTCATAAAAATGGACGACTTTTTCCGCTCAGTCGAGCGCTTTGTCAGCGAACAGATCAAACCCCACATCAACGACTGGGACGAGGCCGGTGAATTCCCCCGCGATCTCTACAGACAAGCCGGTGAACTGGGGCTACTTGGCCTGGGTTATCCGGAAGAAGTCGGTGGCTTTGAATGTACTTTGGCCGATCGACTGAAGTTGTCCAACCTGGTGTGCACCGCCGGCAGCGGTGGTTTGCTGGCGGGGCTGTTCAGCCACAACATTGGTCTGCCGCCATTGCTGAACCATGGCAGCGAGGAACTGGTACAACTAATTGCCCCTGCCGTGCTGAAAGGCGAAGCCATCAGCGCACTGGCCATCACTGAACCTTCCGGTGGGTCAGACGTGGCCAACCTGAAAACCAAGGCCGAACTGTTTCAAAAAGAGGGCGTGCCCCACTACCGCATCAACGGTGAAAAGGTGTTCATCACCAGTGGCGTTCGCGCCGATTGGCTCACCGTCGCAGTGCGCACCGGTGAACCAGGAGCCCGTGGCATATCGGTACTCATGGTCCCCGGCAATGCGAAAGGCCTTACCCGGAGCCCCTTGAAGAAAACAGGCTGGTGGATGAGCGACACTGCCAGCATCTACTTCGACAACGTCGAAGTGCCCGCAAGCTACCTGGTGGGCCAGAAAGGCAAAGGTTTCCGCATCATCATGGAAAACTTCAACACCGAACGACTGATGCTCGCTGGTGCATGCATCGGATTTTCTCGGGTTTGCCTGAATGAAGCGCTGGACTGGGCGCAAAACCGGCTCACCTTCGGTAAAAAACTGATTGAACACCAGGTCATTGCACACAAACTGGCCGACATGCGCATGAAAATTCGCGCCACAGAAGCCTGGTTTGATGAAACGATTGCCCGAATCGACAAGGGCGACATCAATGAAGAACTGGTGGCAGATATCTGCCTGCTCAAGAACCAGTCCACGCAAACCCTGCAGCATTGCGCCAATGAAGCAGTACAGATTCTGGGCGGCATGGGCTTCATGCGAGGCAGTTCGACTGAGCGGATTTACAGGGAAGTGAAAGTGATGTGCATCGGCGGCGGCGCCGAGGAAATCATGAAAGAACTGGCCATCCGCCAATTGGACTGGTAACGCTACTCGAGAATTTCCTGCACTACAAGGCCCAAAAACACCCCTCGAAAGGGGTACACTACCCGGTTAAAGATGTAAACAACCAGTTTGCCTTAAATTCGTAGAGGGCACGCTGCATGCGATATTACAGGGATTATAAGCACAATACTTACAAATATTGTAAAACATTGTAAAAATAAGCTCGGATTTTACATCCAGTCCCTGACTCATGCCAGTAAAACTCTCACATGGCGAATTTTTGCCGAACTTTAAAATGAACACACATTGTCGGAGAATGTATCGTGGCTAACATCACTGGAATCATCAAAAGCGTATTGGGCGAGGTCACTGCAACCAGCCCCGATGGCGTACAAGTCCTTCTGAAAGAAGGCGACATCATTTCTGCGGGCGATGTGGTCACCACCAGCGCAGAAGGCTCAGCTTACATTGAGTTTCCAGGTGCTGAAGGCCAAAAAGCCACTGAAGGCATTCTTCAGTCCAACGCAGTAGCAACCCTGAAAGAAAGCGAAGCTGGTACAGCCGAATTTGAAGTGGCCGAAGGCGAATTCGAACTGTTGACTGAAGGCGAAACCGTGGCTGTAGTCGGCGCAGGCGGCATGTTCGGCCTGTTCGGAGCGGGCTTGGCAGCGGGTGGTATGGCGGGCCCCTTGGCAGCCGCTGCTGGCGCGGCCTTTGTTCTGAGCGACAGCAATGATGACGACAGCACTGGCGGCGGCGGCTCTTCTGGTGGCGGCGGTGTCAACCCTGGCTCCAGCGAAGCCCCAAGCACACTGGATCCCGTTGCAGACGCAGCTGGCCCAGCCGCACCCGCCGTTGGCGCCATCCTTGATGCAGTCGCACCTGTGACCACCGCAGTGGATGTGCCTGTTGAAGCATTGGCCCCTGTGACCGAAGCACTGGACCCCGTTCTGGAAGAATTGGCGCCTGTAACCGACGCCCTGGAACCCGCACTGACCCCAGTGAACGACACCTTGGTCGACGCACTGGACGGTTTGAGCCCAGTGACAGATTCCCTGGACCAAAATGTCACGCCAATCACCGGCGCTGTAGCAGAAGCCTTGTCTCCAGTGGTCGACGTATTGGCAGGCAACGAAGGTGGCTTGGTCAGCGCCGCAGCCGACACATTGCCAGTGAACCTGCGTGTGATCGCAGAACAACTGGGCGGTGGCCTGAGCATGGTAGCCCCACAACTTGCAGGTGGCTTGGAACAAGCTGTTGGCGCATTGGCTCCAGTACTTGGCCCATTGAACGACGGCCTGACACAAGGTTTTGATGCAGCCACCCCATTGTTTGACGGTTTGGCTACTGTAACCGACGCACTGCCCATGGTCTCACAACCCTTGGCCGATGGCCTGAACCAGGCATTTGATGCATTGTCAGTCATCACAGATCCATTGATCGCCGCATTGTCTGGCGGTCTGCCAGGCGGCGCAGGTGGTGGTATTCCAAGCATTCCAACCACAGGCACTCCACTTGACACAGTATTGGCTCCTTTGTCTGACGCCTTGGGCAGCCTCGGTGGCGCGGCAGGTGGTGCAGGTGGCTTGCCAAGCTTCCCAACAACCGGCACACCGCTGGACATGGTCACTGAACTGCTCGACCCAGCCATCCTGACAGATGCATTGGCCGGCGGCGCAGGCGGCGGCTTGCCAAGCTTCCCAACAACCGGCACACCGCTGGACATGGTCACTGAACTGCTCGACCCAGCCATCCTGACAGATGCAT
>JAIXTE010000117.1 GCA_027484315.1 Burkholderiales bacterium | reverse complement strand
GCCTGACAAAGGCTCACCTGATACAATCCTTGCCCATAATCAGTCCTTTTGAATTGCGTTCCATCGCCTGACAAAGGCTCACCTGATACAATGGCCCGAAGCTGAACCCCCCCAGCCGGAGCGTTCCATCGCCTGACAAAGGCTCACCTGATACAATCTACGGGCGTGAAGCGCCTGTAGTAACGGTGTTCCATCGCCTGACAAAGGCTCACCTGATACAATTCCGGGGTGGAAGGCAAAAAACGACGCTTTGTTCCATCGCCTGACAAAGGCTCACCTGATACAATAGACCCCTAGCAAGGTCTTGTTTTAAAACAGTTCTCCTTGACTGGGGAGGCTTGTTTTCTCGTCCTCTATCCGTTCCCCTTTGGTGAAAGATAGAGTCATCCCCATTTGTTTGTCGGTAAGAAAGAAGAATTTCACAGAACCATTCTCTGGAATATGTGCGGCTATTCTGACTGAGAAAAGCTTTGCCTTTTCAAACGAGCTCATCGCTTTTCCGTAGATTGAATACTGGATCATGTGCAGTCCCTCTGAAAGAAGGAGCAGCCTGAATTGTGTATAAGCTTTGCGCTCTTTCTTGTTCTTTGTGGGCAAATCAAAAGTGCAGATGACCCACATAATCTGGAACATTAGAAAACCAGATTTACCTGACCAAGGCTTTCTTTTTCACCTTTAAAAATATTCGATAGGTCCAGAACGTATTGTCTTAAGAGGCTACTCATTGCGTAGTTCTTGCCGTTATAAATGCCTGAGCCATTAAGGATCGAAAGCATCTCCTTTTTTGTTTCCGGTTTTCCAAAAGGAACGCTAACGTCAACACAGGCCACCAAATAATCTACTGCAGGCCGGAATGGTTCGATCAGGTCATCTGAAAGACAAAACGGGTTTCTCTGGTTTCTGTGATTGATTCCGACACCAGGATGTAGGCCGGCCAGGGTAATGTACCTGCTCAGGTAGGATCGCAGTATGGTGTACCCAAAATTCAGCCTTGCATTTATATTATCTTCTGCGCCTTTTTTCATCCTTTTGAATTTCCCCGAGTACATGTTTTCCCAATAGATTTTGGCGGCAAGAGCCTCTCTTTGGGTGTCTTCACCGGGGTGCGGGACTAGTAATCTCCTCATCTGCATGGCTGGTGAACTGTCCTCTGGGGTTCCGAGTTTTACCATGCAGAGCAATTGATTTTGGATCTTATTCGAAACAATCGAGGACCAGATTATGCCTTGGTCTCTATTCATTTGTTCCTCCAGAAGCCTTCGATGCAGGATGTGTTGTGCGGGGCTGCACAAAAAGGACGCTGGGGAATAATCCTTGTCCGCAATCACTACTGCGATTCCTCTGTCCGCGCATTCTTGTATAACACCCAAGGATAAAGACACTCCGTAACCTTCGATCATCAAAGCGGCAACGTCAACCCAGGCTACGCTTCTCGTGCCCGCGTCCCGTTTATTTTTCAAGCTTCCTTGATCACTATATAGGTAGCCCTCTTCGATCACCAGTATTCGCTCAAGATCCATTTTTAAAATTGAACCGGTCTTTGATTAACGCATACTCTTTCGCTGCGGTAGAAAAACTTATGCTTCTCGTTCCACCAGCACCAGCAGAGTTTGCAGCTTCGACTTCATTAAATCCGTAAGCGATACTAGGCCTGACGCATTTGATAACCTTTGAGGATCTGAAGTATCCAATTCGCCAAATCTCTCTGGTTTCCCTGTGCATGAGCAGGTCTCCCCTGAAAACCTTCACTTCATGTGATGAAACCTCACGAGTTTCTTTATCGAATCTCGCGATCCTCGATAGGTTTTCCCCGCTCTTTGGGTCTTTTTCTGTAGAGAGAACGGCATAGTCGATGCCGGCATACTCGTATGCCGTGCCGTACTGCACCCCGTTTCGATCTGTCCTCAAGACATCGACACAAATTTCCGGGTTCCTGGTTGACAAGGAATTGGCTGTCGCCTTGAGCAGGGCACCTCCGCCAAGCCTGTCAGGCTTCCCCATCACTACGAAGTTAGCGACAATGCGGTTAAGGTCTTCTCTGGCGCTGATCGGAATAAATTTTGCTTTGATGTTATTGTAATCAGGCTCTGTTTTTGACATGGCAGCACGCCGCTCCTCCTCAAGGATTGCGTGGAGCAGCTTTCTTGATGACAGCGCGATGGCACAAGCATCCACAAGATGCTGGCGGTGGTCTGCTCGCTTGTTGAAATGTCGGTGCCCGCCGCGACGCTCATAATAAAGTCCACAGGGCTCTTCATCAAGGACCTTTGCTTTATGTTCAAGCGCCTCCGCCAGGCTGTCCATGCCCTTCTCTTTTGCCTCCTTGATCCTTTTAAGGGTGTTATCAATGGCACTCTTGTCAGACCTGCTTTTCTTGATTCCATCGAGTGTTGGGATGACGCCCTTTTTGATCAAATCATCCGGGATTATTGTTTCAGCTCTCAGCATCCGGTCGCCACGAACCAGGGCCGTCAATTTTCCCCGTGATCCAAGGACATTGTGCGGGCACACAGAATCGAACATCTGTTGGGCAACCCGGCCGATGTAGCTTGTTTCAACAAGCTGACGCTCGGCAAAAGATTCATCAGATTGTTCTTCCCCGTAAGCACTACGTCTAAGTATCAAGTCTTTTTTCGCCCTGAAAGCGGAAAGAAGCGATCTCATTGTCACGCCCGCGTGGATGTAGGGGAAGTTTTTCTCCACATGCTTTAGCCTGGCTTCAAGGTCTTTGAATCCCTGAATGTCGTTCTTTGAAACGAAGTGGTGGTAAATCGTTGGCGAATTTGATTTTTCGAGGTTGAATCCACTTTTTGTAAGTACGAGGAAACGTCGAGCGTTGGCATTGTGCACGGCCGCACGCGGTGCGATGTGGTCTTTGTGAACAATTCTTCCATCGATAGCCTCTAGCAGGGTTATTGTATCTCCCGTATAGGGGCAATGGCACCCCTGTTCCCAGAGCAAAAGAGTACGCAAGATATTCTCTTTGGACACCTTCAATCCAAGACTCTTTAGAGCAACAGCGGCCGCATCTCGCATTTCCTCCTGCTCTCTTTGCATGGAAGAAATTGAGTCCCTCTCTTTTTTGTTGGCTTTGGCTTCCCTACTCAACTCAAGAGTTACAGAGCTTGGAGGCCCAAACTTTGTAAATTTTCTGATCATGGCGCGCCGTAGTTCCTGCAACGATCGTCTCACTGTTGGATTTGTAACTTCAATTGCGTACTCGCCCGGTTTAACCTCAGTATCAGGAGGTACGATCTTGGGGATCGCCCGATTAAAATCCGATTTCGTCTTAAGGGCGTCAAATCGACTTTTTACAACGGATTGGGGATATAAGGCCTCTTTCGCAGCGTACTCGTCTACCCCAGCTTTCATCATGTATGCGTAGAGAGCATCAGAAGCCTGTTGTCCGTATGACATCCTCCCGTCTCGCAGCCCCATCTCCGATAGGCTTGGAATTGCTCCATTTGACTTGACTAGCTTGTCGAAGATTTCGACAACCTCTAAACCAAACCGCCCCATAACCTCCTCTCGGCTGCAGTCAAAACCCCAGGTGTCGCTTTCACCGACAACATCAGCCCATGCTTCGAAGAACCGACACTTTGTTTCATAGGTTGACGCTGAAAACACTTCCCAAATTCCATGGGGTTCAAATGCTTTCTTGTGGTTGCTAACAGAGAGCTTTCTCTGGCGGAGAGTATCAATGGCAAGAATCTTGTCCGATGGTCTGGGTATACCCTCTTTCTCAAGTAGGAGGTAGAAATCGCTGATATCAATCTTGGAGGTACTCGACACAGTTAGTTCATATTTCCAGGGTTGTACCGAGAGATCAATTAACAGAGCACGCTGCTCGGGTGATAGAGGCTCTGTGCCGCTCTTTCCTTTCCACCGCATATCACCGGCTACTTTAGCCGCTCGGAACCGCTCGGCACTTGGGTGTGCCATCACGATACGCTTGTTTTTTTTGCCGTCAGTGCTTGGTTCCAAAGAACACGGGCCAATCAAGCCTTCAAATGATTTCCGTGGATATTGATAGAAGACGCATAGTTTGATTGCATCACCGATTGTTCCGGGGGTTCGTCCCCAGAAATAGTTTAGTTGCGAGCGTGTATGTTCTTTCCCACGAAAAAGGTAAGCGACAGGTTCGGACAGTACTGGGTGATGTTTAACCTGCTCGTCGATTATTAACGAGAGCTCTTCAATGTAGTCTTGACGATGGAATGAATATAAATCGGGGTTCTTGAAACCTGACGGGGTGTCCCCTGCTGATTTCTTGGATGCTATGTTCAAGAACGATCGAATTTCGCCGCTAAGTTTCTTTGCCAACAGAATCTCCGCGGGCGTCTGTCCGGGGTGCTCTGCTTTCCATTGGGCGGTCACACATAGCCCATAGCTCGTTGTCTTGCGATCGTCTGTAGAGATTGCGCTGCCCTTGCGCAGGCGTTCTGCAATCTGGGTGGCTTTCTGAGGCGCTATTGCATTATATCCCCGATGTTTTGCTATGCTTGCTGCGACATAAAACAGGGCTGGTAGCGGAATTTTTTCCCTGGCAGCCCTTGCTCTCAGCTCCCAGATTCGTTCTGTGCCAGTGGTTTTATATCCCTCAGTTGCCGTGAATGTCTCTATTGCAAATTTATCTGCCTCTGAGGAATCGACACCACAGCCTTTTGCAAGATGCCAAACCTTCTTTACCCGGCTAACTTTTCTGGCCAGCCGTCGGCGAGAGATCCTTGCCGTGCGTCTTCCGAGGTTCTTCAGCTCCCCCTTCTCAGGGGTAACTGGTTCACCAAATATCATCAACTCATGCCAGAGATGTTTTTGGGGTAGACCGTCGTCTCCGATAGAGAACGCATACATAGCGTTTGCTGAGGTGCCAATATCCACTCCAAGCTGATACATGATTGAGTTCCTTATTTTTGTTGACTTTTTATTTTAGTCTATATATAGTAGCAAAACTTGTTGAAAATGCTGAAAAGTTTTTTTAATGAGTTGTATCAGGTGAGCCTTTCTCAGCGAATGGCAACAAGGGCTTCCAAGCCCGAAAACGCCGCCCTCGTGGCGGCTTTTTCTTTTGTTCCTTTCCTTTTAAGCGAGGTCGAAACCCCCCAAGGTGAGCAACTCCGGTTTAGAAAGAGGAGGCATTGAATAATGGCTGCGTGCGATCCCGCTTCCTGTACTCCATGTGAATGCTGTGAACGCTCAAATTGACAAATGTAAACGCATCAAGACGGTTTATCTGGCGTCAAGATCATTCAATTTTTCTGCTCCTATTTAGAGAACCCCCCGCTTAATTGCTCCGCGTACTTCGGTGATCGTCAAGTAGAACCCATCGATATCCGGTGCAAGAAAATTTGGCCTCCCCTCTTGGGGAATGGCCCGAAGTATCTCAACAGCTTTTTCTCCAAAATCAGAGGTGACCTCATGCAAGTTCATGATGATTGACCTGGCTCTGCCGTGCTTGATTCCCATAGACTTGCCGGCCGAGATCATAAGGTCGAACAGGTTTTCCGGTGTGGTGGAGCCAGTGGTGAATTCACGCACACCACCGCCAAAAGGTAGGGCGCTAAGAACGTTGTGGCTATTGCGACCCCGGTATGCGCGCATGGGAGCCGGATCAAACAATGGTGAGAGGCGATATCGTTCAAATCCGCTTTTGTTCACATCCGTGAGAATCGCAACGTTGTCGGTGTGAAGGTCTCCATTGCCGGTCAAAATTGACATTACGAACTGAGCGTAGAATCGCTCGACCTCAGCATAAGGAAACCTCAGTTTGTTCAACACTTCGCCGATTTTTTCAATCGATCCGTCAGTGTTACACAGGTAGGTTGTCGGATTGGCGGTGTGCAAGACGCTGTACAGGCTCTCAAGAGGCAGAGGGCTACCGCGATCGCGATCAAAACGCTCCGCCGCCAGTGCCACCAACGGCTCAGAATTTACCGAGGTCTTCAGCAGCCAGGTTCTTGGCACCTCAAAGATCTCTGCTCTGCGATGATATTCATAAGCTAAAGACTCCAATTCCAGGAGTCCAGGGTAGGTGCTTTGCTCAATTTTTACCAGTGCCGGTATCTTGTTTTGATCAAAACCGGAGCCAATCGGGCTGCCCATGGTCTTTCCTTGCCATGAGCCATCCTCTTCGATTGAAATGCTGCACAGCATCTTTGGAACAAAACCGGCCACGCCCGGGGTTGGTCCCAGGGTCTCTTTTAGCAGATCCTCTTCGACGCTCGCCAGGCTCTGCGAGACATATCTCTTGAATGCACCCCAAAGCTTGAGATCCCGCAACCCTGCGCCGGTACCAGTCTGCTGCGTATAGTATTTTTGTGCATCCAAGTCGTTCTCGAAAACGTCGATGTGCCCCACGGCGCCTCGGCCCGCGAACACAAGCATTTCCCACTGTTGCAGCTCTGTTGGCAAGCCAGCAATAGATCGGCCGCAGGCAACCATCAGATCCAGAAGAATCCTTCGTTGTGGGTTCGGGGACGAATCCGGTGGTAGAAGCGCTCTGAGCTGAGGTGGAAGAACGCGTGAGCCATTGCGGGGGTATACCATGATCGAGTCGCCGCTCATGTCGTGAAGCATGCTCAACCCTGGCAGCTTCAGCTTTCGTGCAGAATCGTCAAAGGTGATCCGAAGCTCGGTCTCCGTGAGCACCATGTCGGCAAGCTTTGCAGGCTCACCTGCGGCACGGGTCCATATAACGGCAAGGCGATCTTTCCAGCTCAAAATAGGTCTCCCCTGCGCAGACCGGCGGAGATATCATTGTCTTTAGTCAGGACGACCTTCATTTTTAGGACTCGGCATAGGCTATGGAGCGTGGCAATCTCATACCGGCCAGACTTGACTGCTTTAGACAGGGTCACCGGGTGAAGACCCGCGGCATCAGCAAGTTTTGCCTGGCTAAGACCCTGCCTTTTGGCCTCAGTGATCACCTCATTCAGAAGAGACACGCTTTCCATTTGTTAGCCCATGGTTTAATTTAAAGGCCATTTTACCAACAAATTAAACTATAGGCTAATAATTTTACGCTTCGTTTGTTATTGATCACCCAACACACAGCGAATCACATAGTCATGCCGGCAGACTTCTTGGGAACCGAGGCGGGGGAGAGAGAAAGAACCTGGTTGGCGTTCAAAACGCCATAGGTCAAGAGCCCTTGCTCATGCATGGAGATGGAGTCAAATCCACAACGGCTAAAGATCTCCCGAATGAGCAAGGCGCCTTCCTTGCCAAAAAAGCTCTCTGGCTCATGCCAAAAGTTGTGCCGGCTGTAATGGGGCCCGCTTTCTTCCACCCGGGCAAGACGCCGAAGATCAAGGGCCATCGACTGCAGATCCGAGGTCAAGGTCTCTCCAGGCGATGTTCCTAGACTCCCTCTTTCAGCGCCCTGGATGGCTAACTCCTGCACGAAGTCCTCCACCGTCAAGCATTCGGTAAGCCTGTTGGCATCGAAGGTAGATTCAGCCTTCATCATCAGCGGTACAACCAAAGGCCTAGAACCATCAAGACCTCTTAATTCAGCATACTGGGTGGCCAACTCAGGCACAGTACTCGCCCAGGTAGTAAACCCACGAAACGGTGGCCGACCAACGCTGGTACCGTGAAACAAAACCAAAGGCATCCCGTTGTCATTTCTCAAGAGGCCACCCTCCGATTGAGGACGCTGAAAGCTGCTCCCAGAATTCATCGCAGATGAAGCCAGTCCTCCTAGTTCAATGAATCTCTTTCTTGCGTGATGCCAATTCGATTCCCCGGGCGCCAACACAGTCAGCCTGGACGGCTCAATCAAGTTCTCCACAATCACTTCATAAGGCTGCGGGCTGTACAAAACAAGGCCTCTTGTGTCCACCGCCAACAAAGCAGGCTCACTGTCATATGGCCAGGTCTCTTCATCAAAGAGCCAATTGGCGTCTTCCAGCTTGTCCCAGGAAGGAAACATGTACACCGCTTCGGCGGCCTCGATCTGCTCACTCAGGGGGCCGATACGCGGCTGTAGGCCCTCTTTCAGGATCGACTCGATCGCTCCTGCGCTTGTAACATGAATACAAATCTTGGCGGTGGTGTACATTTTTCTTTATGTCGGGATCAAAAGCTTGGCGAAACAGATGACGTTCTTTCTCTGTATATGGTGGGATCTGGAACAAAATTCAAAGCAATGGGATTCTGTTTTACCGCAGCGTTGCAAATTTCCGGGGTCTTGTTTTTTATGTAGTACAGAGCGAATCCGGTTTCCTTAACCGCCTCTAAACAAAGCTCGTGAGTCTGTTCTTTCACAAGACTTATTGCATTCCCATTCTGTAAAACGGCTGCCAAGCATAGATCCGGAGTCTTTGAATTTCATGGTCAAAGCCCTTTCACGATTGTCGATGGTCGCATTTTCAGCACTTATTCAAGTTCAGGCCGATTAGTCATACGAAAGAGGTTTTTCACGAGCGTGAAAAGTCCAAACGTAAGTACAACTGCTACTCCCCCCAAAATCTGGGCAAGTTGGGCATTTGCCACCAGGAATAAAAGGAGGATTGCACAGCCAATAAGCGTTGGCGTGACATCTACCAACCTATCTTTCAGCGAGTCGGGCTTTTCTGTTTTGAAGTCAAACATAGCCAAGACTCCAGGTAAGCTAATGAGGATCGCCAGCAGTATATACACTGCACTCAAGCCACTAAGGTCGGCGATCCGCGTGTTGGGTACAGAGTGCATAACGGCAGCGCAAGCCGAGAAACTTGACACGACAATCGTGGTACGCCTGAGAATTGCTTTCATACTATTTTTCCTTATGTGTTGGGCGTGATTTGTTTTCCAATAGCGCCTACATCTTGAGAAGTCTTAAGCACTTTTCGCACTGAGGGCTTTCAGTATCGCTTGCTTGTTTTCTTCAACAAACTCGTAGGTTTGCTCGCGGACCACTGTATCGCTGAACCCCCACGACAACGCAGACCCGATGATTTCTGCAGGAAGCATCATAAAAAACGCCTTGACTTGATCATCTGTGGGTTCTTTTACGATCTCCGATACTGCCAACACAGAATGGAGCTGGGTGAAGTCACTATTGTCCGGCGAAGTATTGTTCCAAAAGGCTTCGCGGACGGCCTTCAGGCGCTGATTTTCAACACGGTCTTTTTCTTCCTTACGTGCCACCTGTTGGGCCTTTTGTTCTTCTGTGGGTTCCATCTGTTGAAGCAGCTCCTCGTAGGTGATGCCGCGCTTGAGCGCTACCTCTTGCAGTAGAACGCTCTTGCCTAGGCCTGACGCCCCCAAAACCATTGTGTGGTGGTTCGCGTCTGCGGTGGTGGTGACGGTGTAACATGCCGGGATTACACCGGTCTCTTTACTCTCACTCATCGTCAATCCTTCGTGGGCTCTTGATCTCGTTGCTTTTTAGTTTTTCGCGCGCAGCATGAAACCTTATTTACTACGCTGGTACGCAGTTCGATTATCCGTTGGCAAACAGCACGCTCAACTCCTGTAATCCATTGCGAAACGATAACCCGCGGGTGATAATAAGTCAACACCACACTTCTCGCTAGGTCGAGCGTTCTGAAGCGAGGCTGATGGGAATGTTTTCACAAAATTGGATACCAGCAAAAACTGTGTGTTGTGTCGTTGGATCCGGCACATCCATGATAATGGAATAATAGTCATTTTTATGATACTATTTCTGATCGGTAGGAAAATTCGAAAGAAGGCCCCCAGGCTCTCTTGATCCAACAGCTATAAAAAAATTTCCCATAAACGGGTGCTCCGCAACCAAATATTGAAGGCTAAAACCATGTTTCACAACACTTTCAAGATGCACCCGGAACTGCCCACAAGTGAGTTCAAGTCTTTCGTAATGGTGGCCAACAGCCTGGTTTTCAAGGCTGGCCAGAGAACATACACGTTTGATGCAATCGCCTCATCTGTGGCCAAATACTTCATTGAACCAGAGCTTCTCAAAAACCCTGTATTCACAACAGTTGGCATTCAATATCGGCTCTTCCCCGAAAGCGTGATTGAAATTGACAAAACGGCATTTAAGGAGTTTGCAACGGGCTACCCAGGTCAGCCAAACCAAAGCACAGAGCTCGCAATGGTCGCTCTCGACGATTACCTGTACAACTACGCGCTCGAAGCCGCAAAAAAGGCCGGTAAAGAGAAATCCATGATTAAGGCTGTTCGAGTCGACTCGGTTATAAAGAGTGAGCGGATCGGAGAACCCAGCAGAATATTTGAGGTGACGCTGACCTATCCATGGACCCCTGTGGAGGCCAGAAAGGAAATCATAGTGACCTAATCCGGGACTATCGATCCGAGGCTCCTGCAACACAATCCTGTACGCTAAAAAGCCAAGACCGCAAAAAACTATCCTGATTTCCCTGCGAGGGCGATCTCTCGCCAGCGCCTGGCAAGCATTTGCACATAGTCGAATGGTCTCAGTGAGCCCTTGTAATAACCCAGCGCCCAAGCATCGTTGCACTCCACAAGGGTAGTGCCACCGCCACCTTCCAAAACGCCTACATCAATGCTGCAGGCCGCCGGCATGGTACCGAAATCACGCCAGGCGTTCACCATTTGATCAACGGCCCCCATGTCGGGAAGAATGCCCTCCTCCTCATTGTCGTCATAGCGCCCAAAGCCAATAATTTTGGCGTTCAGAATGTAAAACCGGAATTCCGCGCACCAGGACACGGGCTCACTGATCCACAAATCACGCTGGGAACTCTGATCATCAAGGACCCTGATTTGCTCACGATCGTGTTCGCTGTAATGCTCGAAGGGTTTTGATGGATCGAATACGAACCCGGTAAAAAGCTTGGTTTTCTGAGGTTTGATGAAACAGGGCTTCGAAATCACGCTGAGATCGCCCTGTTTTAGATGGCGACCCAGGTATTTCTTTAGGGGTTCAGGGTAGGACAGGTTTTCTGGCTCTCGTATGCCGGCAACTTGCATGGCTTCGCGCAGGAATTCAACCGAACCAACCGGGACCCAGAAATCTGATTCAGAACAAAGGAGATCCTTGACCTGATCAAGCGAGCCGAGTTTGGCATTTTTGATCTCAATGTTGGAAGTCATGGCCTGCTGAGAGATCACCATGAGATCTGAGTAATTTGTACCGGATTGACGAATGATTTTGAACGGAACCATGACGATTTCTCTGGGACACCAAACAAACTACACACCGAAAGCAAAAACGCCGCCAGGCGATGGCAGCGTGAACACGTGGGCAACTGTGTATTAGACGCCGGTATTAATCCGGTGGATATCGCAATAATCGTAGATATCCCCAAGCAGATAGTTCATGCGGGTTAATCCGTCATCCAGATCTTCGAAATCCGTTGAATCGAATCCTTCGAGCAATTCGAGTGCCTCGGCGATCCTTGAATCATATCTTGGACTGCAAAAGTCCAGATGGCTTGCCGGTACCACTGTTTTTAGAAGCGCCGCAATATTTTTGCAGCCGGCAACGATCGTTTCGGGATCTTCGCTATCCTCGATCGACAAGATGACCTCCCTCAGCGCAATCGACTTTCTCCAGGAGGGGAGCCCACGACCAAGTCTGTCTTGGGAAATCTTGTGAATTTTAACAAGGTGGTCTGGGTCTTTACCGGGAATTGAAACCATAGCTGATTACTCCGACTCAATTGATGATGTTTTGTTTTGCATTGCGAATGAAATCCCGAAGTTTATCGGGATCCAGATAATACTCATTCTTGGACACACCTGTTGAAACAAGCACGTGAGACAGGTAAGGGACAAAATCCCCGATGTTTTCAGGTGTCATCCCGCTGGCCACGGCCAGGAAGCCCTCAGTGGTGAGGCTCATGACCTCGATTTTTTTCAAGTCCGGCGCCTTCCCTGTGGCGCTACCGCTGGTGGTGGGAATGAATCCGAGTCGTTTTGCCTTGAGCGCTGCAAGCGCTGGCATGGGCTCCAGAGACTGGTATTTAAAGGCCACCGAGGCAAAAAGCTTGATGCCTGGGTTCTGTAGCGCGAAATCTGAAAGGCGCTGAGCAAGAGGCTCCTCTTTGCCTGACGTAACCCCCATGTAATCCGCCCAGACCATATCTAGATTGTGCTCACGGGCTTTCACGCAAGCAGTGACTGGACTCTTGGATAGTAGGTTTATGCCAACCGAAAAGTTCGGCATGTACTCCTTGATCTCGGTGGCTACCTCGACAATTTCATCGTCCTCACCGATATGGGAGATCAAGAAAACGCCATCAGCACCACAAGAGCGGGCGAGCAGCGCCTCAGCCAAGGAGGTCTCTCGATCAAGGTGATGAATAACCGGATAAATCAGCACAAATTTCTGAATTCTAATAATTGCTACAACAACGCAATAATAGCATTTCTGTGATAAATGTGCTATCATTTTTCCAGCCGTTGAGCGAAAAACACAAGGGAACGTTGATGAACGCCATCCAGGAATATCTGATCCTCGCCGCCTTAAATTTACTTGACGCAAAGGTGATCCAGCAATGACAACATCAAACGAACAGATGCGCAATGCTTTGCAAGAGGCGGCTCAGGTTTTCCAAACAATCCCGGCGCTGATTGAAACCTGCAATGAGGTTCACGATCAAATCAATGAGACTCGATTTAAGTGCGAGCAAGCACTCGCAGCGACACCTGCAGCAGAGTTGGGCAAGCAGTCGGAGGCGTTGAAAGCCATAGCACTGGTAGCACACCACGGCGGTTTTATTAATTTGTCAGAAAGTGAGGCACTAACATTGATTCGCAGGATAACTGTTCAGCATCACGACTGGAAACAGACAGTCAAAGAAACAAGAGTTGCGCTAAAAGCAATCGCAGAAGCAGAACAGGCTCAGCCGGGGAAAGGGGAGTCATGATTTACACACCATCAGAGGATCTAATTGAAGCGTTGAAGTTGCTAAACGAACGAGCACGAGAGGTTTCTAAAATGCTGGACCATCAATATAGGCAAAGTGAATTGGCAAAAATGATTGAGCAAAACAGGGCTAGGCAATGACCACACCACACGAACAGGAAGCGGATGATTGTCAAATCTGTGAGGGAAAAACTGCTTCATTGGTTGAAACTGTTGACCCCTACGAGTACAAAGGCACCACTTATGAGGTCAAAGGCCGAGCAATCCATTGCTCAAATTGCGGAGCCGTTTATGCGGATCAAGACTGCAACCAATTCAATATAGATCAGGCCATAAAAATAGAGCGGAAGGCCCAGCAGGGCAAGGGGGAGTGATGGGGCAAGCAAAACAGCGCGGAACCTTTCAGGAACGTAAGCAGCGGGCGATTGAACGCGAGATCCAGCTTGCAGAACAAAAGACACCTCAATCAAGTTTTAGTGGATTGACAAAGCAGGTCCCGATTGCAGGTGGCGGCACTGGGTCTTTGGCTATCACAGCACTTTCATTGGCGTTGAGCCGAGGAGATATTAAATGACCACACCCCACGAACAACTTCGAGAGGCTTCGCTCAGAGTGAAAGCTGCATACGATTCACTTGATGAAGATGATCCGCGTTTTGATTGGGCGATACATGGTGAGCTTTTGTACCAAGCAACCAGATTGATTGAGCAAGCCCTCGCAGCCACACCTGAAACCGCAGCAGAGGTGTCGCTGAACCGTGAGTACACCGAGAAACTGATTGCTGCACTGGAGGACAACAGCGATCCGGTTTCAATTGATGCGGCTGAGGAGTTTAGACGGCTCCTTACTAACCCAGCAGCAGAGGCGCAGGCTTTGGCATGCCAGTACTGCGACAACACTGGCAATGGGCACAGCATTAATGCCGTACAAACGAAACCGCTGGACAACTGGAGATCATCCCGGGAATTGATTGATGCCGCACTAAACATGGTTGATGTAAAGGGGCGCCATCACAGCGAGATCGCCATGAACCGGTTGATTGAGGCTGCCAAAACTTACCGGAAAGAGCCGAATAAGACGGGTGGTGAATCGGCACAGAAAGTGCAGCCCAAGACGGAACAAACTGTAAGCCTTGAGGAACTCAAGGACAAACTCGAAGCCACGAAAAAATCCCTTGATTGGTACCAGAAACGCTGCGGCGAACTCCAGGATGCTCAAGCAAAGATGCGCGATCCAGAGCGAACCATGGTTTGTGACATTTTAGCCAACGGATCCCTTTTGCACGACGGCCGTGGTCAGGTAGACGCAAAGCGTTACAGCCTTCCCCTGGTACCAGACGAACAATCCACGAGCCGGATTAATGGCCGCCTGCTTGACGTGTCGGTCAAGATCTTGGCGGAGATAGAGGGGTGTGCGGCTACTCATGAACGTGAGTTCCGGGAAGCCATTGAGGCTGCGAAAAACGGTAAACAGAGCAAAGGCCCAGAGATGGCAACGGGTAACCCCATAAAACCCGATCTGTTTTGCGTGGAAATCATCGGAGATCACGGAGAGAGCGTATTGACGCGCCCGACCTTGACTCGTGAGAAATCCGAGGAGATCGCGGCACTTATTCCTGGCCGTAAAGAGGTAATAGGCCTGTTTAAAGGCGCGGTCCCGGAGAAGTTCAATGCGACCGAGGAAATGGTTATTGCATTGCTCACCCAAGCGATGGGGCATCCATCAGTTTTGGAGATTATGGCGGACTACGCCGGCGCAGTTGAAACAGAGATTGCAGCTTTCGAAGGCGGGGGCTACGACGGATCAAAGTGGACAGAGGCAGCCTTGGAGTTGCGGCGACAAGCAGCCGAGATCAGGAAGGAAGAACCGGAATTGTGGGCAACTCCCAGCATGAGGAAAATAAGCACAGACCAGATACGAGCAATATTTCTGGAGAACGGATTCACTATCAAAGACGGTCAGAATGACCTTCGGCCTTATGTGTATGAGGCCGCCCAAGCCCTGATGGATGTTGTGATCAACGCAAATAAAAATGGGCGCACAAATGCGTAAACTGGTTTCTTCTGAGGAATCAACCCCTGTTAACAAGCGACTCACGACGCCTTGCAGTGACTGCCCGATGCGAAGGGACTCCCTGCCAGGCTGGCTGGGTGGCCATACACCAGAGCAATACGCCCACCTCTGTCACACAGATCTGGTCGTCGATTGTCACGCACATCAAGGAAGCATCTGCGCGGGAGTTTCCATCTATCGCCGCAACACCTGCAAGTGGGAACCGGAAAATCAAAGGCTGGAAGCCGACCATCAAAAAGTGTTTTCCAATCGAATGCAGTTTTTAGCTCACCATGAACATACACAACAAGGGACAGAAAAATGACATCTGTGTGGACGCTTCTTATTTACGTGGCAGTTGGTACCCAAACACACGGTTCCTCGGGCGGGCCGCTGATCATTGACAACATAGCATCGCATGCCGAATGCGAGCGTGTAGCCGGCGAAATACATGGGGAGTTCCAAAAGCTGGGTAGCGCATTGATGCAGACGAAATCCAAATGCCTGGAAGTGAAAAAAACGCTTGGAAAGTAAAAAAGCGAAAAAAAGCAGAAACGCGAATCAAAATGGAGTTGGGTATGAGCAATTGGGGTTTTTGGGGTCTCCTGGCGGTGGCCATGGCGTGCGGTCTTGGAACTGGTTTGATGGTTTCGTGGTTCCGCGCCTGGCTATCTCCCCGAGAGGAGCCCAAACCAATTGACTGCGGCTGCGACAAACCGGTAGCTCAATGCACAAGAGCGGCCAACTGCCGATTTGGGTTTTGCTCCACCGCCAGAGAAAATACAAAGGAATTTTCATGAGCACTGAAGATCACGAAAACACAAGAAATCGGCCATTGGTTCACACAATGCCGGAGAACGTCGCCCAAGCCCTGGGCAGAAGGCACCGCAAAGTCATGGCGCTCGGAAAGATGTTGGCCTGCGAGGCCCCGGAGTACTTGACGCTGGCAATGAAGCGACAGCAGGAGCGCGCAATGCAGTTGGCCTCAATTCAGGCCGCCGCCTTCAAAAAACGCAAGGGTGGCGAACCCCAATGAACCACCAGAAAGCTTTAGTGAACTACTCGGGGAATGCCAAACCCAGTCGCTGGGGTTGCTTAGGGGATGACTGCGGCTAAGGTTCCGGGGAAAGATAACTGCTTGTGAGGATGTCAAAGATAGCAATAAGGGGTATCGTGAATAACTCGTCCATGCTAACTTTATTTCGACGAAAAAGGAGAACGGGGGGCACCATGGAAATCCGATTGCAAGACTACCCTCAACTAAGGCTTCTCTGCTGGAGCATAAGGCAGGACGCAACCATAACCGAAGAGGAGGCCCTCGCGATGTACGAGCGGAATTGGTATTTGGTCGACAAAGAGAAGATTACCGAAAAAGAGGACGCCCTGATTAAACATCTGGTGAAAACTGTCGGCAATGGAATCTTCCATGTTTAAAAGATCTCACCACCAAAGAATATTGGGCTTACTGGAGGCATTTAATTCCGACCTCCTTGTCGAGCTGGAGTGCCACTTCGGCGGCGGGACTGCGATCGTTTTAGAACTGGAAGAATATAGAGAATCGCTGGATATCGATTTTATATGTTCATCAAAAGACGGTTTCAGGGCACTGCGTAACATTGTCACCAGCAAGGATCTCGGGTCAATACTAAAAAGGGAAATTCCCCACCTCAGGGAAGTTCGCTCGGAAAGAGATAAGGTATCCACATTTTTAGGGTCGGCGGACGCAACAGTCAAAGTGGAATTCATCCTGGAAGGCAACATAGAAATATCAGGTTCGTTCAACAAGAATCTCGGGCTATCCGTGCTCTGCAGGGAGGACATGTATGCGACAAAGCTGCTCGCAAATACCGACCGCGGGCTCGATAAATCAACCTACAGCCGGGACATTGTTGATCTGGCCATGATGGTCAGAGGATGGGGGCCAATAACTCATGGCGTTTGGCAGAAAGCTAGGCGAGCCTACGGCGACGTTGTTCTCACAAACTTTGAGAAATCAGTTGAAAGAATTCAGGACAAAAGCTATCTTGCGGCCTGCTTGGAAAAAATGAAGATGGACGCGAGTCTTGTAGATGAAATCCCGTCACTTTTAGCTAACGAGTTACGAGTTTTGAAAGCCAAGCCCGACAATTCCAAGCCCGACAATTCATCGCCGGGAAATCGGAAGTAAATTGGTCTTGACATCCTCGCCCACCTGAAGGAAGGCGATTCCTACTGCGCTAGACAAGAATAATTTCTTGAAGAGTCGCCTCGGAGGGTTCCTGCTTCACAGGAGGGTCTAACTGCACCACACCTCCACAGGCCAACACGGCATGCCCTGCCGCTACAATATTCTGAGCTGCTATCCAGTCTGCGTTCCCGGCATGTCCACACTGTACGCATTCAAATTTTGATTGCGTAAGTCTGTTCATTGCAGAAACATGTCCGCAACACGGGCAGGTGCGACTGGTGTTTCTTGGATTAACCGCCAAGACCTGGCCACCCAGCCAGCCTTGTTTGTATTCCAACTGCCTGCGGAACTCATGCCAGCCTTGGTCCAGGATTGATTTGTTCAACCCAGACTTGGCTTTGACATTTCGCCCCGGGGCTTCCTTAGTACCCGCTGCTGATTTGCTCATGTTGCGTACCTGCAAATCCTCAATGCACACGATCGCGTGGTTCTTGCTGATGTAGCTTGTGGACTTGTGAAGGCGATCGCGGCGGATATTTCCGATTCGTTGGTGAATTCTCGTAATTCTTGCTTTCGCTTTCTTCCAGTTATTGCTGAATCTTTTCTTGTGACGCATGGCGCGCTGCTCGCGTGCCAGTTTTCTCTCAAGTGTTTTAAATGCTCCCACCGGGGAAATGAATTTTCCGTTGGAAAGCGTTGCAAACTTGGCCACGCCCAGGTCTACCCCAACCATGGAGGTGGAGGGGTGAGCCACATCCTCAATTTCTCTCTCTGTTTGAATCGAGATGTACCACTTCCCAGCCTTTGAAGAGACGGTGATGTTCCTGGTGCAGCCCAGAATTTCCCTGCTTTTGCGAAATCGAATCCAGCCTAGTTTTGGAAGGAACACGCGGGAGTTAACGGAATCGATTTTGAACTGCTTGGAATCGGGATACCTGAAGCTTTCACTCACTCCCTTCTTTTTGAATCGGGGAAAATCAGCGCGTTTGGTAAAGAAATTCTTGTAAGCACGCTCAAGGTCTTTTAGAGAATGCTGTAAGGGGTGAACCGGGGAATCTGAAAGCCAGGCTGTCTCGTCGCTGTTTCGCCATGCGGTGAGGTGTTTGGCCATGTCTACATAACTGAGAAACTTCCCGCCGGCCTCGTAGTTACTTTTTTGCAATGCCAAACCTTTGTTAAACACGAAGCGACATGACCCTGCGAAGCGACGCATATTGCGCTGCTGCTCGCCACTTGGCATGAGTTCGTATTTAAACGCTTGAAGTCGTTTCATGACTCAATTATAGTTTGGTCTATGGACAATTACAACGAAATTAGACATGGCAGGCATTGTGTTTTTAAGATGCATGTTCATTTGGTCTTTGTGACAAAATATCGGAAAAAGGTTTTCGATGGCGACGCAATTAAAAGACTTCGAGTGATGTTTGAGAAGGTGTGCTTGGATTTTGAGTCCAACCTAATTGAAATAGACGGTGAGGATGACCATGTTCATTTGCTTGTGGAATATCCACCTAAAGTTGCAGTCTCTAGCTTGGTCAATAGCCTCAAGGGTGCTTCGAGTCGGAGAATTCGAAAAGAAAGGCCGGATATAAAAGACAAGTATTGGAAGAACATGCTTTGGTCCCCTTCGTATTTTGCTTCGTCCTGTGGGGGCGCACCGATAGAGATTGTTCGCCAATACATTGAACAGCAAAAAACACCACACTGAAGTTAAACAAAAAACTCTCGCGCTATTCTTCCCCGCCCAAGTTCGACGGCTCCGCCTAGGAGTTGCTACCCAACTGGATCACTTGGACGAGGTTTGCCGCGCAACCGATCAAATCTAACCCAGCAGACTCGGGTTCGCAGGATCGAAGATTCCATTGTTACCCGTGGCTGACTTAACCTGAAATGCTGACTTCACGTTGATGGTCATCACCCCCGGCGAATCATTGCCGAACTCGATAAACCCATCAAAATCACCCTCCAAATAGGTCTCCCACGCTTTCGAGAATGGTTCTTTGCTCGGGTCAAACCGGTACGGTTTTTCAACCTTTGCGTACAGGGGCATGATCGCAGCACCATTTGGATAGATACTGGCGTTCAACACTCCGCCTGATGCGTATGAAGCGGCCAGGGGTGCGTCTGGAGTTACCCAGAAGCCAGGAAGGCGATTCGTTTTACTTGTGTCAACCTCATCGAAAACGCAGGGCGTACCGTGGTAAACGACTAGGGGGCGCCCCATTTCATCCACGATCTTCGAATCACCGAACCAACTGCGAAAATTGGGGTTGTCTGAGACCTTTAGGCTGGCGCCCAGGGACGATGGCAGCGGTGTTTTCTTGGTTTTAAAGTCCATGAAACAAAAAAAATAAGAATAAGTTGCATCTCTATGAAGGATAGACCAAGAAAACTATTGAGGCGACGGATTGCCGGTGCACATTTGCAAAACGCAGCTAAGATTGAATGAATTGCCATTCCAGTCGAGTCACAATGACCTTGAATAATATTACCTTTGTGTTGATGTGCCTCGTTTTCGGCGGCCTATCTGCACTGATGTTCTACCTGGGGCACTACCTATTCGCCGCAGTTCCATTTCTCAGTATTGCGGGCATGTGGATGATGACTCACCAGAAGAACCGGAATGAGAAAACCTACACATTGGAATCCTTTCTTAGTAAGTATCCTGGCAAAATTTCTAAAGAGGGATACCTCACCTGCCCTCACTGCGGACACGACGAACAAAGGGTGCTTCAAACCTATACATCCACCATCGGAGTGCACCCGTTTACTCGGTCATCGTTTGACGTAAAGTGCGCTGTTTGCGATGAAATC
The DNA here is from genome assembly GCA_027484315.1 of Burkholderiales bacterium. Lineage (GTDB taxonomy): Bacteria > Pseudomonadota > Gammaproteobacteria > Burkholderiales > Burkholderiaceae_B > Limnobacter. The sequence goes on along the minus strand of JAIXTE010000117.1, from coordinate 5,283 downwards.
CTGATCATCGAACAGTCAACTAAATTCCGGTCAACCTTCGAGATAGCCAAAATGCAGCAACCCAAAAGACACCAGGCGGGATCCCTTGACTAGGGATGCATAAAAACATAAGGACTTCTTCGCCGTTTTGTGGTATGATTTCTCTTGAGTGGTAACTGGAGCGAACATGCAAAACTACGTTGTGTTGTACCGAATGGAAAAAGAAATGCTTCCCGCGGATCCGCCCTTTGGGTTTCAATGTGAGGCGGAGGACACTGAGCACGCAGAAGAACAATGCGAAAACGCTTACCCTGAGTGCGACATTGTATGGGTCTGGCAAGGTGAAAAAGGCGTTGGTGTTGAACCAGCGCTTCAAGAATACTGGGGAAATGTTCCAGGCTAACAAACTCGTATCCGGGCGAGCCTCACGGCGGACCCGGCCAAACATCTCAAGTCCAACCCCCCCCTCCAACCCGCCCCCCAAAACATGAAAAACTGATGATGACAGGATTCCATTAAAGTGCTATCGTGTTATGAGGTTGTTCCGCCATCGCCTCAAACGTAAAGCGAACATAGCAATTTATGAGCAGACTTTTCACCAAGGCGCTCGCAAGGTCTCAGAGGCAAGCCAACACCCTTCGGGGCGAGCAAAAACATGGAGAAAGGTTATGCCCAAACTCACCCTGGGGGATTCCCCATTTCATCTGCCGTTTAACTCACCTTATATTTCGGCGCCATACACCATCACTTTGCAGCTCTTTTTTGCAAAGGAATTCCTGAACCATCCTGACGGGAATAGCGCATTTTCACATCACAGGCTCCCTAATAGTGCCGACCTGGCCTTCATTAAAAACGTCGTAAGTGTCCTGCGATCGGATGGCGGCCTCAAACTTGCACAGACCAAGGCTCTAAATCAAATCGCGAGCGCGCTTGGCAAAAAACATTACGCGATCTTGCAGGCCTGTGCTAAAAGCGAACCGGAGGACAGCAGTCAACGATGTGAGAAACTACCGGGTATATTTTTCTGGGTCTTGACGACGCTTAGACCACTTGAAAAAACGAAGGACCCCGAGACTTCGAGCCGCGAGATGATTGAGCTGTTTAGGAAGGCGATCGAAAAGCCTGTTTTCTTTTACAAGTTTAGTGATAATAACCGCGGAATATATGTGGGAACCATTTCCATTTTTCCCACAGGAATTCTTATGCATCGGAAAGGAGGGATAAGAATTTTTCACGATACACATGAACTCTCTCTACTGGCAATTGACTATGAAGTTAAGGAATCCGGGGCAGCATTGATTGCGTGGCACATCCGAGACAAAGAGATCTCAAAAAAGCAGATCATCATCAATGACAGGTCAAGCAAGCTATCCTGGCTAATGCCAATCCAGGGAAGTGAATCTGTCTTGAGCATGCTAGACACGGGTGGGATTTCTCACCAAGGCTACATTTCCAAAATGCAGGCGGGAGACATCATGCTTGACCTTTTTGATGATCGGTCAGGTCCATTAAGTTTCTTTTCGCTTGAATCATCTCACTTAACCGATCTCTTTGGTCCCGTTCCTGTAACGTTGGCAATACCGCAAAAAGAAAAAGAAGGAGCCCTTAGAACTTGTAGGCTTGAACAATCGGAAATAGCCCTAAGGAGTTCATATTCGCCGGGAATCGATCCAGATCGAGAAACCCCCGGTAAAAACGAGATCGAGCTCTGGTATTTTGGACTAAACGCCCCGGCGCTATACAGGGGACAAAAAAACTCGCCTAATACGGCGCAATTGCCTTAAACAAACCAATAATTGGAATGCGTGGGAAGTTTTTAAAGCACCAAGCGGAACGTCACAATACCCGGGGCTAGAAGCCACCGGGTACGATCAATTTTAGCATCGCATGCGAAGCATCAGCGTCCGCCATGAGCGCCTTAAAAGCGTCCATCAAAATCCCTCTTTGTGGTCCTAATCCTCTTTGCGACTCCCCCGCGAACAGGCTCTGGGCTCTCAATACTCATGATTGCCTTTTCCAGGTCATTGATGGCTTCTTGCCCCATGGGGTCGTGACAAAAACCAAGGTCTGACTGGAACAAAGCCAGAACTTCGGAGATGGCTCTTTGGTGGCCCGACCGTGCTTCGGCGGAATCCGCCGAAACTGCTGTCGCCGGACTCAAGCGCTGAACCGCTTCCTTGATTTTATCGAGTCCGTCTTGTCCCAGCGCGTCGTGACAAAACCCAAGACGGGTGTCAAATAAAGCAAGAACAGTATCAATAGCTTTTCGATATTCGGAATCAAGTTGCGATGGCTCTTGAATGTTTTTCATAAACGCTCCCTATGTGTAATTCGACAACAAAATCACGATGCCATCGACACCCGTATTAATTGCGCTTGGTTTTCCTGAAATCCCAAGGAGCCTGAGGATTGGCCTCCGACCACAAACCATAGCCACGAGCGCGGGCGGACTCCTCCGCGTAAGCATAGGTTGCCCTGTCTTGGGCGGTTTGCTCGCGCTCGTATTGCTTGTAATGCCATGCCAAACCTTGATTCACCAGTTGCAAACCAGCATCCACGCCATTCACATTCACGGTACAAATCTTACGACCGTAGCGGTCGGTACTTGAACAATGCGCTTCCACGTTTTTCTGGAATACCGCCTTGGCCATGGCTTGGCGAGACACCTGGCCGAAGGCCTGACTGCGCTCAGGTGCGTCAATTCCTTGAACACGGATTTTGACCTGTTGCTTGTCTTGTGTGAGAAGCGTTACCGTGTCGCCATCAGCAACCCCAACAATCAACCCGGGAATAATCTCATTGGAAAACGCGGGTTGAGCAACAGCGATCACCAACGCGAACAAAGCGAACTTTAGTTGTTTCATGTATAACCTCTTATTAATTTATTTGCCTTATTTGCCACGATAAAAACCCCAGCTACAAGCCCCAATAACACTGCCCAGGTAAAGAAAGCCGGAAAACTTTGCTACAAAATAGGTTTGCACTGGATTAAAAAAAACAAAACCGACCAATCCGCTCGTTGCTGTCAGTGAAAAAAGCAGTGCGGCCAATCCGTCTTTTCCAGCAAAAACAAGTGCCCCACCGACCAAAGTGTTCAATGCACATAGAGAGAACAAGAAATAGAAGTACATTTGTTTCAGCAAGACAAAATTATGGTCGAATTGCCCAGAATCGCTGGGCTACAAAGTCGAGTTAATTTTAAGCGGCGAGTGCGATACGCTTGTATTTAAGCTGGGCCATATCTGCAGAATGCTCTTGAAGATCGCCTCGAATTTTGTCGAAGGTTGGCTCAAACAAGGAACCACCCTCAAAAGCGTAGAGATAGCGCACATCGATCAATGAGCCCACCGCCGGAATTTCTTTGACGTTCACCGGTATGGCAACATTACCCACGGAAACCCAGGCTCCGTCCTTGTTGAGGACTTCCATACAAACGCTTCGCTTTGTTGGATGCTGAGAACGGATACGAACGGTTGCGTTTTCCCAAAACTTCAGCTTGAACTGAGTCTGTGGGCGGCCAGGCTCGTAAGGTGCATTGATTTCTTTGAAACAAACGCCCTCCTCTCCATTAGCCCGAAGTGTCTGAATCTCTGACCACTGGAGTTTTCCATTGACCCCAGAGAGGATTTCGGAGCCCACAATCAAACGGCTACCACCTGAGGACTCAAGGGCCAACTTCAATTTAACCGAGGCGGGCACAAATCGCTCAACAAAACCGAACTCGCGCAGGCTCACGCCATTTAGCGACAACACATCGAAGAAAACAAAGTGGGAGCCCATGTCCTCACCATCCAGGCCTACCTGATGAATTCCGTGGTCCTGTAGTGCCAAAATCGCATTGGCGATCTCCTCTTTCACGGGAACCTGAAGTCCGTCTCGATTGGCAGCAATCACCTCACCGTTTTCCATACCGATGAAGCGTCGCTCGCCGTCATGCTTGATCTGGACCACGTGAGAGCCGTGATAGAGGACGGCCTGGGCCTGGTCGTCATCGATCGCTACAAGCAACTGCGGGGAAAATTCTGTCTTTCTTCCTGCCTTGTCCGTGCCAAGAAAAGGAACACCGGATTCGTCATCGGTATAGCCATCCTTAAGCTTGGCTTTCAGGACGCGCTCATATTCTTTTTTAGCAACATCCTCGGCAACAGGCTCCTTTGTGCGAAAGCCATGCTGAAGGCTGGATCCGCGCTTGCCGTTGCTGTACTCAACAAGAAAGCCTTCAGTTACCTGAACAAGGCGCAGATGGTATTCCTTATCAGCGCCGTCTTTTTTACTGAAAAGTTGTGTTGCCCGAAGAACGTTTCGCATTGATTTTACTCCCACCGAAAGAGATTAAATCATAGCACATCTACACGATTTATTCAACAGGGGGATTCATTGCAAAAGGGAAACGATGAGTAATATGAAGGATGCCTAAACACCAAAGTGGCCAGAAGCTGAAAATCCACCTGGCTGCACTACGAAGAACACTTTGTTTCAGAGCCTTTGCACATACAGTGGGTCATCCGCGTTTGAAGAGCCCCACTTTTTAGGGCGAAGTCTGGCAAGGTTACTTTCGTCAAGCAATTCGCCGCCCCTAGAATCGGTAGTGATACAGTCAATACCCCCGCCATTAACCGCCGAGATATCACCGTAGTTGTCCCACAGATACAATCCCGACTTCGCGCATGCCGCAAAGGCTTGCTTTAGTCGCCTAAAAGCTTTTTGCTGCTCTGGCGTGAGAGCAAGCAATTCGGCTTGTGATTTTTCCATACGGACACCTCATTCTCGTTCTACGTAAACACTCATGGTGACTTCTTTCCTGCAGACAACGAGGCCAGGTGTGCCAGACATTCTCTTGAATTAAGAGAGGGGAGCGACTCCTCAGACTCGTCGTGAGCTTGCTTTTATTACTCTGGTAAGCAGCTAATTGTTGACACTACAGCTTGCCTGGGCATTACTGGCAACCCTTTGTGCGATGGCCACCTCGTACAAACGGGAGGCCCGGTTGTACCCAATACGGAGGTTGCTTTGCAGATCGGCTACAGTGAGATCGACGATTGCATGGGCAAGCCAGTTTGCCGCACCCTGCAGCTCATCCGCTTCTTTCAACGACTTGTTTTCGAGCATGAGGCGATCCACCTCAGATAGCATCGCCAACACCATGTTATCGCCAACCAAATCGCGATCCCAGGGCTCCCCGTTTCTCAATGCGGAAAGCCTTCCATCTTCAAAACAGACCGTGTATTTGCCGTTGTCAAATTCGTGTTTCATGAGTGAGTCCTTTTGTGACGTCAACGCGTCATTGGCATTACTGACATTCCG
>JAIXTE010000022.1 GCA_027484315.1 Burkholderiales bacterium | reverse complement strand
TTCCCAACCTGACTGATTCAGACTGGTTGCACGGCGGTGATCCTGAAACCATTCGCATGTCCATCGTTGAGGGGCGCAAGGGCCAGATGCCTTCAATGCAAGCTGCAGTGGGCGGTACTCAAGAGGCACGCGCCGTGGCCCAGTATGTACTCAGCCTTTCCGGGCGGAGCAACAACTCCGTATTAGCGCAACTGGGTCGTGAAACATACAAAAACGTGTGTGCAGCCTGCCATGGTGTGGATGGCAAAGGCAATCCTGCATTGGGTGCGCCCAACCTGTCGGACAGAACCTGGCTGTATGGCGGCACGGAAAAAGCCATTGTGGAAACAATACGCAATGGCCGAAACGGCAACATGCCTGCCCATGGCACCTTGCTGACAGCCGAGCAAATCCGGGTGCTGGCCAGCTATGTGTGGCAGCTCTCGAATGTTCCTGAGAAAACCAGCGCCTTGGCGCAATAAGTGCGGAGAAAATGCGCGTGGCTACCCCCTCACAAGAATGGATTCCGATGTTTCAGGCCGACCAGAAAGTGGTTCCCAAGTCGGTCTGGGGGCGGTTTGCGCGTTCCCGCTGGGTCATGGTGTGGTTCACTCAACTGCTGTATTACGGCACAGCCTGGCTTCAATACAACGGCCGCCAGGCTTTGCTGTTTGATCTGGAAGCGCGCCGGTTTTTCCTGGGGCCACTGGTGTTTTACCCCCAGGACTTCATTTACCTGACTGGCCTTCTGGTCATCGCCGCTTTGAGCCTGTTCCTCTTCACCGCGGTGGCCGGGCGAGTGTGGTGTGGTTATGCCTGCCCGCAAACCGTTTACACCGAAATATTCATGTGGTTTGAACGCAAAATCGAAGGCGATCGCAATGAACGCCTGCGCCAATCAGCTGGCCCCTGGACCCTGGAGCGAATTTCTCGCACCGTAGCCAAGAATGCGGTCTGGATTGCTTTCGCAGCGTTCACCGGTTTCACCTTCGTTGGCTACTTCACCCCCATTCGGGAGCTGACCCACGAGTTGATCACCTTCAGCATTCAACCTTGGGAACTGTTCTGGATCGGGTTTTACAGCCTGGCCACTTTTGGCAACGCCGGCTTCATGCGTGAACAGGTCTGCAAGTACATGTGCCCCTATGCCCGTTTTCAAAGCGCCATGTTCGACAAAGACACCTTGCTGGTCACCTACGACGAACATCGCGGTGAACCACGGGGCAGCCGCAGTCGCAAGGCTGACTTGATACAGAACAAGTTAGGCGCTTGTGTAGACTGCAACCTCTGTGTGCAAGTCTGCCCCACTGGCATCGACATTCGCAAGGGCCTGCAATACGAGTGCATTGGTTGCGCCGCCTGCGTGGATGTTTGCGACCAGGTCATGGACAAAATGGGCTATGCACGTGGTTTGGTCCGTTACAGCACCCAGAACAGTGTGCAACAAGGCTGGAGCGCAAGCCAAATGCTGCGCCGTGCGTTCAGGCCGCGCGTATTGCTGTACACCGCGGTGGTGTGGACACTGATCGCTGCAATGGCCATGGCGATCTTGGCCCGCGACGACCTTCGGGTGGATGTGGTGCGTGATCGAACAGTCAACTACCGCCTCGTTGAAGACGGCCAGATTGAAAATGTGTATCGACTGAACCTGATGAATGCCAGTGAATACAGTTTGCAAGTCAAAACCAGCCTGCTGGATGAACACACCGATTTACAGGTGGTTGATGGCCAGGCACTTGTATTGAATCCAACCGAAAGCCGTTGGGTGGTTGTACATGTACAGGCCGATCCTGATTCGGTACATGCTGGTTCAAACCCCATCACCTTCCGAATAGAAAGTGCCCGGCTTGACCAGGGCCGCTCCTTGGCTGAAACCGTTGAGCACATTGATGAACCCGCCGTTTTTCTGGCACCCCGCTAAGGAGCACCCACGACATGATGCGATCCGACACGAAAAAAACCAGCGACTCAATGATGAAACACCCCTGGATGTGGCTAGTGCTGGGTTTGCCCGCCACCGTGGTGGTGGCCGGGTTTGCAACCCTGTGGATTGCAGCATCGGATCCGCAGGCCATTGTGGTCGAGCCCCACCGCAAGTCTGGTTTTACTGTGGAGCAGGCCGTACCGACTGTGTCCAGTCAACACCTGCATGAAAAAGCCGAGTGATTGCTTCCAAAAACGAGGGCTGATCCTGAGCCTGATTGACCAGCTTATTGCGTTTTACCCGTGGCCAGGTTTTGAAGCAGCGCGTGATTCAGGATGGTCAGGTTTTTCTGGTCAATCTTGATCAAATGGTCTTTTTGCAGCTTGCTGAAAGTTCGGCTGACCGTTTCAATCTTCATGCCCAGGTAGCTGCCAATTTCCTCGCGGGTCATGCGCAGCACCATCTCGCGGCTTGAAAAACCACGCGCCTTTTGCCGCTCGGTCAAGTTCAGCAGAAATGCCGACAGGCGCTGTTCAGCCCGCATGCTTCCAAGCAACAGCATGGCGTTTTGGTCTTTCACGATTTCCCGGCTCATGATTCTGTGAAAATGCATTTGAAGGGCGTGAAATTCCTGCGCCAGTTCATCCAGCCTGGAATAGGGAATGGTGCACACTTCCGAATCTTCCAGCGCAATTGCCTCGCACATGTGTTGCCCGGTACCAAGACCGTCCAGGCCCAGCAATTCGCCTGTCATTTGAAAGCCGATGACCTGGTCGGTGCCATCCTGGTTGTTGACCAGTGTCTTGAATGTGCCGGTTTTGACCGCAAACAGGCAGCTGAAGTTTTCGCCTGTGCGAAACAGGTGTTCCCCCTTGAGCAATTTGCGTCGCAAACTCACCAGCTTGTCCAGGCGTTCGAGTTCCTCCGGTTTCAAGCCCACCGGCATGCACAGGTCTTTCAAATTGCAGTTTGAGCAATTCTTTTTCAGTTCCTGAAGTGACACTGTGCAGGCGGAATTCAACATGTCGGTTTGATACACCATGAAGTAAAGGGTATTCGATCATTCTACGCATGCCTTGATACAGATCAAAGCGTGAACATTCGTTGTACTTCAGGATGGAATCAAATAAACGTCAAACAGGACGCATGCCATGTCAGCAACCGTTATCCAGTTCAACCCTTTACACAGCATCAATGGTACCCGGGCGTCCAAGGTCGATCTGAGCGAATTGCTCACCCGCCATGATGTACCGGGCCCACGATACACCTCCTACCCAACTATCGACCAATGCGCCGAATCCGTCGGTGTGGCGGCGCTGGAAGATGCGCTGAAAGGGCGCTGCTTGGGCGGCCTGCGTCGCCCCCTGTCCCTGTATGTGCACGTGCCGTTTTGTGAATCGGTCTGTTATTACTGCGCCTGCAACAAGGTCATCACACGCAAACATGACCGCGTGGAGCACTACCTGAACTGCCTGGAACACGAGGCCATGCTGATTGCGAAAAAGGCCGCAGGCAACCTGACCCCAGTCACCCAGTTTCACATGGGTGGGGGAACACCTACTTTTTTGACTGACAAGGAATTGCTGGGCCTGGTACAGGGTTTGAAATTGGTGTTTCCATTTGCAGCAAATGCTGAAATGTCCATTGAAGTAGATCCCCGCACTGTAGATGAGAATCGCTTGCTCAGCCTGCGCAGCATCGGTTTTAACCGCATCAGCTTCGGCGTTCAGGACTTCAACCCGCTGGTGCAAAAGGCCGTGCACCGCGAACAAAGTTTCGAGTCTGTTGAAACACTGGTCAAGGCTGCGCGCCGTTTGGGTTTCGAATCCATCAATGTGGACTTGATCTACGGCTTGCCCAAGCAGAACCCCGAGCGCTTTGCTGAAACACTGGACCAGCTGGTCAGCCTTTCCCCCGACCGAGTTGCGCTTTACGGTTATGCCCACCTGCCGGAACGGTTCAAGCCCCAGCGGCGCATTCACAGCGGAGACCTGCCCGATGCTGCGGGCCGTGTGGCTTTGCTGGCGCAGGCCATTGAACGCATGCAGGGTGCCGGGTACGACTACATTGGCATGGATCACTTTGCCAAGCCTCAAGACCCCTTGGCGGTGGCCAAAAGGCAAGGGCGCCTGCACCGCAACTTTCAGGGCTACACCACCCAGCCCGATGCCGATCTCATTGGGCTGGGGGTCAGCGCAATCAGCAAAGTGGGTTCGGTCATGGTGCAAAACACCCGCGAGCTGGAAGCCTATGAAGACGCATTGTCTCGGGGAAACCTTGCGATCTTTCGCGGCCATGAACTTTCCCGTGATGACCTCATTCGCTACAGCGTCATCATGGGTTTGCTCTGTCAGGGAAGCGTTCAGTTCAAGGATTACTCTCAATCCCACTGGATTGAATTCGAATCGTATTTTGAAAAGGAACTTGCGCAGCTTCGTCGGTTTTCCGAGCAAGGCTTGCTCGAACTGGATGAGCAGGGCATCGAGGTCACACCCTTGGGCTGGTTTTTCGCAAGGCCGATCGCCATGGTGTTCGACCATTACTTTCATCAACGCCCCAGTGGGCACAGCAAGGTGCTTTAAGTGGTCAGCCTGTCACTGCTTGTCTCTGCGCTGACGCTGGGGCTTTTGGCCGTGCCTCACTGTGGCTCCATGTGCGCCTGCCAGTTTGCAGCGCCCTGGCTTGAAAAGCCCTTGGCCTTTCAATTGGGTCGAACAATTGCTTACATCACCGGTGGTGCAGTGGCGGGAGGCATCTCGGCCAGTGTGCTGGGTTTGGCATCCAGCGGTGCACGTGTTTTCGCTGCATTGAACTGGATGTTGATGGTCGTTCTGTTTTTTTCGGCTGTGTTGCTGCTTTGGCGTGGCCAACCCTTGGGTGCAATGGCGCAACAGCGCATCCAGTTGTCACCTGCTTTGCAACGCAGAATTGGCGTGGCGCACAAAGCCAGTGCCGCCAGTTCGCTCCAGGCAGGTCTGTTGTGGCTGTTCATGCCCTGTGGGGTGTTGTGGGCTGGCTTGATGCTGGCTTACCTTGCCGGTAGCTCTTTTCAAGGCGCATTGGTCATGGCTGTGTTTGCGCTAACCAGCGGCACGGGTTTGCAATTGTTCAGCCGCTTGCGTCAAACCTTGGCGGCTCGGGTGGGTGACAAGTTGATGATGCGTTCAAGTGGCGCAGTCATTTTGCTGGGAATTGGTTTGATGGTAGGCAGGCAGGCGGGCTGGATTCCCACGCCGGTTTGGCTCCAAGGCCTGGGTTTTTGCCTTTGATCCGCAGGATTACAACTCTTCAGCCCAGCGGCGTACCTGGTTCAATGAGCCCTTGAACAGGTGGTCAATGTCAGCCAAATGTTCATCAACAAACTCCCGCACCATTGAACCTGTGCTGGCGGGTTCAACGCGCAAGTGGGCTTCGCACTGACCATCCGCAGTACTGACGCGCATGTTCAGTTTGTGTGCAATTCGAAGCATGGCCTCGTTGTCCATCAAGGTGTAGATAAACAGCATCTCGATGCCTTCATTGCGGGCCCGGCGCAAAGCCCGTTGAAACAGCAGTGTGCCCAAACCATGCCCGCGCATCTGTTCGTTCAAGGACAAACCCAGTTCAGCCCCTTTTGGGGCCTTGCTGTCTGATGGTGTATTCAGTGCGGCCAGATGCACTACGCCCAATAGCACATCATCCCGCCCGAAAATGCCAAATACCGAATCACGTTCAAAATCAATGCTGGCCGTGTACTTGGCAATGGCCGCGTCGCCCAGCGCATAACTGAAGCGCAAACGGCGGTCGGTTTCACCCAGGGCCAGCAAATGTGCAAGAATCAGGGGGCGATGTGAGTCATCTAGTTCCACGATAGGCACTTTGGACAAGCCCAATACGGAAGCAGCCCGCCGCCCAAGGACGCTGGGAATATCAAACCATTCAATGGGCTCTGACGACATGTTGTACTCAACCGCTTGTGTGTAAAAATCTTTATAAAAACCGGAAATCTCAAAAACATGATCCCCCAGGAAGAAAGCGCACCGCAAGTCATCAACTTGCAAGTTGGAGGCTCTATACAAATTCAGGAGCTGGGCCTGGTCGACTATTTGCCCACCTGGGAGGCCATGCGAAATTTCACCGATGCCCGCACAGAGCAGCATAGCGACCAGATCTGGATTTGTGAACACCCGCCGGTTTTCACCCTCGGTCTGGCTGGAGATGAATCGCACATGTTGCAGCGCAGCAACATTCCCTTGGTCAATACCGATCGGGGTGGGCAAATTACCTACCATGGCCCGGGGCAAATCGTGGTCTACCCGCTTCTTGACCTTCGGCGATTCGGGTTGAAGGTGCGGGAGTACGTCCAACTGCTGGAGCAGGGCATTATTGATGCTTTGATCGCGGTGGGTGTGGCAGATGCCCAACGAAAACCCACTGCGCCCGGTGTGTATACCCTGCAGGGTGAGCGGCTTGCCAAGATTGCCGCCTTGGGGATCAAGATCCGCAAGGGCTGTGCCTATCACGGTTTGTCACTGAATGTGGACATGGACCTGACTCCCTTCCAGCACATCAATCCCTGTGGATACCAAGGGCTGGAAACCGTGGATTTGAACTCGATTGGTGTTAAAATTTCACCCCATGATATGCAGGTGCATCTGATGAAATATCTGATTCAGCACCTTGAAGCCGCGCGAAGCGCAGTGGCAAAGTAAACAAAAAGCCGGTCTGTCACCGGTCAGGGAGCAAAAACGTGTCCGAGATCAATGAAAAATCCGCCGTCGCCAAAGAACTGAGTGCGGTCAGCGATCCGACCATCAAGCAAAAAGCCGCTGCCAAAACTGCCCGAATTCCCATCAAGATTGTGCCGGTGGAGCAGTTGAAAAAGCCCAGCTGGATTCGCGTGAAGGCGGGCTCACCCTCTACCCGCTTCTATGAAATCAAGGAAATTCTCCGCGAACACAAGTTGCATACCGTGTGCGAAGAAGCGTCTTGCCCCAACATCGGCGAATGTTTTGGTAAAGGCACCGCCACCTTCATGATCATGGGTGACAAGTGCACCCGCCGTTGCCCGTTCTGTGATGTGGGCCATGGTCGCCCCGATCCGCTCGACGAAAACGAACCCCTGAACCTGGCCAAAACCATTGCCGCGCTTCGGCTGAGCTACGTGGTCATCACCTCTGTGGATCGTGATGATCTTCGTGACGGTGGTGCGGGGCATTTCGTCGCCTGCATTGAAAAAACCCGTGAATTGTCGCCCAACACCAAGATTGAAATTCTGGTGCCCGATTTCCGCGGGCGTCTTGACCGCGCTTTGGGCATCCTCAATGCCGCACCGCCTGATGTCATGAACCACAACCTCGAAACCACCGAGCGCCTTTACAAGGAAGCCCGTCCTGGTTCCGACTACAAACATTCATTGAAGTTACTGCAGGATTTCAAGAAAGCCCACCCAGGTACGCCGACGAAAAGCGGCATCATGGTGGGGCTTGGTGAAACGGATGAAGAAATATTGCAGGTGATGCGCGACATGCGTGAACACCAGGTCGACATGATCACCATTGGCCAGTACCTTGCGCCATCTGGTCACCACCTGCCGGTGCGCCGCTATGTGCACCCCGACGTATTCAAAATGTTTGAAGAAAAAGCGTACGAAATGGGTTTCACGCACGCCGCAGTTGGGGCGATGGTACGTAGCTCATATCACGCTGACGAACAGGCCCACGGATTAGTTTAATAACTGGTTTTGGCGTCTGCATTCGTGCTGCCAGTTTGTATTTAACCGCAACACGGTCAATGTCCGCTTCAACCCGTTTCATGTGGCGGATGAATGCGTAGCGGGCCAGTATTCCCAAGCTGAACGCTCCGCAAACTGAATAGGCCACAAACACAATCATGTAAGGGAACAGGGCTGCCGTCTGAATTGCGTGCAGCACCGAACTCAACACATGAATTGAATCCAGAAAAATCAGGGTCGATACACCCACCAACAGGGATGCTGAGACCTGTTTCATTTGACGGACAACCCAAAGCCGGGTTTCAAACTGTTTTAACTGGGACGTGTTCATTGTGTTCTCGCTGCTTATAGGTTGGCGTTTGCCAACCCTTTTATTACTGCGCGAATTGTCCAGTTAGTAATAGTTTAGGTCTATAGAGAAAGTGCCTCAATAAGGCAGTAATCTTGGGGGTTTTGTGTAAATCAAAGTTAATTATGTAAATTAGCTTGCGGATTTTTGATTTAACATTTCTTAAAATTGGTGCGAAGTTTTTTGGGGGGGGGGGCTATTTTTTCTCTGAAAAACAAAAAGTTAAAAAACAGCCCCATTCCCGGGTAACATTCCTAGTGATTTAAAAATCATACGATTGTTAAATTAAAGCTCTCGTTTGTCGGCACATTCACCCAAGCTGCCATCCAGTCGGCAACGAATGCGCTTGAGAATTTTCATCATCTCGGGGTCGTAGAATCCGTCTGCTGTCATTTGAATGCGCGATTCCCGCATCAAGACATCGTATTTTTCCCGGTCCCCGGCTGGAATATCCAGCCACACGCTGGCAGGTACCGCTTTTTCCGAGGTGTCGACCAAGGCGATTGCCCGATCAAACTGCTTTTGTGTCCACTCTCTTGATTTCTGCCCAAAACCTGCAGGGAAGCTGTCTTTCTTGATCAAAATGTTTGCAGTCAGTTGCACCAGTGGAAACCGGTAAATTCCGCCTTTCGTACCAATGCCCTTGTAAAGCTCCAGGGGTTGGTAAGCGATGGTGGGTGCGGCAATGATATCGACCTGTCCATTGTTGAATTTGGTGCCGAAGTTGATAACCTCGCTGGACACTGGCTGTGCACCAAGCTGTTGAACCATCTTGGCCTGCGATTTGTCGTAATCCAGCACTGCAATTTTTTTGCCTGCGGCTTTTTCAACGGAATTGATTGCGCGGTCATTCACCATCACGTAGGCAGCGCCGATTGGCAAAATGCCAGCCACCTCGAACAAGCCCGATGTCATCTTGTCAGCCAGCTTTTGGCTACCCATCAATTCGATGACTGTGCGCAGATGCTTGTAAGTCGGTACGGCCCCAATTGAATCAATGCTGCCAACGAACTTGTTGAACTGTCTGCCGCGCAGCGTGGAAATTGCAGCCGCATCGCATTTGCCAGTCTTGAAGTCTTCTGCAGCAAGGCGTTCGTCCACGTAAGCCTCCAGCTCAATGGTGGCGCCCCAACCTTTTGCGGCCACGGCATAATCCCGCGCCTGTGCAAAAGCCGGCCCACTGCGCCCGGCAATGTCGAAAATGCACATCTTGGTGGTGGCAGCATAAGCTGAGAAGGGTGTGGACAGGCAAGCGCCCAGCAGGGTCAATGCTGCTGCAGTTTTGATATTCATTTCGTCTCCAGAATTTTGAGCTTTTTATGTAATGTTTTGAATAACATCGTGCCCTATGAATTTATTCTACAGAAAAATCAATTCATTTCTTCAACTGAAAACCAGCCAGCGGCCATTTGATCCCTGCAATTTGTTGAACTGCACGGGCTTGTTCCTTCCAGATTTTGCACGGAATGTTCGATCAGGCCAAATCCGTAATGATCCTGAAGTTTCAGGTGTGCGTAATCCCGAGCTTGTTCAGTGACCACAATCAGGAACTGGTTCAAGCCTGCAGGGCCTGCTGCCTGAATGGGCTCATTCGCTGGCGGCAACTCAAGCAACTGTCCTGACTCGATTCGAATGGCGGGCACTCGCGCGTTCGGCAGCAGTTGGATCAGCGTGTTGTCCGAGGAGTGCACAAACACCGCCACATACCCCGAAATGGGAGAACGGACATCGAACTGGAGCAAGTCATCACCGATTTTTAATACGGCTTTCCTCGGCTGAACTTCCAAAGTACTGTTTGCGCGGTTTATTACAGCCTGAAAAGCAGTATCCACGCGGGGCGATACTTCCAGCGGTTCCTTTGGCGTGCCAGATAAAACCCACACTAGGCAAAGCAAACCTGACACGATCAACAGGCCAGCACCTGTGGCCCAAAGCCAGGGTCGTCTCAAGTCATGTTTGCCTTGTTGGATATCAGCCGGGCCCTCAGTGTTGTGCCGCGAGTTGTCCCTTTGTGCGGGTAGACTGAACAGATCCAGCACATCGGTCTGCTGATTTAAAATTGCGTCCCGAAATTGCTGCATGCATTGGGTGCGATCCTGGGGTTGCACGGCCAACGCCCTGTCCACTGCATTTTTTAGTGCGGTACTGAATGGCAGACTTCCGATTGTCACCAGCGGGACATAGCTGTCATTCACCATTCGGCCCACCGAAGAGGGCGGTGTTTTTCCAGTCATCAGAAAATGGGCAACCGCAGCCAGCGCATACACATCTGTCCATGGCCCCTGCGTCATTAAAAGTACTTCGGCGTATTGTTCTATTGGCGCATAGCTTGCCTTCAATATGACCGTGAAGGGTTGTGACACATGGCCGATCGCCCGTCGGGCTGCCCCAAAGTCCAGCAGAATCGGCAGCCCCGTGTGCGTTTGAATAATGATGTTTTCCGGTGAGATGTCCCGGTGATAACACTGCTGGTTGTGCATGACCTCAAGTGCCTCGGTTAGCGTCACCAGCCAAAGTGCAAGTCTGCTTTCCTCCAGCGGCACCTCTCGTTGTTCAATATATTCTTTGAGGGTAATACCGTGATACAGCGGCATGACCATGTAAGCCGTTCCGCTCATTTCCCAAAATCGGTAAACCTTGACCAGTGCCGCGTGATCGAACTGGGCCAGCAAGCGAGCCTCGTTGATGAAGCTGCGCATGCCCGCATCAAAGGTGCCTCGGTGTCGCGCCTCACGCACTTGCACATGGCCATTGGGAAGTCTCACCGCCAGCGAAGCAGGCAGGTATTCCTTCAAGGCGACTTGCCTTTCCAGCATTGCATCCCAAGCCTCGTACACAATGCCAAAGCCACCCAAGCCGATCACTCCCCGGATCTCAAAACCCTCGATCAGGGTGCCTACCTGCAGCGGTTGCTGGCCGGTGTCCCCGGTTGTTATTGGGGCAGCTTGAATCACGGTGAGGTCGTTCATGTCTTTGATGCAATCTGTGAAGTCAAACCCAGCAAAACGCCGAAAACTTGTTCACGCGGCAAACCATGGTGCTGCATGGCCCATTTGATCTGACCTCCAAAATCAATCCGGAACCAGTGGGTACATTCATGTTTCACAGCCAGTGTTTTGTCGTGCCCCTCTTCCGCACCAGATTCCGGACCAATTTTCGGTAGTCCCGCAAGCTTTTCCTTCAACGTCTCCAGCGGCCATTCCTCGTTCAGCGCATCCGCGCACACCGCGTGGGCATGAGAAAACCAGTTTTCCAGAGCCGCGCAGGAAAGTGTGGGGCCCGCCTCGCTCTCAAGCTGTTCAAGCAGCACGAAAGGAAATGCGCGCCCGGCCTTGTCCACAGAAGGCATGATCACACCGACGAAAAGTGCCCCTCTCAGGGCTGGCAATGTATTGCGACCCCACACAAAGCCGTGCATGGGTGTATCAAAGTAAGCCTGGGTCCAGGCCGTACCGTGTGTGTCAAAACCAGTTTGCATGGCCGTGCTCAGCCAGTCGTCCAGCTCGCCGAGCAAGTAAGCGCTCATGTTGTGGCTGCAGAAATCGCCTATGCAGGGGAGTTTTCCAAACCAGGCGATGTGACGTGCTTGGTGCTGCTGGTTCATAAATTGCCCGGGCAGCGAAACTGTCGCAATTCATTGAGCCGCAATGGGTTGAACGCTGAATTGGCCATCACTTCAAAATCAAACTGTTTGCCATCGAGTGTGAACCTGGCCTTGAACTTCTCAGGGCGTTCCGTGTTTTGAATCTGGCTGGCATCAAACAGCCTGAAAAGTGCCCAAGGACCTGAATAGGTTTTGTAAGGGCCTTCCGAAGCGCGCACGCGAAGTGTGGCAGAGGGCGATTGCCCGCCCCATTGAATGCGGTGAGTTGGCTGGAACTGTCTGGAAAACATTTTCAAATCACCATTGTTTTCAAGGTAGAACACATCGTCCGGGTTGCTCGAATTCACCAGGCGCATTTCCACTTCAAAACCGGGCGCGGGTCTGTTCCCTGAAAAGAACACATCCCGAATTCGGGCCGCCCTTTGAAACTGGATCAGTGATGGATTGCTTGTGGCTTGAGAACCATCGCTCAGTGGTTTCAAGGTCCAGTTGCCCGTGCCAGTGTCCACCAGGCTGGCAAGCCGACTGGAAAAAAACTGATCCATCAAACCTGCAGGGCCGAAGAAGCGGGCGAAATCATCCGTGAGCACGTCCAGACCAGACCCAGCGTGGATGGGGTAACGATTCGCCACGGTGCGCTGACACACTTCCTGCAGGGGTCGCAGATCCGCCGTCAGGTTGGCCCGTTCAGCGGCCCTTCCTTGCGCGCTGCCTTGGCCAGCCAATTGCCCCACAATTGCGCGTACCGGTTCTGGTAGTAGGCCTGCACCGACCTGCAGGGCATCTATGGCAGCAGGCGGTGGAGGGGCCGTTTTGCCTTTTTTGGCACTGGCTACTGCTGCAAGCTGCGCATACAGGTCATTCATTAATGTGGACACTTGCGCATAACCGGGTGGGGTGCCTGCAAACAGACCATTGATGTCGCTGAAATGATCATCCACCTGCTGCTCAATTGGCACATCAATGTCCACTGGCTTAAAGTCTGAGCCAGCCAGCAAGGCTGCATTGGGTGAAAGGCTTTGCGACGCTTTCTGATTGGCTACTGCCTCTGCTTTGGACGTAGCCTGGGTGATTTGCCCGGCCAGCCTGGTGTTTGTGGACACGCCTTCCAGAAATTTCTTCAAGGGCGATTGCGGTGAAGCCAGCACGCGCGCCAGGTTCACCGCCTGATCAAACCGGGTGGGGCGCTGAATTTCCACGTCCTTCAAATAGCTGTCCCAGGTGGTGATGTAGTCTTCGATGTAAAGCTGGCGAGTTCTCCGAAGCAGGTTCTGGGTTTCACTTGTGGAGTTTGCACGGGTGTCGCCCATGACCCAGTTGGCCTCTGTGTTCAGTCGCGCAGCCTCCGCAGACAGGTTGGGCAGAACATGGCTGATATACCCTTCGCGCGTGAAAAACGCATCGACACCTTGGTTCAGGGATTTTCCACTGGGCCGGGTGAATACGGCCGCAGCACTAACCCCCACGGTTTGTATCAGATTGAAATCAGGAATTGAACCTGGTTTGAAGAATCGCAGCATGCGCTTGTACAGGCGTTGCTCCAAGGACTGCGTCCCAATTGCAAGTCGCGCGGTGTTGACCAGTTCCGAATCAATCTCTGGCAATTGGGTAGGTGCTCCCAGCACAATCGCTGCCTCCAGATGCGACACCGCACGGGTTCTCAAGTCAGGGTCGTAGGCAGAAAACACATTCTGTTCCCAATCAAAAACTACCCAACTGGCCAAGGACTGCGCATCGAAATGTTTTGGGGAATGAATCATGACATAGGCTTTCAAAGATTCATAAGCCAGTTCCATGTCCTGATTCAATGCAGCCTTCAACCTATCCTCAAGACGCTTGGCCACATGGGGCATCAAGGCTTCAGACAATGCTCGCCGGTAAGTCAGTTGCTCGACCTGTTGCAGTTTCACATCCTGATTCAAACCGAGGTGATGCGTGATTTCATCCGGGCTTGTTTGGGCCACATCCTGAAGTGAATTCAATGCCTCAAACAAAGGTTGAAGTGACACTTGCGCCTCGGTAGGCAATGCAGCAGCCTGAACTTTCAGGGCACTGCTTCGTTCAAGTGTCTGGGCCACCGCATTGCTGTTGTTGCCATGGCTGATCCACCAACCTGTCAACAACAGCCCCGCCAGTAGAAAGGCGCAGCCCAGGCTGCCGAAATACATTACTTGGGCCAGCAGGGCTTTGCGTTTCACATACGCAGCCAGGTGCTGTTCAGCAAACACCACCTGCGACAACATGGTCTGGATAAAAAAACTTTTACCCTGTCCTTGTGGCACTGCATCAGTCTGTGTGCCAGCTGCACCCATTCCAGACAGGATGCGCTCAAACACAGTGCCATCTTGTGTGCCACTGCTCAAGTAAACTCCGCGCAGCATGAGGGGTTTCTCAAACGGACTCCCGCACTGAAACGCCTGTTGCAAAAGGTCTTCAATCGCGGGCTTTAACTGCGCAAATGCCAGTGGAAACTCAAACAGTTTGACCCGGCGGTGTTCGAGTTCCTCGCGGTCCAGGCGTGCATTCAACTGTTCGCTCAAGCGGGCAATCATGTCGCCAAGGGCCTGCGGCAGGGTTTCTTTCAGAGTGGTGTCAAGCGAGTTTGGGTGCTCAAAATTCACGCCCCATGCTTGCGCTCTTTCCTGCTCGCTCAAGCGGCCGAATGTTTCCTTGAAACCCGACAACAGATCCAGTTTGGTCACCAGCACATACACCGGCGGGCACATGCCCAGGGCCCGGATCATTTCCTGAAGGCGTTGAGCAATTTTTCTGGCAGTTTCCTTGCGCTGCGTGGGGGAATCCAGCAACTCTTGAATGCTCAATGTCAGCAAGACACCGTTGACGGGTTGTTTCGGCCGGTGCTGTTTGAGCAAGCCAAGAAATGAATTCCAGGCGGTCGCATCGGTGATCTGGTCAGAGTCTTGTGTGGTGAAACGCCCGGCCGTGTCAATCAGTACCGCCTGGTCAGTGAACCACCAGTCGCAGTTGCGCGTGCCTCCCACACCCTGAACAGAATCTTTTCCCAAATGGTCTTGCAAGGGAAAGCGCAGACCAGCATTTTTCAAAGCAGTTGTTTTTCCACTGCCAGGTGGACCGATCATCACGTACCATGGCAACTCGTACAGGCCAGGTTTGCCTTGATACCAGGCCTTGCGGGACTGGTGCTTTTTCAGCGTGTTGACCGCTTCCGTAAAAATATCCCGGAGCTTCGCAGACTGCACGCGGGATTGTTCATCCTGACGTGTCAGCCCCACCTTCAATGCTTGCTCGGCTTTTCTCACTGTCCACCAACGCCAGCCCAGCGGGCCTAAAATCAGCAGGGCTATCAGGCCGGAGGCGACAAGCCGAGGCCAAAGTCCCTCAAGCGGCTTGTATTCGCCAATCGAAACAATGGGTCCGACAAACCAGACAAGCGCAAGAAACCCGAAAAAAGCCAGAAGGCAGAATACAAGTCTTAAAAACATAGAGAACTCTAGTGGGTTACTGGGCGTGGATCAGTGCAATTTCAACTCGCCTGTTCAGGGCTCGGCCCGCAGCCGTGTTGTTTGGTGCAATGGGATTTGCAGCACCAGCCCCTTCGGTTGCAATTGCTGTGTTTGGTAAAGAAGCGGCAATGCGCTGGCCCACATTTTCTGCGCGTTCGGATGACAGCTGCCAATTGGATGGAAATCGGATTGATCGAATCGGTTGGTTATCCGTGTAGCCTGTGACCGTGATCTGCCCCGGGTGAAGCGCCAGTTCCCGCGCCACCTTGTCCACCAAGGCAAGCGCTTTCGGATCGATGTCAGCACTTCCTGATTCAAACAGGCCATCGCCCACCAGGATGACAGTGGATTTGTTCCCGGCCTGCTTCAATGTCAGCAAGCCTGCCGCAATTTCCTCGCGCAATTGCCGGGGCAAACCCAGACCAATTGCAGGCGCAACTGGCGCTGCCTGCGCTTGCGGAAACTGTGGTGGAGGAAAAGATATTTCTGTAATGTCGGCAAATGCCTGATCGGATTGAGTATTCATGTCAAAGTACAGTCCCAGGAAAATCAGGCTGCCCAGTGCCGAAAGCACACACATTGGCAGCCACAGTGGAATGTGGTTCAGGCGTTTTCCGGATGCAGGTGCCCTGGATTTCCAGAAAGTCGGGTGCAAAGGGGTCAATGGGTCTAGCGGACTGGTCTGAACCAGCTGAAACAACCGGTTTCGAAGCTGCTGAAGCGCCACTTCGCCACCGGCCTCCACTTGGTATTTCCCTTTGAATCCAAGGCTGATAATCACCGCCATCACTTCAAGAAGGTCCCTGTTTTCAAAAGGGGTTTGCATCAATTTTTGAATCAGCGCGAATACTTTCTCGCCACCCCATGTCTCGCTGAAGAACTGAAGCAGAAGGCTGTGCGCAGCCCAGTTTCCTGAGCCGCCCCATGGCGTGTTTGCCGCGCGTTCATCCATGAACGTGCACAGCACATAACGCATGGAAATACGCTCTGCCTGTACACGCCCCAACTGTTCAAGGGCGCGGTCCAGTTCAAGCAAACCTTTTGCCCAGCTGGCAGACAAGGCTTTGGCCGAAGGCACCTGTGCAACGTTGCCCATGGCGCACACCATGCGGAGCAGCGGGCTGGCCTGTGCCAGCAACATGTTGTTGCTGGCGGAAGGATTGTCTTTAAGCTGCGCAAGCATGGTGTCAAACTTGGCTTGAGCCTGTGCGGACTCCGCCGCGCTGAATTGCCCGTGTTGCCCATATTGCGGGCTGGGGCCCAGCAGGTTGTCCAGCGAATCAATCGCGGCAGTGGCGGGTTTGCCCAACCTGGGTTTGATGATGGTGCGTTCGCCGCCCAGCGAAGAGAAGGGGTCGTGCTTGCTCATAGCAATTGCTCCTCTTCTCGCCGAACTGCCCACAGCTCCATGCGAAGTTCAGGCAAATCACCAGCGTAATGAATGGCCAGGTGTCCTGTTTGTTCCAGCATTTTCCACAAGGGTTCAGCTCGGGTTTCCAGCTGGAAGCACAAGTGGTCTGCGTAGTAGGGCATTGCTGCGGGGCTTTGCTGGATAGGTTTCAACCGCACGCCGGGCAAGTTGAGGTTGACCAGGTCGCGAAGCTTTTCCACCGGGCCAATTTTGACCGTACTGGGCATCAGGCGTTGAATCAGATCTTCGGGTGCCAGGGCATGAACCGACAGATAAAAATGGGCATTGCCTACCAGCGTGCGGTCTGCAATCTGGCCGATGTGAATACCGCCTGGTTTGGTGGTCAGTGGAATCTGGATTGCATGCTGGTCATGCAAGCCTGCCAGGGCGTTTCGAATTGCATTCAGCACAGCATCAAAACACAGGCGAAGGTTGTCGTGGTCGTAGCTGGGTAAAAAATCGGCCGCGCTGTCGTCGCCGTAGAGGGTCACTGCACCCAGGCATGCCAGCAGGCGCAGGTAAGCAGCCTCGGGGTGAACCTGTTTGCTGCCCGGCAAGTGCGCGAAAATCAGTCGGTGTTGCACGCAGGCTTGCAGCAGCAGAAAGTCACCGATTTCCGAACTGTTGTGGCTTCCCTTTCGCACCCGTCGCTGGCGCAGTTGCCTGATCTTGCTTTCGAGCAAGGCCAGCACCGCTTCCAGCGCCCGGCGAATATTCGCATTCTGCAAGCTGCACAGACAGGGCTCAATGAACGCGTCGTTGATGCGAACTTCCCCATTCTTTGATGCAAGCAATTCACACACCTGTAATTGAACATGGCCTTCCTGGTGTTGCGTGTCCACACTCAGGAAGCTGGCCAGCCTTGCGATATCGACGCTTTGCGGTTCAAGTTCCGGGTCGAAGTGATTGGGCATTTCCACGGATTCCGCCACAAATTTCAATCGGCCTTGCCTGTCTGCGTGGTCACCGTTTTCCTGCCATTCGAGTTGGTGGGCATGCCAGTGTGGGCTGGGCAGCGACAACATGACCTTTCGGGCACCAGGATAACTGGCCAGTGTCAGGCAGGGCGGAGCCGGATCCTTGTCTGGAATCGAAAAGTAGGTTCCATCCGGAAAATATCCGGTGGCCTTGAGCACGCCAATTGTGCCGGCCAACAGCAAGTCTGGGTCGAGCTGCAAGGTGTGGAAGCCATGAAAATGCCCATTGAAATGCGAGGATCGAACATGAATCTCATGCTCGAAATACCGCTCCTGTTGCTGGAAATGTTGAGGCTGAAGGAAGAGGCCTTCGCTCCAGATCACTCGGCTGTTTTTAGTCATATCGGGGGGTGGGGATTCACTCTAGGTTTGTGGGGATGTATCACTCTTTGAACGGATTTTTTCAAATGGAATAGACTCATCGCCCAAGTTGCGAAAAATCCTAACACGAGATTTTTTAAGGTGATTTTTTTGCCGATGACCTACCTATTTTGGAGTAGCTATGTTTGAAAAACACATCGCGAAGTTCGCGTTTATTGCGCCGCTGGCACTCGCATTCAGTGTCCCGTCTTACGCAGAATCATTGGTGGTTGATTTGGGGAATACAGTTCCCGCCGCCGAGCAGGTCAAGGAAGGTCTTTTCCCTGAGGAGGCCTGCGAAGAGCTGCGTAAAAATGGTTTCAAGTGCATGGGTTTCAAGCCCGCTGTGCGCTTTTCAATTCCCAATGCCCACTTTCAATTGGGGTCTGCCGAACTGCCGGCAGATCTGAAAAAACAGCTTGATGTGTTTGCCGAGGTACTGAGCAATCGCCCAGCCGGCACGCCACCAATTCTCGTCACGGGTCATGCCGATGCCAGCGGCAATGTGTTGTTGAATCAGGCTTTGTCCGCAGAGCGCGCGAAAGCAGTAAAAAGCTACCTCACCAACAAGGGTGTTTCACCCGCCCTGTTGCGAATTGAGGGCAAAGGCGCTGACCGTCTCGCCGACGCCGAGCGCCCTTTCTCCGCAGCCAATCGGCGTGTTGAAATCAGCCGCTTGCCTTGATCGGGACGATTCGCCGCAGCAATGAACAGATTGATCACATTAAGCGGATCAGCCCCGCTGGACGAAATGCATTTTCGCTCCGCAAGGTTGCACGAGTCCCTGTCTGAAAACAGCACGGGCACAATTTCCCTGGAGTCTGATTCTGCCTCCTTGAATGCAGATGATTTTCTCGGGAAAACGGTTTGTCTGGCATTTGAGACCCGGGGCCAGAGCCTGCGTTACTTCGATGGTGTCATCGTGGAAATGGAACAGACTTCCATGGCTGCAGGCGGACGTTGTGGCTATCGCCTGGAATTGAAATCCTGGACATGGCTGCTCGGCAAGAATCAGGAATTTCGTGTTTACCAGAATAAAAGCGTGACTGCCATTGTTGCGGAGGTGATTGCGCGGCACAGTCATTCTGCCGTGCGTTTTTCTGATCGCACACAGGGCGTGAAACGCGTGTGGGATTACGTGGTGCAGTTTGGTGAAAGTGATCTCAATTTTGTTCGACGCATTCTTGAACAGGAAGGCATCTACTTCTTTTTTGAACACACGAAAAACCAGCACACACTTGTGTTGGTGGATTCCGCCTCTGCTCATCCCACTTATCCTGCTTACGCCTCACTGACTTATGATCCTTCAGTGGTCGGTGGACGCCTTACGCCGGAAGAAATGATTGCTGGGATGTCCCTGCGCAAATCGATCGAGCCACCCCGGCATGCGCATTCCGACTACAACTTCAAAACACCGTCGACATCGTTGTTGGCGAAATCGCAAGGCAACACCGAAGGGTATAACGCAGCCTACGAGGTTTTTGAATATCCAGGCGAATACGACAATGAAGGGGAAGGCGCGCACTACAGTCGGCTTCGGTGTGAGGAGGCGCAAAGCCGCCAGCAGGTGTTTCATGCAAGCACCGCGGCAAGGGGGGTGTGCAACGGCCACCTGATTTCCACTGTATGCCAAGACAACGCCGCGTTTTCCAAAAGCCTGTTGGTCATCAGTACCCTGGTGAACATTCACGAGGCAGAGCCCGAGGCCAGCAGCGGCACCCAGTCCAGCTTTGATTGCCAGTTTCAGGGCATTGAGGCCCGTCAGCCTTTTCGCCCTGAACGCAAATCCAGAAAGCCCCATGTCAAAGGGCCCCTGCCAGCCTTGGTGGTGGGACCCGAAGGGCGGGAAATTCACACTGACGAATTTGGGCGAATCAAGGTGCAGTTTTATTGGGACCGGTATGGCCAACGCAACGAAGACAGCTCCTGTTGGGTCCGCGTGGCCTCACCGGTGGCTGGGAAAGGTTGGGGTTTCATCGCAATTCCGCGGATCGGACAGGAAGTCGTGGTGTCTTTCGAGGATGGGGATCCTGACAGGCCATTGGTCACTGGTGTGGCGTACAACGCTGAACAACAGGTGCCTTACCCACTACCAGACCACAAAACCGTGTCGGGCTGGCGAACGCATTCCAGCGAAAATGGTTCAGCGTCGAATTTCAATGAGTTGCGATTTGAAGACAAGCTGGGCAGCGAATATGTCTGGTTTCAGGCTGAAAAAGACTACTTGAGCCTGATCAAAAACGACAGTCACGAGGAAATTGGCAACAATTCACATCGCCTTATCCATGGCAACCTGATCGAAGAAATCAAGCAGGATGTGTCGCGCACGGTATTGGGAAAGCTCAGCCAGCAAATTGAGCAGGCCTTGCACCTCACTGTCAACGATGATTTATTGGCCAAGGTACAGGGGCTTTTGGGTGTCATCAATCAGGGGCAAATTGCAGTAAGTACCACCGGCCAATGTTCCATCAAGTCAAATGGCAGTACAGATTTGCAGGCGGATGGCAACCTCAGCCTCAGCACCTCTGCACAGGGCAATGTCAAAGCAGGTTCCACGCTCAAGTTGACGGCAGGATCCAGCCTTTCTCTGAACGTGGGTGGCTCGTCCATTGTTATTTCGTCTTCGGGCATCGTGTTCAATGGTCCTTCCATCTCTGTCAATGGCGGGGGCGGGGGTGCAAGCGCAGCCAGTGCGGCTCCCGCGCCGCCCGAAACGGCGCAGGCCCCGGCAGTGGTAGAGCCGCCAGTCGACCCAATTCCCTGATCCAGAATGCTGTCTGTCTACGGTGTAGCCCCCAGCGAGTTGTTGTTTCAAGGCATTCCCGATGCTGAGTTCCCGGCATTTCATGGGCGGTCGTTGGGCGGTGCTGTCGTCGTGGACTGTAAGGTGTCCCTCGTCAAATTGGGCAGTCATGCGCTAGGCGATTTGCAATCCTGGATCTGGAAACCTGCTGCGCAGGGTTTTGCACTGGCGCTTGAAAACCAACCCATCGCCGTCCTGAAAAATCATTTGCGTCGCATGCGCACGCTGCAAGACGAAGCGGGTCAAAATCGCCTCTGGCCATGGTTCGACCCCCGCTACTTGAAGTTGGTATTGCGTGGTTTAGAAGGGGATGATCTGGTCCGCCTGTTTGGCCCCATCCAATCGTTTGCGTTTGCATCAGAGGATGGTGTTCAGCTGTTCAGCCAGCATGATGGCTGTTTGAAGGTCAAGGGCGCCTCATGATGTTGACGCTGGAGTTGAAAGCGCAATTTGAAGCGCTTGCAACGCGTGATCATGTGTTGCGAATCCAGGCTCTGCTAGCCGAACTGGATGTGGGTCAACAGTACTCTGCGCGTGCTGACTTTCCCGACGTCATCCGCCAGTGGGTAGACGATCTTGGTATGCGCGGAATTCATAGCGCATACCAACAGGCCTGTGTCATCTTCAGTGCCATGGCCGGTAATTTCGATGTTGAATCAATGCTTCAAGGAACGGATGCCCAGGTATTGGTTGCGCAATGCGTGTCGAAGGCCTTGAGGGCCAGTGTGCCCAACGGCGCATTCCACCATATTCATCGGGTGTTTTCGGGTGTTGGGGTTTTCAATAAGGCCTGGATTCATCCGCAAGCCGAGCCGGATTGCCTGGATAGTCTGTCTTCTTCATTGGCCACCTTCACTTCGATTGATTTACCGTGTTTGCACGAGGGGCCAGCCAAGTGTGCTTCTCTTGACGCAATCCACAATCAAGCGACTTTTCTTCGCACGGTATCCGGATTCCAGCACAAAGCGTCCGCCTTGTTTCCATTGTCACGTTTGCTCTCGCAGGTGTGTCAAGGTGCCCTGTGGTCTGATCCATGGCGTGTCAGCCCGCACCCGGTGTTTGAATACTGCGAGATTGGCATGGGGGCTGCGCACTGCTTTGCACCAGTACAGAAAATGCGGCTTGTGGATGCCAGGCAAGCCCGCCTGGATTATCAACAGCGCGGGCTTGAGTTGCCCGATTCTGTAAGTCAAGGTTTTGAGTCAAACTGGAAAAATTCCAGCATATTGCGTGAAGCCACACTGCATTTGCAGGCACCGGTGGTGCAGGCAGACCTTTCTTTCAGCGCGGGGTGGGAAAGCAAGGAAGGTGGTTTTGTGTATGCCACACACGGTAACTTGCGTGTCAGTTTGTCTGCAGATGGCATTCAGTGGCAGGGCAGTTTGATTCATGAAGGGTGCCTTGTTCAGCTCAGCATTTCTCTGCTCAGGGACTTTCACATGGATTGGTCGCTGGCGAGCGAGTTTCCAGAGGGGCAGTTGCCTTTGGGGGTGCCTTTGCTGATTCGACAACAAAGGATTCCCTTGCACATACAACTGAGTTCCGCCATCTGTGTGGGCAAGTCAGTCCTGAATCTGGCCAATCCGATTGCCGGTTACTTAAGTCTTCATCTTGTTGCCAATGTCGATCCGAAGACCCGCTGTCTTGATCTGACTCTGGAGCTGGGTCACTCGCAACTGGCGTGTGAATGGCAAGGTGTTGACGCCATGCTTGGGTGGACTTCCGGTAAATGGTACCTGTTGCCTGAATCACCAATCCACACCTGGAATTTGAATCATGGATAAAACCCTTTTGATTCGAGCCCATATCCAGGGCCGGGATGCACTTTTAACGCTGAATGGCATGGTGCTTTGCAAGTTGATCGCAGGTCAGGAAGTGCGCCTTCCGGTGCACGAGTTCATTCAGGCGGGTGAAAACAGGATTCAAGTGCTCGCATTGGGCCCTCAGGGTTTGCTGTTGGACACGACATTGACCACAGTGGATTGTGCTGTTCAGGTGTCTGTCGAGCTTCAAAAGGACAGGGGGACCGAAAGCCTTGTACAAGCCCATGTGCTGTTTGATTTGGTCGAGAATTTCAAAAAGGGGCAGCGTCTTAAAAAGGGTCGAATGCTGGATGTCACAGTGAACCTGCCTGTGTCGTTTAGTCGCTGGCGATATCTGGATGTATTGCAATCCGGGGCAGATGAAAACGACCACATCAAGATTCAAGATTTCGTATTGCAATTGGCGGGTTTGTTTCAAGCGCGGAAACTGGCGTTGTTGCTGCCCTATTTTTCCGTACGCAATCAGGAAGTGGCCAGCGCATATGGCCTTGATTTGCAACAGGCTCACATTGCATTTTCTTCGCGTATGAATCTGCTTTGCTCAACATTCACCCTGTCTGAAGAGTCCCTTGATTCCAGCGCCTGGCTGTTTCACAAAGTGCGCCATTCTTCGGTGTACTCACTCTTGAACACCATGTACCAGCCTCTGTTTCAATTTGATTCAACTGAGCACCCCAACCGCCAGCAGTGGCCCATGCATGTCGGTGTGCTTGGTGGAGAGGTGTTTGTATTGCGATGAGCAGATCCATGACTTCCAGTTTCGTCTTTACACTTGATGCCTTTGTTGGCGCAATGCTCAATTCAGAAAGCGCTTCAATGCAATGGATTGTGCCCATGGAAGGGGGCACGGTCGGCCGATCCCCGGATTGCAGTTGGGTGATCGAAGACCCCAATCGAGTGATGTCCCGTCAACATGCAAAAGTGGATTGCGATGCGCTGCGGTGTCATTGGACCGACCTGGGTACCAATGCCACATTGCTTAACGGAAAGCCTCTGTCACAGTGCATGCGAGTGGCTTTGAATGTGGGCGATGTGCTGAAGATTGGCGATTGCATGATCAGCCTGGGCAAGGTGAATGCGGATTGGTCGACTCTGCCCGAGTTCTTGCAGCCTGAATCGATTGATCCCCTGGCTTCGCTGTGGCCTGGGGCACCGCCAGCATTGAGTATCGATGATCTGCTTTCAGGGCTGGAATCGCCACTCGGTCGTGATACGTCGGAAGATCTGTGTAAACCGTCTGTGCTGGCTCAACGAATGTACGTCGGCTCTCAAGAAAGATCGGGTTCACCGCAGCAAGCTGCGTTGTCGGCTTCGCCTGCGATTGACCCCTTGGAATTTGCACAGTTAAAGGCACTGTTGAAAATCAGCGTGCAAGGTTACATGCAGTTGCTGCAGGCTCGCCGGGTTTTTCAAGAGGAAACCGTTGGCAGTTTCACCACCATTTCCAGCAAGGCCAACAACCCACTGAAGTTTTCTGCGACTGTGGATGAGGCCTTGAACCGTCTTCTTGATCAGTCTTCCCCAGCGTATTTGTCAGGTGAGCAGGCCTTGATTCAAGCGTGTCAGGACATTCTGGCGCACATGCAGCTCAGCGTTGAGCACAGCCAGGCCGTCATGATGCAGGTCAAGTCCACTTTGAGTCCGCAAAGTCTGCAAGACGAACTGGCTCAGTCGGGTACTTTCAAACTGGGACTGAGCACAAGCCGAAAGGCCAGACTTTGGGATCTGTATTGCGCCCGTTACAACACCCTGGGAGACACATGGAGCTGACCATCCAGTTGGGCAATTCAGGTGAAGACAGTCTATTGTCCTTTCAGGTACATGAACGCAGCGACATTGGGCACCGTGCCGAGAATCAGGACCATTCGGCTTGTCAGTACATTGGGGATTACCTGGTGTGTGCACTTGCGGATGGGGCCGGGGGACATCAGGGCGGCGGGGTGGCCGCGACAAAGGCAGTGAGTGCGTTTTTGAAAGCGTTTGCCCAGCGCCCGACTCAGGACGCACGTCAACTGTTGGGCATCGCTCACCAGGCCAACCGTGCTGTGCTGGAGGCACAGCAGGCCCACCCCGATCTCGCCGACATGCATACCACGCTTTGTGTCCTTGTGTTGAACAGGAAAACTGCTCAGGCCACGTGGCTTCATGTTGGGGATTCCCGTGTTTATCATTTCAACAATGCGGCTTTGTTAAGGCGCACCAAAGACCACAGTGTCTTGCAGTGGATGAAAGACCAACAGCAGCCTGAGTTTCCGCAGGCCCGCAATGCCCTGTACACCGCGATCGGCGAACAGGCGGAACAATTGCAGGTGGACGTGTCATTGCCCTGTGCGGTTTCGCCCGGGGACTGGTTTCTTTTGTGCAGCGACGGGTTGTGGGAGCATTTCACCGATGAAGAACTCGGCTTGTTGGGCAGCAACCTGAAGCATGACAGCGGGTGCAGTTCTCACATTCACCAACTGGCCCTGAGTCGATCTCAAGGTCAGTCTGACAATCTCAGCAGCATTCTTGTATTTGTTGGTGAAGGGTGTCATTCGAATGGTTGATGCCAGGCCAATGACGCCATTTTTTGTTTCTCCAAATTGATGTTTCAATCCGGTTCGCCCTAGTTTTAAGTGTTTTTGCCATGTCTTCTCCCCGATTTGCAGTTGCCATTTGTTTGGCGATGTTCTCTATGCACGGCCATGCCCAGGTGTCAACGCCAACGCCTTTTTTGAATTCAGCACCTGTTGAATCAGGAAGAGAAAACACAGGCTCACTTGTTGACAATCCAGATGTACAAGGGGCTGCACAAAACCCAGCACCCGAACTTGGGAAACCCCTGAATGACCATTACCTGACGGTCACAGCTTATCGGCTCGAAGGACTTGACCCTCAATATGAACAGGCCATTCAAGCCCGCCTGCAACCCTACACCGGGACATCCCGTTCATTTGAAGACCTCAGCAGCGCTGCGCAAATTGTCACCGCCTATCTGCAAAGCGAAGCGGGGCTGTACCTGGCCTATGCCTACCTGCCTGCACAAGACATCAAGGAAGGCGTGGTGACCATTCAGGCGTTACCTGGCGTGCTGGAGTCAGTCGAGGTGAACTGGCCTGCTGAGCCACTTCGTGTGGATCGGGATATTGTGGAGTCACACTTGAATCGCCTGATACCGGGAACCGTGATTCGTGTCAGTGAAGTGGAGCGAGTGGTGTTTCTGCTAAACGATTTGCGGGGTATTCGCATGTCGTTTGCAATCAAGCCCGGCACTCAGCCGGGCAAGGCGATTCTGGTGGCCACACCTTCCAATGACAAGGCCTTGACAGGCAGTGTCGGGCTCGATGCAAACGGATCCCGATTTGCAGGCACATACCGGGGTATCGCGTCCATGTCGTGGGAAAGCCCTTTGGGTTTGGGCGACTCATTGTCCGCCAGTCACTTGCAGTCTGAAACCGGTGGGCTCGACTTCACTTTGCTGGGCTACACATTGCCCGTGGGTTCGAATGGCTTGAAGCTGGGCGCCAATATTTCCTCCGTGAATTATGCCCTGAACGACAATGATTTCCCCTTGGGCTTGAATGGTGATGCGGAGTCCCTGGGTGTGTTTGCCTTGTATCCGCTGGTCCGGTCTCGAAACCTGAATCTGTTTGCCCTGGTGGGTTACGACAAGAAGGAATTCACGGATCGGCGATCTTTGGCCAGACTTGAAACCGTGAAAGAACTGGACTCCTACCGTGTGTCCGTCAGTGGTGACGCCCGTGACAGCGCGTTGGGTGGTGGCCTGAGTTTCTTCAGCTTGTCGATTGAGGAAAGCGAAGTCACTTATCCCGCAGGCGTGCCGTTTGGTCTTGACGATGACATCAAGGCCACGCGAGTGAATTATTCCTTGGGTCGTCTTCAGTCTGTTGTCCCAGGCCAATTGATGTTGTGGGGTTTTGCGCGTGGGCAGCATGCCCTGGACAATCTGGACAGCAGCGAGCAATGCTCGCTGGGTGGAGCCACCGCGGTGCGCGCTTTTGCCCAGGGTGAGACATCGGGCGATAGCTGCGACCTGTTGACACTGGAAGTGCGCTATCTGCCTTCTGCAAGCTGGTTGGGAACCAGCGCGCGCGAAATGTCGCTCAACTTTTTCTACGATCAAGGTCGTGTTCGCTTTCGTAAAGACGCCGGCACTCGTCCCTTGGGTTTTGACAATCATGCCGAGCTGGCTGGTTATGGCATTGCACTGGCTTGGGACCGCCAGAACGTGTTCACGTTCAATCTGAGTTTGGCCTGGGAACTGGCAGGAATTCGGCGATCAGACCCCAAGCCGCAAAGCCCTCGAATTTTTGCATCTTATGTCTATTACTTCTAAGAGGGTTCGGCACATGTACACCCAAGCTATCATGCCCCACCGTTCTTTTGCCTTGAAGCCACTTGCTGCAGCCGTGCTCATGGTTTGCGCTTCAGGCCTGCACGCCGCACCCAGCTTCAATGGTTCACCTGGAAACAATGTCACGGTGGAGACAAACGGCGCTACCACCACTGTCACCCAATCAGCCACACCCTCCAACCGTGCGCTGGCCAACTGGAATGATTTTTCGGTGCCTGTCGACGAGGTGGTGGTGTTTGAGCAGCCCAACGCAAACTCGGTCATCCTGAACCGTGTTCTGGGCAGCAATCCATCGGAGATTTTTGGGCGCTTGAGTGCCAATGGCCGAGTGTTCTTGATCAATCCAAATGGCATTGTGTTTGGCGCAAACTCCGAAGTGAACGTCGGGGGGCTTGTGGCCTCCACCTTGACCCTCAAACCCGGCACTCAAAACGGCAATGGCCTCATCGAGTTTGAACTCACTGATACGGGTGGCACAATCACCAGCAACGGCACAATCAACGCCAAAGACATTGCATTCATTTCCACGGGGATACAAAACAACGGCATTCTGAATGCCAGTGGCGCTGGCGCGGCTGTTCAGATGATTGCAGCCAGCGAGGTTACAGTCAACACAGCGGGCACCGATCTTGTACTGAATGTGATTGCGGGCCACGACAACGCGGTGATCAATCAGTTGGGCGAGGTGTTGGCACAAGGCGGAAAAATTGTACTTCTTGCCCGTTCCCAGGCAGGGGGGCAAGCCAGCGTCATCAACACGGCCAACATTGCACGTGCATCACAAATCGAGATTCAGGGTGATGTGGTTCGCCTGACCGGGGACATCAATCTTCTCGATACCGCGAGCAGTTTGAACGTGACAGCCCGGGAAATTGAACAGACCAGCGTGTTGCGGGTTGGCGGCGCTGCGCAGCTTGAAGCCGACACCGTTGCCCTTGATCAGTCTGAGAACGACTTCACAGGCACCGTCAGTCTGGATGTAAGCAATCAGGCCACACTGCGAGATGTGAATGCACTGGTTGTTCAGGGAAATTCTGGCGCTGCAACCTTCAGTGCAGTTGATCTGTCGATGGGCAGCCTGAATGCAGACAGCCTGGCGGTCAATGCCCAAACCGTCACCCAGACTGGCGTGTTGCGGGTTGGAGGAACAACGCAACTGAACGCGGATGCAGTCACACTGACGAATGCTTTCAACCGTTTTCAGGGCACAGTGAATGCCAATGTGGGCAATCAACTCAGCTTGCGCACTGATCAAGATCTTTCTGTGTCAGGCAATGTCGGAAACGCCACGCTACAAGCAGAAAATATTGCATTGAATGGTTTGCAAGTCACGGGCGATATCGTGTTATCAGCCAGCGGTTCAATCACTCAAGGTGCCGGTGATTCAAACGCACTGACAATTGGTGGCACCACGCAAATTGACAACGCTTCAGTTGTTCGCCTGGACAATTCCCTGAACGACTTTGAAGGGGCGGTGAGCCTGAACGGTACAGGCTCAGTGGCGTTGGCGGACCAGAATAATTTGCTTGTACAAGGTACGGCAGACGATCTGACCTTGCGTGCAAGCACCGGGCCAGCCGGCCAGGTCACACTGGGGCAACTCAATGCTGAAAGTTTGAATGTCAGCGCCAATCGCATTGGGCAGTCTGGTGCGGTGGCAGTGGAAAATTCTGCGACCCTGACTGCCGGGCAACTTGAATTGCTAAATGCTGGAAATGATTTCCAAGGCCAGGTGAATTTGAGTGTGAGCGGGCAAACCAGTCTGCTGAATTCCAACCAGTTGCAAGTGGCAGGCACTGTCAATTCGGCTGAAATTCAGGCTTCGGAAGTAACCATCAACGGGTTGACAGCAGCAGGCAATCTGACTTTGCAGGGTGGCAGCATCAACCAGTCTGGGGCATTGTCGGTGGCGGGTTCAACCACGCTTGCCGGTGGTGAAGTCAATCTCGACAATTCAGGCAACAATTTCAACGGTGTCGTGAATGTCAATTCAACCGGCACGGCAAGAATTGATGTCGCCGGTGACCTGGAATTGCTTGGTTCGGCCCAATCGTTGACCGCGCTCAGTACAGGTACCTTGCGCGTGTCCAGTCTGGATTCCGGGAACATCGAATTGACTGCAAACCAGATTGAATTACAGAACTTCAGGGCAGCAGGGAATTTGACGCTGAATGGTGGCAGCGTCAGCCAGCAAGGCGCGTTGACAGTGGAAGGGAACACCCGACTGGGCGCCCGCACTGTGAACCTGCAAAATTCAGGCAATGATTTCAAGGGCGTAGTTGATCTGGATTCAGCAGGCAATGTGTCACTTCGTGATGCAAACGCATTGCGATTGCAGGGGCGGGCGAGCAGTGTGAAAGCCCAGGCTGCCGGTTCGATTGGTCAGTCCGCTGCGCTGAGTATTGCCGACGCAAGTGAATTTACAGCCACAACAATTGCCTTGAATTCGGCAGGGAACACGTTCGGGGGTGACGTGGCTTTGAATGCCACAGACGCGGCCAACCTGAGTGCCCAAGGCAACCTCACTGTAGGTGGGCAGGCTAAAAGCCTGACAGCCTCCGCACGTGAAACGCTACGGTTTGCGGCCACTCAGACAGAAACCCTGGTTGCGTCTGGCAGGCAGGTGAATCAGGCGGGTGCCTTGCGTGTGTCTTCAAGCACCACGGTGAGTGGTGGCAGTGTGAATTTGAACAACGCAGAAAATGATTTCGGTAGTTCGCTTGCCCTGAATGTCAGTGGCCATGCAACCGTTCGTGATGCCAATGACCTGCTGCTCACAGGGCAGGCGGGAACGGCCGATATTCAGGCAGGCAACACTTTAACGCTTGGCGGTGTACAGGTTGAAAGCGGCAATTTCAGTGCAGATACCATTCACTTGAACCGGTTGAATGTTCAGGATTCCGCCCGCTTGCAAGCCTCGGTGATTACCCAAACCCAGGCTGCCGAAACTTCAGGTCGGTTGAATCTGGTTGCAGACACGGTGAGTCTGACTGATACAGGCAACGACTTTTCCGGTGAGTTGCGTGTGAACTCAGCCACCGCACACATTGTCGATTCCAATGATTTGACGATGACCTTCGCAGGTGACAACCTGACGGCGCAAGCGGAAAATTTGAATGTCAATGAACTGCGCGCCACGGGTGATGTGGCCATCGCCGCCGACAACGCAAACCTTGTGTCTACAGGTGATTTGTCATTGCAAGGCCAAGTGGGAACACTGAATGTTCAAGCCCGCAACTTGTCGCAAAGGGATGCATTGCGGGTTCGCGGGGCGGCACGCCTGAGCGCCGACAATGTGGCACTTCGCCACCAGGCCAATGATTTTCAGGGAGAAGTAGCGCTCAACGTGTCGGGCAATGCTGTCGTGAATGATCAGAATACACTGGACATCTCAGGTCGGGTGCAAGGTGCTGCGCAGTTTGCTGCCCAGTCCCTGGTGCAAAGCAACGCCTTGATCACGGAATCGGATTTGTTGCTTCAAGCCAGCCAGATCAAGCTGGACCACAGCGCCAACTCGCTTGGGGGTGCCTCTACCAATCCGTCAAATGGCACAACTGGGAATTCGGTGCAATTGGAAGGGGCCGCACAGGCGGTTTTGACAAGCCAGGGCAATCTGAAAATTCAAGGGGAGGTTGATTTCCTCACCCTTGCTGCACAAACCGTGGTGTTGGGGCCCTTGGGTTCGCTTCAGGATCTGAATATTGTTGCCAATGAGGTGCGTCAAAGCGCTGCCCTTCGGGTTGAGGGGCAAAGCAATTTCACGGCAAACAACATTGAACTGCGCAACACATCCAATGATTTTGTCGGCCTGGTGAACATTCAGGCGCGCAATGAAGAGCAAGCCCGCGTTGCTTTGGCCGATTCAAATTCACTGGTTGTTCAAGGACAAAACATGCAGTTTGCAGCACAGGTACAGGGTGACCTGAACCTGCAGGCCGACAATTTGTTGTTGAGTAACACCGTTGTGCAGGGTTCCACCACTGTGAACGTGAAAGGGGAGTTGACCCAAAATCAGTCCATCGCGGTGAATAACGCAACTTTGACTGCGGACAAAATTACCTTGAAACAATCTGATAACCGGTTCGATGGGGTGACGCAGGTTCAGTCAGAGAAGCTGATTGAATTGGGCAGTGCCTCTGATCTGAATCTGGAAACATTTGACTCGACTGGTGCACTTGCATTGAATGTACAAGGCCGCGCAGTGGTGTCGGGTGGCAATGTGGTGTTTGCCAATTCAGTGTTCAACAAGGATCTGAATGTCACGGCCAATGATGTGTCGCAAACCGGCCGTTTGATGGTTCAGGGTGACGCCCAATTCAACGCAGCAGGCGGGTCTGTCAACTTGCAGAATGCAAGCAATGTATTTGCACAAACCGTGAGTGTGAATGCCGAGCAAACCAATGTGTCTGCACAGGGTGACTTGCGCATTCGAGACCTCTTGACCCGCGGTGGGGCTATTGTTGCTGAAGGCCGGCTGATTCTGCAAGGTCGCATTGAACAAATCGGAGGTACGCTGAGCTTCACCGCACAAGGAATTCCCCGCCCCTTGTCCTCTGCGGAAATCGCGATGATGCTGCCGCCCGAACTGGATGTGTTTTCAGCAAAAGATGCAGTGGACCCCTTGACTGGCCTGGGCCGTATTACCTTGGCCGGCGCGGTGATTCATCAGGAGTCCGGGCAGATCGTCACTTCGGCTGACTCCAGGACACAGTTCAAATCCATGCGGAATGGCTCCGTGGTGCTTGCCCCCGTGAATCAGGGTAGCACCAACCAGATCAACGGCCAGTTTGAAGCTTTGGCGGGGCAGAATTATGGGCAGGCATTTGCTTACCAGCAGGAACAAGGCGCCAGTTTGTTCGCGGTCAGCAACGATGTGCAGTTGCGTGTGGCCGGCAATGGGGTTGAAAGTGATGTCGTGGCAATTCGTTCACGAGGATTGGCAACGGTGGATGACGAATCCCAACTGCGCGCGCGCATGCCTTACAACGACACGGCAGCGGGTACCTCGAGATCATATGCCGGTTTGACTTTGTCGATTCCACTGAGCAACACGCAGCAGGGCTCTACCAGTGTGGCCTCTTTTGGCGAATCGTCGGGTGTTGGGCAACAGGCTGCTTCGGCGGGGGCAATCCGTGTAGAGGTGGGTGAACTGAACCGGGTCGGTCTGGGTGGCTTTGTCACGGTTTTGCCCTTTGAGGGCAGCAATTTGTTGCCGGGGCAAGTGGTGTATCTGGCTGGGCCGGAACGTCGCGGCACTTATGCCTTTTTCTACGATGGGGCACGCAATTTGAACCGCATTCCCGTGGTCTACAACGGATCTTTGTTGTTGTCTCCGCAGGAAAATGCAGCATTGACCACGGCGCAAGGTGCAGTGGTACTGGCGCGGCAGGAGCAAACCCGGTCTGTCGTCCGCACTGAAAATGTGGCGGGAAAGATCATCAATGGTGTGGTCGCAGAAGTGGGGCCAGGTCGTCCCGCGACAGAAGGGGAGGGTGGTGCAGGCAAGCCCGATTCTTGTGAGGCTGCGGGTGATGGGCTGAGTTGCAATCCTTGACCCGGAAATTCCCGTCTTGCAGCGATGGTGCTGTAAACCATGCCGCGAATCTTGAGTCTTGTAATGCATTAGGGACTTCCTGTGTAGTCTTCACGGGAACTCTCCCTCATACTTCGGTTTGTCATTTTTAAATCAAATTGGAGTCTGTTCATGAAAACCAAAGCTGTGTTGTCTGCCGATGATGTTCAATCCATTTTGGCTGCGGCCCGTGCCGAAGCCGACCAGAACAACTGGGGCGTTACCATTGCAGTGGCAGACGACGGCGGTCACTTACTGGGCCTTTTGCGTCTGGATGGTTCTCCAACCATGAGCGCCTACATTGCGCCAGCCAAGGCCAACTGCTCTGCACTGGGTCGTCGGGAAAGCAAAATGCTGGAAGACGTGATCAATGGTGGTCGCACCTCATTTTTGTCTGTGCCCAAGCTGGAAGGCATGCTGGAAGGCGGTGTTCCGATTTTCGTGGATGGCCAGTGCATCGGTGCTGTCGGCGTATCTGGCGTGAAGTCTGATCAAGATGCCCAGATTGCCCGTGCAGGTATTGCAGCGCTCAAGCTGTAAGACTGATCGAACTGACCCCGCCGCGTGCGGGGTTTTTTCTGTGCGAAGTCGTCTAAAATCAAGGTGTCTTTAAAACCTTGGCAGACCTTGATGAACAACCCGCTTCAGCCTCTATCCAGCCAGGAAGAGTCCAACCGCACAATCGTACTGATTGCCTATGTGTTGGGCGCTGTCGGTATATTCACGGCTTTCATTCCCATCCTGATTGCTTTGATCATTTGCTATGTGAAGCGCGGTGAGGCCACTGGAACGATTTACTACAGCCATTATGACTGGCTGATTTCCACATTCTGGATTGGTACCTTCTGGTTTGTGGTATCCCTATTGACCTATGTATTCCTCATTGGCTTCGTGATCTACGGTCTTTTGAGTCTTTGGTTGTTGTACCGATTTGTCAAAGGCCTGTTGCGTTTCAGTGAAAGGAAGGCAGTGGTTTGAGGTGCTTTGCGCACGGTCGGCACGCGTGGGTACTCTTGCTGTGCGCCATCCTGGTCCAGGGTTGTGGCACTTTCGGTGATGGTCGAAGTGACTCCATTCGCCTGGCAGACGGTTCGCTGTTCTTCGGAAGCGTTGCATCAAACCCCGCAGTGCACGCAGCCCTGATGGCCCAGTACCGGGAATGGAAAGGCACGCCCTATCAGCTCGGCGGAAATTCCAAACGGGGCATTGATTGCTCCGCGTTTGTTCAGCAAACCATGTCGACACGTTTCAATATCAGCGTCCCGAGAAGCACTGCCGAGCAGGTAGATGTGGGTACGCAGGTCAGGCAGGGCGAAATGCAGTTGGGTGACCTGGTGTTTTTTCGCACGGGATACAACAGTCGACACGTCGGAATTTACATGGGCAACGGCCAGTTTCTTCACGCCTCCACGCGGGATGGCGTGGTGGTGGGTGACTTGAATCAGACCTATTGGCGCAAGGCGTTCTGGACGGTTCGCCGTGTGATGTGAAGCACTGAGGTGAATCACTTTGATGAATCCACGCCATGAATCCAACGCCGTGAATCAAATCTCGTGTATCCATGAGCCGAATAAAAAAAACCCGCCAAAATCGTAGCGGGTTTTTTGTTGTGCCAAGCTGCAATGCCTGGCGTCACTTTCAATTAACGCTGTTGAGACAAGGCTTCAATGCGCTCTTCAAGCGGGGGGTGACTGCTGAACAAGGCCATCACACCGCCTTTGCCAGAAATGCCTGACGCTGCCATGTTGGAGGGCAATTCACCCGCCTGCATGCCGCCCAAGCGCTTCAGAGCGGAAATCATGGGCTGGCGTGAACCCATCAGGTGTGCTGCACCCGAATCGGCGCGGAATTCGCGCTGACGCGAGAAGTACATCACGATAATGGACGCCAGAATGCCGAGGGTAATTTCCATCACAATCACAGTGATGAAATAGCCCATGCCCTGGCCGCTTGATTCGGAATCGTCTTTGCGCAGGAACTGATCCACCATGAAGCCCACCACGCGGGCCAGGAAGAACACAAAGGTGTTGACCACGCCCTGGATCAAGGTGAGGGTCACCATGTCGCCGTTGGCCACGTGGGCCACTTCGTGGGCCAATACGGCTTCTGCTTCTTCGCGGCTCATGCTTTGCAGCAAGCCGGTGCTGACGGCTACCAGGGAGTTGTTCTTGCTCGGGCCCGTTGCAAATGCATTGGGCGCCCCTTCGTAGATGGCCACTTCGGGCATGGCAATGTTGGCTTTGCGGGCAAAGCGTTCCACGGTTTGAACCAGCCATACTTCGGTGGCGTTGCGCGGCGTTTCAATAACTTGTGCGCCCGTGCTCCACTTGGCTACTTTCTTGCTGATCAAGAGGCTGATGAATGAACCGCCGAAACCCAATACAGCACTGAATGCCAGCAGCATGGTCAGGTTCAGCTGACCTCCGGCCATGAACTGGTTCAGGCCCAGTACATTCACGGTAATGCCCAGTACCACCATGATGGCGATGTTGGTGGCTAGAAATAAAACAATGCGTTTCATGATGCGTGTTGTCCTTTCAACAATTGCAAGGGTGTCACCTGGTGAAGGGTGTGTTTCAGTTGGCGGCGAACTGCGCGAGCTGCAGATTCTACCGCCAGGTCAATCGCGCTGAGCCAATGCGGCCCATCGCTGTTCACGATCACGGGCGCTTGCCCGTCGATCCGAATTTCAATCATACAGTTGCGTTGCTCTGGCAATGCCGCCGTTCGGCGGTCCAGCTTCACCGTGATGTTCTTTATTTGCGTGGACAACTGGTTGATGGCCGAGCGCACGCGCCGAAGCACATACCTGCGCAGGGTGTCGTCAATCTCGGGATGCCGAGCCACAATTTCTGTGTTCATGTGCGTCCTCCTTACGGGGAAATAGACAACTGAAGTGTACGCTGGTTCAATGTTAGAATAAATGGAACAATAGCTTATCGAATAATCGATTTAATCGAAGTGTTTATGAAGCTGACTGATCTCAATTATCACCACTTGCGCTATTTCTGGATGGTCGCAAACACCGGTAGCCTGACCGCTGCGGCCGAGCGCTTGGGGCTGCGCGCCCAAACACTGTCCAGTCAAATCACACAACTTGAACAAACTTTGGGGCGTTCCTTGTTTCAGCCCGTGGGTCGTGGCCTGGGGCTGACCGAGGCAGGGCGAATTGCCTTGCGCTATGCCGACCAGATCTTCCAGTTGGGCGAGCAAATGGCCGAAAGCCTGAGCGACGAGCAACTGGACTACACTTTGCGCCTGACAGTAGGCATTGCCGATGCCTTGCCCAAAACCGTGTCGTTTCACATGATTGAGCCCATTCTTGGCATGCAGCGGCCGGTTCGCCTAGTGTGCCAGGAAGGTCGGTTCGAGGCGCTGTGTTCAGACCTTGTTCAGCACAGTGTGGACGTGGTGCTGGCAGAACGCCCGGGTGGACAGGGCACGGCGCACTTGCAGGTGGCCAAATTGTTGACCTACCCGGTGCGCATTTTTGCCAGTCCGGTATTGAAGGCGAAGTACCAGGACAACTTTCCGCAAAGCCTGCAGCATGCGCCCTTCCTGATGCCTTCCAGAAACAATGTGTTGCGCCTGAAGCT
Source organism: Burkholderiales bacterium (assembly GCA_027484315.1). GTDB lineage: Bacteria > Pseudomonadota > Gammaproteobacteria > Burkholderiales > Burkholderiaceae_B > Limnobacter. The sequence continues at coordinate 53,457 of JAIXTE010000022.1, read as the reverse complement.
GGAGCACTGGTTCGAAAGCGTGGGCGTTGAAGTGACCGTGGTGGGAGAGTTTGACGACCTGGCTTTGCTGGAAACTTTTGGCCGTGCAGGTTTGGGCTTGTTCGCGGTGCCTGCCTTGCTGATTGAAGATGTGGTGCGCGACAGCACGCTGGTGCACATGGGTGACGCGCAGGGCGTGGTGGAAGACTTTTTTGCGTTCACCCACCCGCGCAATTTGAATCACCCCGCCTTGAAGTTGCTCTTTGGCGCCAACCCCGATACAAACCCGAATCGCCCCGATTAAAACCTTGCAGTACACTTCGACCTTTCAAGCCATTTTCCGCACGGTTTCTTATGTTTTTGCGCATTGTTGCAGTAATTTTCCCAGTGTTTGCGGTGGTGGCCTTGGGGTATTGGTACGGACGGGTCAAAAAGCCGGACATGCGCTTTGCCAACCAGTTGAACATGGAAATTTTTGTCCCAGCGCTGGTGTTTTCTGCGCTGGCGAGCAAGTCATTTGACTTAGAGGCCTACTGGTTGTTGGCGGTGGGTGGTGCCATCGTGGTGCTGGGTTCCGGGTTGCTGGCCTGGCCCATCGGCCGACTTTTGGGCATTGATGCCAAGATCTTCGTGCCCCCCATGATGTTCAACAACTGCGGCAACATGGGCTTGCCGCTGGCCATTCTGGCGTTTGGCGAACAGGCCCTACCCGCTGCGGTGATGTTGTTTTTGGTGGGCAACACGCTGCACTACTCGCTGGGTACCTGGATGATGAGCCCCAATGCCCGGATCCTGATGTTGTGGAAAGAACCGGTGATTGCTGCCTCGATTGCGGGTTTGCTGGTCAGTGTGTTGAACATCCAGGTGTGGGAGCCCTTGTATTTCGCCATCGACATGATTGGCGATGTGTCGATTCCTCTCTTGCTGTTTTCTTTGGGTGTGCGCCTGACCCAGGCTGATTTTTCCGATGTGAAACTGGGGGTGATCGGTGGCGTGTTGTGTCCCCTAACCGGTTTGATATTTGCGGCCCTGTGTGTCTGGTTGCTGCCTTTGAGCACGGAACATGCTGCCATGCTGATTGTGTTTGGTGCCTTGCCGCCCGCTGTGCTCAGTTTTGTATTTGCCGAGAAATACGGTTTGGAACCCCAGCGTGTGGCATCCCTGGTGATGATGGGCAATTTGATGAGCCTGTTGTTTGTTCCAATGGCTCTGTTCTGGGTGCTTTAAAGCCACGTTCATTTTTTAAGGCTGTGTCGGCATGCTGACCCAAACCCGTTCTTTTTTGGGCAGTCGAATGGTGGCGGCGCTGAGCAGGTCTGGGTATTGGGCCAGGTCGATTGTCAATCGTTCATCGCGCCTGGCGTTGTACACATGGCCCAGCGTTGGGCCCGTGCGCATGCCCAATGCGGTGAATTCTGGCGTGTTCATCCACAGGCCCTTTGGCAACTGCTCCATTACACTTTGAGCGTCGAGGCGTGCGTCCTCGGCTTGCAGGCCTACGCTGATTTGCAGGAATGGCCCCCAAGGTGAACTTTCCCCGGCTTTGATGGCAAGCAGACGAGTGTTCAATTGCAAGGGCGGCAGTGCCTTGTTCAACGCAATGCGCAAGGTATTGCCTGTCAGCTTGACCGCCGGCCGGTCGATCCCGATCAGGCTGTCGAGCGACACGCCAAGAAAATCAAGCACGGGCAATGCCGATAAACCGAGCACCCGTACCTGCGTGGGCGTGAACTCAAGGTGCAGTTTGTCGCTTGACACCTGCAGTTCCCCGCTGAGTTTGGCGGGTAGCCAAATCAGTGGAATGCCAAAAATTTCTGGCCTGACCTGCAAGGCAAGCTCTAAAAGTGGTGCTCCTATTTTGCTGCGCACCTTGCGAATTGGGCTGTCTTCGTAGTTGAACAGGGATGTGTTCATCAGCGTGTTCAGGCCATTGCCATCCAGCGAAATATCACCGGTGTACACGGTTTGTGGCGCGGTGGGTAACTGACCCAAATCGGTTGCATGGGTGCTGGCCAACAGTTTGTCAACACGCAATTCAATGCCTTCTCTCGACAACAGGGTGGCCTGGTGAACGGCCAGGGTGACAGCTTGTTTCTGTCCGTGGATATCCAAATGTTGATCCAACTGTTTCATGGCCTGTTCTCCATTGGCAAGCAAGGCCGATTCGTCTTCACCCAAAGGCCCTTCCTGCGCGCTGATCCAGATTGCACCATCGGCTCGCAACTGCATGGTGCTGGTCTGGATCAGCTGATTCAGTTCATGCAAGCTCACTGGCAAGGCAACACTGGGCGCACCCGTGATCAAGGCGGGTTGGCCTGACAGCAGCATGCCGGCTGCTCGCAGTTCTCCGCCGGTTGTGTAAACAAAGTTACCCGGACATTGTGTACCGCAAAAAAAGGCTGGCATGTCTGAATTGCCCAATGACACTTTCACTTGACCCTGGCCGAGTTGAATGGCGCCTAGGTCAAATGAAATGGCTGGGGCTGGCAGCAATTCGTCCAGGCGAAGCACCATGGCTTGCCCTTGCAAGCGCACGGCCTTCGATTTCATGTCAACCAGGGCCTGCAATTGAATATTGGTCGCCAGCAAGGCCTTGTAAACAGGGATACCCGCCACTTTGAGCAGGCTGGGAGTCAGCCCGATTTCCCTGTTGTTCAACACGGAAGGCATACCCTCCATTTCAAAAGGAATCCAAAGGCCCAGGCGTCGAATGTCGCCTGTGATCAAAATCCCGTCGGGCCGGGTTCGTACCTGCTTGATTCGAAGTGGCGCGTTGCTGGTGCTTAACTCGGTTTGCACCAGTGTTTGCAGCACCCCGTCTGAAATTCTCAGGCGAGCGTGGCTCACCTGTACGTCGAATGTCGAGGTGTTTTCCAGTGAAATCGGGGACCCAGCCTGAATCGGCTTGAGCGTGCCATGCAGTTCTTCAAGATCAAACTGAAGTTGGGCAGAAACTCCAAGTCGGCTGTTGCGAGCTTGAACAATGGCTTGTTTTGCTGGGCTGGTGGCAGGGGGAATGACTTGCCGCCAGTCCTGAACAGTTTCAAGTGCATTGCGTGCCGTGCTGTTGGTCGATGCTGTGGCCTGACCACATAGGGCAAGTGCGACAAGGAGGAGGAAGAACTGAACGGGGTGGGGTTGCATCACAAACTGCTCAAATGATTTGTGACAAAGTGTAAAGTGGATTGCGGTCAAATGCTGGAATTTGGCTTCTAGCGGGCTTTGTTCAGGGGGTGGGCCCGTGCAGTGTCATTAAATTAAAACTGATTGCAGTGGCAACCAAGGTTTTGCTTTCATTCGGCCCCGCTTTTTGAAATAATGTTCACCCTTGTCTGAAAATGCCAGTGAAATCATGAGTTTGTTGCCACACGAGTTGGAATTGCTAGCCCCCGCACGCGACGTTGAGATCGGTCGCCAGGCGATTCTGCATGGTGCAGACGCGGTTTACCTGGGCGGCCCAACCTTTGGTGCGCGCGCCAATGCGGCCAATTCAGTGGCAGATATTGCAAAGCTGGTCGAGTTTGCACACCGCTATCACGCCCGAATTTTCACGACCATCAACACGATTTTGCACGATGCCGAGCTGGAAGAAGCCCGCAAGCTGGTTTGGCAGTTGTACGACGCAGGTGTGGATGCCCTGATCATTCAGGACATGGGCCTGCTGGAAATGGACTTGCCTCCGATACAACTGCATGCCAGCACCCAGTGCGACATTCGCACTGTGGAAAAAGCGAAATTCTTGGCAGACAGTGGTTTTTCACAGTTGGTGCTGGCCCGTGAGCTGACCGTGAAGGAAATTGCAGCGGTGCATGGTGCGGTAGGCGACTCAGCCACCATCGAATATTTCATTCACGGTGCGCTGTGTGTGGCGTTTTCAGGCCAGTGCTACATCAGCCATGCCGAAACAGGCCGAAGTGCCAACCGGGGCGATTGTTCTCAGGCTTGCCGCTTGCCTTACACTTTGACCGACCAAAGTGGTGCAGTGGTGGCTTTCGACAAGCACTTGTTGTCGATGAAAGACAACAACCAGAGCGGCAACCTGGAGCATTTGATTGATGCCGGGGTGCGTTCCTTCAAGATTGAAGGACGCTACAAGGACATGGCCTATGTGAAGAACATCACGGCCCATTACCGTATTCTGTTGGATGAAATCATGGAGCAGCGCGGCGAATTCACCCGCGCGTCCAGCGGACAAACGCGGCACTATTTCCGCCCCGACCCCGACCGGAATTTTCATCGGGGTGCCACGGATTACTTTGCCAGTGGCCGGAAAATCGACATTGGTGCTTTTGATTCACCCAAGTTCATTGGTCAGCCTGTGGGCCACGTGGTGGCGGTGAACGACAAAAGCATTGACGTTCAAACCAGTGATGAACTCAACAATGGCGACGGCCTGAACTTCATGCGCAAACGGGAAGTGGTGGGTTTGCATGTGAACCGTGCGGAGAAGCTTCACAGCAAAGGTGAGGGGCAGGCTGTGTACCGCGTGTTTCCGAAAGACCCGATTGCCAGCTATGGTGGCTTGAAGGCGGGCTTGCCCGTGCACCGCAACCGCGACCACGCCTGGGACATGGCCTTGGCCAAGGAAAGCGCCGAGCGACGGATTGGCTTGTGGCTGACCCTGACCGAGTGGATGGAAGGTGATCAGTTGAAGGGCCTGCAACTTGGCCTGACCGATGAAGATGGCGTTTCGGCCCTGTCGCAGGTGGAAATGGTGCTGGAATTGGCCAAGCAAGCGGACACTGCTGTGGACAGCATTAAAACCCATTTGGCCAAGCTGGGTGGCACCGACTTTTCAGCCCTGGGTTTGAATGTGCACTTGAGCCAACCCTGGTTTGTCCCGGCCAGCGTTCTTAACGGGATGCGCCGGGAGGCCATTGAGGCCTTGAATAATGCACGGGTAACAGCATGGCAGCGCCCGCCGCGTAAAGAGCCAGTGCAGCCCTATGTGGACTACCCGGAAAAGTCATTGAGCTTTTTGGCCAACGTTTACAACGACAAGGCACGCGAGTTTTATCGCAAGCACGGCGTGGAAATGATTGCGGCTGCCTATGAGGCGCACGAGGAGGCAGGTGAAGTGCCGGTCATGATCACCAAGCATTGTCTGCGATTTTCGTTTAACTTGTGCCCAAAACAAGCCAAAGGGGTGGCAGGGGTTCAGGGGCAGGTGAAGGCCGAACCGATGGTGCTGGTCAATGGGGATCAGAAGTACACCCTGAAGTTCGATTGCAAACCCTGCGAAATGCACATCATGGGTAAAATGCGCAAAGACATATTCAACAGCCCGCCCCCGTCGGTGGTACCCATCACGTTCATGAAGCGCAAACCGCTTTGAGTTTTTAACCACGTTTTCGTGTCCTGATATTCAATTTCACGAGTACGTCAAAAATTTGTCACTTTTTTGTCATAATTCTTGGATACCCTTGTGGGTCTGCGTGACATCTTCTGCTGGATTAACCATTTACCAACATGTCCAATAACTCGACGATCAAGGTCCCGACCAAACGGGGCGACGCCATTTTTGGCCTGTTAACCAGCGGCGCATCGGTGTTCACCCTGCTGCTGCTGGGTGGAATCATTGCCTCCCTGATTGTGGCTTCCTGGCCCACCATCACTGCGTTTGGTTTTGATTTCCTGTTCACTGCCAACTGGGATCCCCCCATTGATGAATATGGCGCCTTGGTGCCGATTTACGGCACCCTGGTAACCTCGTTCATCGCCTTGATTATTGCCGTTCCCGTCAGCTTTGGCATCGCGTTGTTTCTGACTGAATTGGCACCGCCCTGGTTGCGTCGCCCATTAGGCACCGCGATTGAACTGTTGGCTGCTGTGCCATCGATTGTTTACGGCATGTGGGGCTTGCTGGTGTTTGCGCCGATTTTTGCCAAGTACATTCAAGGGCCCTTGGGCGCGACATTGGGTAAAGTACCTGTGATTGGCGCCTTGTTTTCTGGCCCGCCCATTGGCATCGGTTTGTTGTGCGCCGGCGTGGTACTGGCCATCATGATCATTCCGTACATTGCCGCCGTCATGCGCGATGTGTTTGAGGTGACACCCGTGATGCTGAAGGAAGCTGGTTACGGCATGGGTTGCACCACTTGGGAAGTAATCTGGAAAATCGTGCTGCCCCACACCAAAGTAGGGGTGATTGGTGGCGTGATGTTGGGCTTGGGTCGTGCCTTGGGTGAAACCATGGCCGTGACTTTCGTAATCGGCAATACAAACTACCTGAACGACATTTCATTGTTCTCGCCAGGGAACAGCATTACTTCAGCGTTGGCGAATGAGTTTGCCGAAGCAGATGCCGGCTTGCACACCTCGGCGCTGATGGAACTGGGTCTGATCCTGTTTGTAATCACATTCTTTGTGTTGGTGGCATCAAAACTGTTGTTGGCCAAACTGTCGAGCAACGGGAGATAAGCCATGGCTAGCGTATATCAAACCCCTGTTTCAGGTGCAAAAGACAATATGGTGACCACTGTGGCCACGGATGAGCGGATGCGCATCAAAATGCAAGCCAAGCGCAAGTTCGTCAATTCGATCGCGCTGACGCTGTCATTGGCGGCCATGGCGTTTGGCCTGTTCTGGTTAATCTGGATTCTTTACACTACGGTGACTTTGGGCATCAATGGCCTGTCGTGGCAGTTGTTCACTGAAATGACACCTCCGCCGGGTGTGGAAGGCGGTGGCCTGGCCAACGCCATCACGGGTACTTTGCTGATGGTGGGTTTTGCCACGCTGTTTGGTACACCACTGGGTATTCTGGCGGGTGTGCATCTGGCGGAGTCAAGAAAGGACAACAAGCTGGCCAGTTCGGTGCGTTTCATCAACGACATTTTGCTGTCTGCACCATCGATTGTGATCGGCTTGTTCGTGTATGCGGTCATGGTTCGCATCATGGGACACTTTTCGGCTTGGGCCGGTGTTGTGGCCTTGGCGCTGATCCAGATTCCAATCGTGATCCGCACCACCGAAAACATGTTGCGCCTGGTGCCTGATGCCCTGCGTGAAGCCGCTTTTGCACTGGGCACGCCCAAGTGGAAGATGGTGATGTCCATCACAGTGAAGGCCAGCTACGCCGGTATTCTGACGGGCATCCTGCTGTCAGTGGCCCGAATTGCAGGTGAAACCGCACCCTTGCTGTTCACGGCCTTGTCGAACCAGTTCTGGAACACCGACATGATGAAGCCGATGGCCAACCTGCCGGTGATGATTTTCAACTTCGCCTTGAGCCCGTTCAAGGAATGGCAAGAGCTGGCTTGGGCCGGCGTATTCCTGATCACCGCTGGCGTGTTGGTCTTGAATATCATTGCCCGATCTTTGTTGAAAAATTCAAAATAATTGAACAGATAATTGACCTTTGAAGGCCTAAAAATGCCCAATACCGTTGTTGTTGAAAAAACGAAACTGGAAGTCAAGGATTTGAACTTCTATTACGGCGATTTTCATGCGCTGAAGTCGGTCAACCTGACCATTCCTGAAAAGAAAGTGACCGCCTTCATTGGTCCATCTGGCTGTGGTAAGTCCACCCTGCTGCGTACCTTCAACAAGATGTACGCCCTGTATCCCGAGCAGCGTGCAGAAGGCCAGATCTTGATGGACGGGGAAGACCTGATCACCAGCAAAAAAGACATTGCACTGATTCGCTCGAAAATTGGCATGGTGTTTCAGAAGCCCACTCCTTTTCCCATGTCGATCTACGAGAATATTGCTTTTGGTGTGCGCCTGTTTGAAAAGCTGTCCAAGGGTGAAATGGAAGAGCGCGTTGAGTGGGCACTGACCAAGGCTGCGCTGTGGAAGGAAGTAAAAGACAAGTTGCACCAAAGCGGCAACGGTTTGTCGGGTGGCCAGCAGCAGCGCTTGTGCATTGCCCGTGGCATTGCGATCAAGCCAGAAATTTTGCTGCTGGATGAGCCCTGTTCTGCGCTCGACCCAATTTCAACGGCCAGTATTGAAGAACTGATCACCGAGCTGAAAGAAGATTACACCGTGGTGATCGTGACCCACAACATGCAACAGGCTGCCCGTGTGTCGGACTACACCGCTTACATGTACCTGGGTGAGTTGATCGAATTCGGTGTGACTGACCAGATTTTCCTGAAGCCCAAGAAGCAGGAAACAGAAAACTACATCACGGGTCGATTTGGCTGATTTGGCTATTCAACTTGCGGTACGTATGACTAAAAACCACATTTGGGCTGCCAGATGTGGTTTTTTTACATTTATGTAAATGCCTTATATCTGTCATGATTCTGAAACATTCCTGCTGCATGATGAAGTCACTTTAATAAGTGAGGTGAAAAATGTTCAACATTAAAACAATCGCCACAGCGATTTCTGCAGGTGCCCTGGCCCTGAGCATGACTTCTGTAAACGCCGCTGAAATTACCGGTGCTGGCGCTTCTTTCCCTGCCCCTGTTTATTCCAAGTGGGCCGATGCCTATAACAAGGAAACAGGCAACAAGGTGAACTACCAGTCCATCGGCTCCGGTGGCGGTATCAAGCAGATCACCGCAAAGACCGTTGACTTTGGTGCGTCTGACGCGCCCTTGAAGCCTGAAGACCTGAAAGAAAAAGGTTTGATGCAGTTCCCGACCGTGATTGGTGGCGTTGTGCCCGTGGTGAACCTGCAAGGTGTGGCCCCTGGCCAGATGAAGCTGAGCGGCGAAGTGTTGGCCAACATTTACCTGAACAAGATCACCAAGTGGAACGACAAGGCGATTGCAGACCTGAACCCAGGCGTCAAGCTGCCAGACACTGACATCAGCGTGATTCGTCGTGCAGATGGTTCCGGTACAACCTTCATTTTCACAAACTACCTGAGCAAAGTCAGCGCTGACTGGAAGAGCACAGTGGGTGAAGGCACGGCAGTGAAGTGGCCAGTAGGCTTGGGTGGCAAGGGCAACGAAGGTGTTTCAGCCTTCGTGCAGCGTCTGCCAGGTTCAATCGGCTACGTGGAATATGCTTACGCCAAGCAGAACAAGCTGACCCACACTCAACTGAACAACAAAGACGGCAATTTCGTTCAGCCTGATGATGAAACATTCAAAGCTGCGGCTGCTGGTGCCGACTGGTCCAACAGCTTCTACGAGATCCTGACACTGCAGCCTGGCAAAACAGCCTGGCCCATCACTGGTGCTACATTCATCCTGTTCCATACACAACAGGCTGACGCGGCCAAGGCCTCTGATGTACTGAAGTTCTTTAACTGGGCGTATTCAAAAGGCGACAAGCTGGCCTCTGACCTGGACTATGTTCCACTGCCAGACGCAACAGTCAAGCTGATTGAAAATGCATGGAAAACCGTCAAGACAACCGACGGCAAGGCAATCGCGATGAAGTAAAGACTCAACTTAGGTTGAATCGAAAAGGGCCCCGCAAGGGGCCTTTTTTATTGGTTTTGTATTCTCGGCATTGAGTGAGTTAAGGGCTCACGTTACGATATGACGCATTAAGTAAATAATTTGTAATGTGTTGTATCGATCGGAGGATGCATGGGTTTGTCACTGCCTGATTATGAACAGCTCACCCTGCTGATGTACGTGGTCGCGATTCCCTACTTCTTTGGTGCGATGGCCCTTGAAGGTTGGGCGATTAGCAAAAAGCCAGCCGGATATTACGCAGGTTATTCCCTGAATGATTCATTGTGTTCCATTGCGATGGGTGCGTTGAAGCTGCTCACCATGGGCCTAAGCGTGCTGTGGGCTTACCCCATCATGCTGTGGCTGTTCGAGTTTCGGGTGGTGAGTTGGGATATTTCAAGCTGGTGGTTTGTACCCCTGCTGTTGGTGGCCGATGATTTTTGCTACTACTGGTATCACCGCGTGGCCCATCGCTGTGCAATGTTTTGGGCTGAGCATTCAAACCACCACACCAGTGAACATTACAACCTGAGTACGGCCTTGCGTCAGTCTGTTCTGGGCCCGTTCTATTCGTTCATTTTCTGGTTGCCCTTGCCACTGCTGGGCATGGACCCGTTGGTGCTGACCTTCGCCCACACCGTGAACTTGCTGTATCAGTACTGGATACACACGGAAACTTTTGAAGTAAATGGCTGGATTGAAAAGGTCTTCAATTGCCCCCAGCATCACCGCTTACACCACGCCAAAAATGAGGCATATCACGACTGCAATTACGGCGGCATTTTGATTGTGTGGGACCGCTGGTTCGGCACCTATCGGGCGTTTTTACCGGGCGTGAAGCCTGTATACGGCACGCTAACGCCAGTTTTAACCACCAACCCGCTGAAGCAGGCGGTGGCCGGTTGGGGGCATTTAATTGGGAAAATTGCAGCAGCACCCGATTTCAAGAACCGGGTGCTGTGCCTGATCAAGCCGCCGGGTTGGGAGCCTGGGAAGTTGTAACGGACTTGTTGTGACTGAACAGTTTGTACAAAGCCAAAGCGAGCAAGCCACCGATGATTTCAAACGCCACATAAGCGGGTACATCGACTGGTGCAATGCCGGCAAAACTGTTTGAAAACTGGCGACCAAAAGCTGCGGCTGGGTTGGCGAATGATGTGCTGGAAGTGAACCAATACGCTGCACCGATATAGCAGGCCACCATACCCGACACACGTTCCTGTTTGGCCATCAAGATGACCAGCAACAAACCAGCCGTGGCCACAATCTCACCGGTCCAGATGCCCCAACCGGTGCGTGCCTTTTCTGAAAACTGCAGCAATTCCATGTCGAACATTTGGTGAACCAGGACTGCGCCCGCGAAGGCGCCTGCCAACTGAACCAGGGTGTAGGGGATGAATTCCCAGCCGGCTTGGCGCTTCAGCAAAACCATGGTCAACGTGACCACAGGGTTGAAGTGAGCACCGCTGATTGGGCCAAACACTTCGATCAGGATGTACAGGCCGAACACCGTGGCCAATGTGTTGGCAATCAGCGCTACCCCGTTGTTGCCCGCGGATAGATTCTCTGCCATCACGCCAGAACCAATCACAATGGCCAGAAGCAGGAGGGTGCCGAGAAATTCAGCGCCTAGTCTTTGTGGAAGTGAATACATTCAATCAGCTCCGTGCAATGGCGGCCAATGCGACATTCAGTTCGGAGGTGCTCATTTGGCCCAAAGGCAGTTGGATCAATTGCATCATCTTGTAGGCAATGGCTTGGCGGGTCAGCTCGAATGCACGGGGCTTGTTTTCTTCAATTTCACTGGATGGGTCGGGATAGCCCCAGTGTGTTTTCACTGGGCTGCCTGGCCAGTAGGGGCACTGCTCGGAAGCGGCACTGTCGCACACGGTGATCACAATATCGATTTTGGGTGCGTCAGGCTCGGTGAACACGTCCCAGCTTTTGCTGACATAGGCGCTGGTGTCGATTCCGACGCTGGCCAAGGCTTGCAATGCGTAAGGGTTGACGCGCCCACTGGGGGCACTGCCCGCGCTGTAGGCCTTGATGTCTTTTCCGTATTGCTGGGCCAGGTGGTTCAGCATGCCCTCAGACAGCACGCTGCGGGCAGAATTGTGGGTACAAAGAATGAGTACATTGGTGCTCATGATGTTACTTTTCCTATTTGTTCGACTTCGTGTTGAATGGCCAGTTTTTCAAGCTTGGCAATGGGCAGCGCCAGCATCAATTCAATGCGCGTTCGTAGCAGCAGGCCGACATTGCGGAATTGCTGCGAGATCTGTTCAGGAGTGCCCTCCGCCTTGGCGGGGTCGGGCGCGCCCCAGTGGGCCAGAATGGGTTGACCGGGCCACACCGGGCACACTTCACCCGCGGCCTGGTCACACACGGTGAAAACAAAGTCCATCTGTGGCGCACCGGGGGCTGCAAATTCATCCCAGCTTTTGCTGCGCAAACCTGTGCCTTCGATTTCCCAGCGTTGAAGTAATTCAAGGGCGTGTGGGTTCACTTGCCCAGCCGGGAAGCTACCTGCCGAGTAAGCCTTGAATTGGCCTTTGCCCAATTGGTTGAGAATGGCCTCTGCCAGGATGGAGCGCGCCGAGTTTCCTGTACAGATAAAGAGCACATTGAATGTTTTGTCAGCCATGTTGAGCCTCTTTGTTTTCAGTGGTGTTGACAATTGAGCAACCTCGGCCTTCGCAGCAGTTTTCCGTGAGGTAGGAGATCACACCGTTCATGTGATCAAACTGTGCGCTGTAGATCAGGTTTCGACCTTCCCGGATTGGATGAATCAACCCGGCATTACTCAGTTCTTTCAAGTGGAAAGACAGCGTAGCTGCGGGAATTTCAAACCGTTCGCTCAATTGGCCAGGAGTCAAGCCGGCAGGGCCGGCAACCACGAGGGCGCGAAACAGCCGTAGACGTGAGGTTTGGGCCAATGCAGCCAAGGCTCTGATGATGTTGTTTTCTTCCATTATTCGATAATAATGGAAATGTCGAATTGTATTGTGAATTATTTGTGACAACAGGCCACGTTCGTGGCTGTTGTCAGGGTGTTTATCAGGGTGTTTTCAGGCTGCGCGGGGCGTGTCTTTTTGAATGCGTGCCCTTGGTTTCCTGACAGTAGTGGCTTTCGGTCTGCTTGCCTTGGGTTTGTTAGCAACAGGTGCGGCGGCTGGAGGTACCTGCACTTGTGAATGGCCTTCTAGCCATTCTGCAGCCTGTTTCCAGACGTGTTCGCGGGCTTGGCTACCCAAGATGACACCCATGTGCCCACCGGGTGCAAGTCGGAAAGATTTGTCACTGGAGGCGACCATCCGCAGGCTTTTCTTGGCCATGTTGCCGGGCACCAAGTGGTCGGTTTCGCCCGCAAACACCAGCATATTGGCCGTGATGTTGCCGAGGTCTGAAACCAGTTCGCCGATTTTGACCTTGCCATGAGCCAGTTTGTTGTCCACTGCGAAGCGGATCATGAAATCACGAACCACTCCGCCCGGGTACAGCATCATGTTGTTCAGGTAATCGGCTGTAGTGGTGTGCTGTTCAACAAAATCACGGTCATTCAGGCGGGTCAGCAAGTCCCAGTAGGTGGTGATGCTCGCCACCGGTGCGGTCAGTTTGAATCCAAGGCTGACCATCCACCCGGGTGGGCTGAACAGGGTGGGGTTGATCCGATCCAGGCGGAACTCGCTGTACTTGCGAATGAAGCGGGCTGTGACATTCAATGTGTTGGATGCAAAAGCCATGATGTTCTTGCCATCGCGCAGGTCGATGGGGCTGGCCACAGTCACCAGGTTGCGGATGTGCTTGTCGTGCCCGTAACCAGCGTAAAGCAGGCACAGCAAACCACCCATACACCAGCCGAACAATGAAATCTCTTTCGATTGACTGTGTTTACGAACCGCATCAAGGGCCTGACCCATCATGGTGTGGCTGTAGTCGAACAGACCCAGGTGGCCGTCTTTGCGCTCGGGTTTGCCCCAATCCACCAGGTAGACACGGAAGCCGGCTTCAACCATGGATTTGACCAGGCTGCGATCAGGCATCAGGTCAAAAGTTTCGGTGGTCACTCCCAGTGGCGGCACCATGACCAGTGGCACTGAATGTACGTTGGCCGTTGAACCAGCCTTGGGTGCGTAATAACGCACACGCATGGGTAAGTGCTCGGCAATCACCTCGTATTCGGTTTTTCCCGACTGAATCAGTATCTCTTTGCGAAAAAACCAGTCCGCTGCGTTGGTCGCAGTGTTCACGGCCAATTCATTGATTTTCAAAGCAGTTTTGAATAGTTTTTTCACGGGTGCTGCGGTGCAAGGTTGGGATGCTCGAAGTGTATACGCAGTGTGGGGCATTTCGGATGAGGGTTTACTCTAAACCATGCGCGCGGAGGTTCTTTGCCCAATCAACGCGGATTCCAATTGATCGCCTGTCAGTTACTTGTCCAATCAGCGCGATTGGAACTTCGCTGCTGATTGGACACAAAATCGGCAGTGATGGATCGCGCTGAGATGGCGGCAATCCGAGCCATCGTTTAATCTCGGCGTGGGCTAGGCGCTGGTTGCGATTAAAACGGGCGGTGGCTTGATGACTCGGCGATGGGTTTGCTTGTTTCGCACATTCAAGAAAACCGCCCCGGTTTGAACAAGGCTTGAATGCTCGCGCAATGCGCGACACCCAAGCCCGACCATCTTTTTTGTCGGGTTTGGGTGAATGAAATGCCTTCCTTCAAAAAGGGAAAAGCGGTTTTCAGTGCGGAATCAAGCAACCCTTGATGAGGCAGCAGATCAACGTCAGTACGGAATCAAGCAACCCATGATGAGGCAGCAAATCAGCGTCAGTGCAGAATCAAGCAGACAGCACATCAGCTTTCCGCGTTCTCCCACATGCTGTTCCAGATTCGCATGCCGGCCTGGTCGACTTCATCCACCGCACTCAGGAACTGTTTGCGTGCCTGCACATCTACCCACTCGCTTGGCAAAAAAGGGTCGTAGACGACATGCTTGATGGCTGTGCCACCCAGCAGAAATGATTCGCGTGCCGCCACTTCCGGTTCAAGCGCGTGGAAGCGGTCAAGCCAGGTGCGCATTTTTTTCTCAAGTTGGGAATAGTTTTGTTCCAGTTCCCGAGGTGCCCACAGGGTTGTAATTCGGTGTTCCGTGGTGCTGTCAAACCCGCTGGCTTGAAACACGGGTGCTTCTTTTTCCAGGCCCAGTTTGTAGAGCCGTGCCCTGACGGTTTCAAGACTGTCTTCAATGTTGTTGGGGCGAATGAACAGGTATTCGTTCAAGGGTTGGAAGCCGAGCATCAAAAGCGAACGGGCGCGGGCGCGTTGTTGCTTGGCCTCGTTGCGGGAAAGCTTTTCTGCCTGAACCACGATGTAGCTGCCATCCCACTGGCGAACACGGGTGCTGCGGGTGCGCCAGGCCGCCACATCGTCGGCCAGGGTGTGTGCATCGTCAGTGAGTTGATACAACGCGCGACCGGCCGATTCAATCAGGCCTTCAGCCGACAGGCGTACCAGGGCGACGCGCGTGTTGTTCACGCTGATGTCGAAGATACCGCAGGCGGCAATCGCCTGTTTGGCGGAAAGGGGGCGGCCTTTGGAGGCCAGCAACAGGTCAAGAATAAGGCTTTTGGCGGTGGGTTTGCGCACTGTGTTGTTGTTCTTCCAAGGCAAACCTGAAGTGTATGCAAGGCCGGCGCATCACGCAAATTTGGTCACTGGTTTGTGCGATCATTGGCTCACTCGGAATAAGGAGACAAAATGATCAGGGCATGGATTTCCCGGTCGGCAGACCAGGCGCAGGCGGAGTTGGTAGAACTCGATGAAACCGAGTTTGCCGGGCAGGATGTGCAATTGAAATTGCACTACAGCTGCCTGAATTACAAAGACGCGCTGGCCTTGACCCACACCGCCCCGATTGCACGCAAATACCCCATGGTGCATGGCATTGATGCGGTGGGTGAGGTGATCGAGTCCAATTCAGGCCAGTGGCCTGTTGGCACGGTGTGTCAGGTGAACGACTGGGGCTTGGGTGAAACCCATTGGGGCGGTTTGGCCGAGCGGGCCAGCGTGCCTGCGCAGTGGATATCCCCGATTCCTGAAGGCCGAAGCGCCCGCTGGGCTGCGGCTTTGGGCACTGCGGGTTATACCGCTGCATTGTGCGTGATGGCCTTGCAAGACCACCCTGTGAAGCCGAGCGATGGCCCCGTACTGGTGACCGGCGTCAGCGGCGGCGTGGGTTCAGTGGCCTGCCTGTTGCTGCAACATTTGGGATATGAGGTCGTGGGGCTGACAGGTTCCATTGATGCCATGGGTGAGCCGGTATCGGAGTCGGCCGCCAAGCATTTTGAACGCCTGCAATTGGGGTCGACCCACCTGATTCACCGGGAATCGATGTCGCGCGCTGGAAAGCCTTTGCAAAAAGAGCAGTTCGCAGCGGTGGTGGACAGTGTGGGCAGCCACACCCTGGTGAATGCCTGCGCACAAACCCGTTATGGCGGCGTGGTTGCTGCGTGTGGTTTGGCCCAGGGCATGGATTTTCAGGGCAGTGTGGCCCCTTTCATTCTGCGGGGAATAACCCTGCGTGGTATCAACTGTGTGTACAGAACGCACGCTGAGCGAGACCGTGCCTGGGGCATGTTGGCGCAGGCGCTGGGTGAGTACGACCTGGACTTCATGATCAAGGAAGTGCGCCTCGCACAAGCGCTGGACAGTGCGCGCCTTGTGCTTGCCAATCAATTGCAAGGGCGTGTGGTGGTGAACTGTGCCTGATTTTGGTAAACGGGCCTTGCCGCATCTGGCCCTTGTGTTGAACGCCTTGGTGTGGGGCTTGTCATGGTGGCCTTTGCGAGAACTGCAAGCTGAGGGGCTTCACCCCCTGTGGTCCTCGTCGGCGACTTACTTGCTTGGTGCGATCGTGTTGCTGTGTGCCATGCCACAGGTGCTGGCTGAGTTCCTGAAGCACAAGCCCCTTTGGTTGTTGGCATTGGCTGCCGGCACTACCATGGTGGGTTTTAACTGGGGCGTGTCCATTGGCGAAGTGATTCGCGTGGTGTTGCTGTTTTACCTGATGCCCATTTGGTCTGTTCTGCTGGCCCGTGTGGTGCTCAAAGAAGCAATTTCCATCAAGGCGATTTTGCGTGTCGGGTTGGCATTCGCCGGTGCTGTGCTGGTGTTGAGCCCCGAGGGCGCCTTGGGCTTCCCTGTGCCGTCCAACATGGCGGAATGGTTGGGCTTGATGGGGGGTGCTGCCTTTGCACTCAACAACATCCTGTTGCGCCACCAGGCCGAGCGTACAGCGCAGGCTCGTTTGTTTGCGATGTTTGTGGGGGGTGTTGTCGCACCCACTGCCGTGGCAATTGCTTTGGCTGCGGTGTTGGGTGCGGGCAATTCGATTGTGCAGTGGCCTGTGGTGCCCGGCGGTTATGGTGTGGGTGTGTTGGTGGCTTTTGCCGTGACTTTGCTGTTGGCCAATTATGGTTTGCAATATGGCGCGTCGCGTTTGCCTGCCAATGTGACGTCGGTGGTGATGTTGTCTGAAGTGGTGTTTGCCACTTTGTCGGCCATTGTTTTGACTGATGAAGTGTTGACCCTGCAGGTAGGGGTTGGCGGTGCCATGATTTTGCTGGCTGCAGGTTTAAGCGCGCTGGATGACAAAAGCGCGCATTGACGAGGAAAACAAGATGAATCATTTGATCAAGGTGGCTTTGGCCACAGCAGCGTCAACCTTGCGTGGATGGCAAGGCATGGTGAGCGAGCCCGCAGCGGTTCAACCCGAAAAACCATTGAAGCTGTATGAGTTTGAAGGTTGTCCCTATTGCCGTTTGGTGAGGGAGACTCTGACGGAATTGTCGCTGGATGCGGACGTTTACCCCTGTCCTAAAGGCGGACAGCGTTTCCGGCCGGAAGTGGTGGCGCAAGGCGGCAAAGCCCAGTTTCCATTTTTGGTGGATGACAACACTGGTGTGGCCATGTACGAGTCGGCCGACATTATTGAGTACCTTTACAGTACTTATGCCAGGCGGCCAGTGCCGCTGCGCGTGAAGGCCGCCTTGCCGCAGGCGGTGTCCAGCCTTGCCAATTCTGCCTTGGGTTTGGGTGCTGGCAGCAAAGTGCGCAAGTCGAGACAGCCCGAACAGATGCTGACCCTGTACAGTTTTGAAGCCTCACCATTTTGCAGGCCCGTACGGGAAGTGCTCTGCGAACTGGAAATTGCCTACCACCTGGTTAATCTGGGCAAGGAGCAATTTGCCGACATGGGCGTGAATGGTGTCCATGCTGCGCTGGGTGAATACAACCCGGTGAAAGGCGGAAAACGAGAGCAGTTCATGGCCAAGACCAACAAGATGATGGTGCCTTACCTGGAAGACCCAAACACAGGCAAAGCCATGTTCGAGTCGAAGGTGATTGTGGCGTATTTGCTGGAAACCTATGGTGGGTGAATTTTAGACTGGTATAAAAAACATCACGGTTTTGGTCCAGCCTTCGCTGTAATGGCGCAAATACACCTTGTAGTCGTCTCGCACGCCCAGAACAAGTTCGGGCACTTGCCAGAAATGCGCAGGGTCGTGGTGTACAGCCACGACCAGCTTGGGGTGATCTTCCTGAATGTGCCACTTCATGCCTACCAGTGCCTTGGACAACGTGCCTTCCAAATCCAGCTTGATGAAGCTGACTGACTCGGTGACACAGTTGTCCAGCGAGTCCACGTCAATATTCACGCTGCCATTTTTTGATACTTTGCAGACAGAACCAGTGCTCGCATCACACAACAAAGTCTGTTTCGATTCAAACAGTCCCAGGGGATGAAATTCAATGTCGCGGTGCGCGGCCAACCGGGTTTTGGCTGCGTCCAACTTGCTGTTTGTGGGTTCGAAAAAGTGTACGCGCTGGTATTGTGGGCAGCGGGTCATGAATTCCTCGCTGGTGTAATCATCAAATCCACCACCATCCACAAACACTTCACCGGGTATCAATTTCACGAAGGGTTCGAAATATTGATGGTCGGCGGTGCAGTTGAAAAATCGCATGGCGCGCAGGTTGGCGTTCAAGCGAAACTCCATGATACGGTTGAACACTTCACGCGATTCCTGATCTGCAAACAGTTCTCGAACCCATTCGAATTTCTCGGAGTGCGCTGCATATTCCTTTTGGGTCTCTGCCAATGCTGGAACCTGCGGCAACTGAAAGTGGCTGGCGTCGGCCACAGCAAAGTAATCCATCGACAACACACCCTTCAATTCCAGCAGTTTGTTCATCGCGGTTTTGGGTCGGGCTTGCGTCACGGTGGAAATCACCATGCTGCCTGCGGGCACATCACTTAACTTCACAATGGGTATGCCACGGTATTCCGTAGCGGTGGTGTATTCGTCAATAAAGCCGTTGAGCTTGGCCTTGTTGGCCACCGCATCTGCAAACTCGTTGATACCCAGCACATAGCGTTTTTGCGTGGTGTTGCCAAAAAATTCCGCATGAAATGCGGCGGCGTGTGCTTTCAGGCTGAGTTGTTTCATGGTGCGCCCCTGGTGGGTATCGATGAAAATCAGTCTACTCACGACTTGTTGGCCTCAAGGGGCTAAAAAGCAATGGAAAACAGGCGCTTATCTTGATCCGAGTTTGAGTGGCCCCCCGCATATGCGGGATGGCTGCTTGTGCACAGGGAAGGTGTTGAAGGCGGTAAACGGGCAGACCTGCTAATTTTTTCAGACTGTTCAGTTGCTTATTTTCATGCCAATAACAATCAGGAGAATTCCATGTCCCACCACGGCAATGTTTATCGCTCTGGCGATGCGCCCCCCTCATCCACATTTTATGAGCAGGGCAAATTTGGCCGCTTGTTTCCCAACCTGCCTGCGTTTTCATCTGACAGCCCGGCCTTGCGTGCCGCATTGCTGAAGATTGGCGAGCGCAATGGTGTGATGGATGCGAAAGACGATTTGACCCAGGCTCCACAAAACCTGATTCTTCAGCAGCCCCTGCTGGCCAATAATCCGGACAACCCTGACTTAACGGCGGGCATGACTTTTCTGGGGCAGTTTCTGGATCACGACATGACGCTGGACATCACGTCGAGCCTGGAGCAGCAGGTGGACCCGGAGATGATCCAGAATTTCCGCATTCCCACCTTTGGGCTGGACAGTGTGTATGGCTTGGGCCCCGGTGGCTCGCCGTACCTGTTTGACCAAACCGTTGATTTTGGCTTGACCACCCTGCTTGTGGAGCCGAACCCGGGTGCCGAACTGCTTTGTCGGGATGGCTCGAACAAGTTTGACTTGCCTCGGAACAGCCAGGGTACGCCCCTGATTGGCGACCCTCGTAATGATGAAAACCTGGTGTTGTCGCAACTGCAAGTGGCGTTTCTGAAGTTTCACAACAAGGTGGTTGTGCACATGAAAAATGAGGTGGGTTTGAGCAACCCGACCGAAGTTTTTCTTGAGGCACAGCGCCTGACGCGTTGGCATTACCAGTGGATCATTCTCAACGAGTTTTTGCCCAAAACCATTGGTAAAAGCTTGGTGACCGACATTTTGACCAAGGGCCGAAAATTCTACAAATGGCGCAATGCGCCATACATTCCCGTGGAGTTTTCGGTGGCTGCGTACCGATTCGGTCATTCGCAGGTGCGACCCAGTTACCGGGTTAATTTTGGCAAGGGATCGGACCCGGATTTGTTTGCGCTGTTCTTCAATGACAACTTGGCGGTGAACCCGGTCACCATTGACATGCGTGGCGGCACGCGGGCACCACACCGCTTTATTGATTGGCAAACCTTCTTCGATTTCGGCGACAACAAGGCGCGCCAGAACAAGCGGATTGACACCCGAATTTCCACTGTGATGTTTGACCTTCCAGGTTTGCCGCCAGGTGGGCCACAGTCATTGGCGCAGCTGAACCTGTTGCGGCACCTGACATTCAAAGTGCCTTCCGGCCAGCGGGTTGCAGCGGCCATGGAAATTGAAGCGCTGCCCGAGGAAGAGTTGGCTGAACTGAAACCTTACAATTTGCACAAACGGACACCGCTTTGGTATTACTGCCTGAAGGAGGCGGATGTAACGGCTGACGGGAAACACTTGGGGCCCGTGGGCGGACGAATTGTGGGTGAAGTCATGATTGGTTTGCTGCAAGGGGACAAAACATCGTACCTGTCGCAAGACCCGGATTGGACGCCGGTGTTTGGCAAGAAGCATGGGCAGTTCACCATGGTGGATTTGTTGACACAGGCTGGGGTGGTGACGGAGCTTTAACTGCGTTTCTCAGTGGGCGCCGGTTGTCCCCGCTGCAAGGCGGGGACAATTCAATTGCTCAGGTTTTGGCAGGTTTCAGGCGTGCCTTGATCCACTTCAGCAAGTCATTGAATGAATAGACATGCATGCCAAAAAGAGACGATTTTTTTGGATAGGCTCGGCGCTTGGGGGCCTGTTCGGGCATTGTGTTGCCAGCCTTCTTTTTCAACAGATCCTCGGCCAGCTGAATCAGCGCTTCTTTCTGCGCGCTGGTGTGAACAAAGTGTGGGCTGCGCTGTTCTCGACCCGTGTTGATCAAGTTGTCGATCATTTGCCGATAGTTGCCATGGGTCATTTGCTTGTTGCCAACCGCATGGGAAATGTGTCGCGCCATTAACCAGGCAGAGGGGCGTCCAATGCCAGCCGCACTGCTTAGCCAAAGGTCCTGGTGGTTGAGCTCGCATTTGTCGGCGAGCCCAAGCATCAACTTCAACCGGTCTTTTGTAAAGCGGTTGTCTTTGAACTCACTGAACATTTGTACGTGGCGAATGGACTTTTCAACTTTGCTTTCTGTGTCGGTTACATCAAATTGGTAAACATGGACAGCACATCCTTTTTTGTGGGTGCTTGTCATCACACGGCGAATGTCATTGATCCGAAAATTGCCAATTAAAATTCGTGGCTTACCGCCGTGCCTGGCTGGGTTTCTAAAAGCATCAAGCACAAGCGGGCTTAAAATGCTGAAGCCTTTTGACAGGGGGCTGCTGCACTGATGTGCCAAGCGATTGGGGTCAGAAACGAATTCAAGCACATCGCAACCTTTGTCAAACACACTGTGTAGGTGTTGCCATTTTGCCTGCGCATTTTTCGGTTCCTGTGCAATGTGGAACGTGTGTGTTGGAATCAGTTGTATGCGGTTGGCATGCAATGCAACATTTGATGACCGTTCCACCACATTGGGCACTTGCAGTGCCGCGTGTTGCAGCCAGGGGTAGGGCTCTGATGAGGATTTTGGTTTCCGCCTGGCGGTTGTTGCCTGTGGGGGAGTAATCTTTGGCGTTGGAGGTTGATCTGGGGCTGGCGTAATTTCAGGTACAGAAGATTGATTTATGGAAGGCGTAATTTCGGGTAAAGAAGATTGATATGGGATTGGCGTAATATCGGATGAAGAAACGTCACCCGGATCTTGCGTGGTCAGGGACGCGGTCGCTGAAACAACAGTGAATGCTGAACTTGATCCGCAGTCTGAACGGTTGTCGGTTTCACAGTGTGCTGTTTCTTCATTCCATTTCTGCACGTCTTCAAGAATTGTTTTACCCAACAATTTGAACTGTGCGCGGTTTTCGACAAATTGCGGCCCACGTTGTACGCGGCCGTTGAGCACTTCCGTAACAAGTTGCTCGATAAGTTTCTGAGCGTTTGGTTCTGCGGGATTTTCAGGCGTGTAAAGCTGTTTCGCACCGCTTTCGTTGATCAGTTTCTGATACAGCCGGGCATACGCAAGAACTGTCCCTGTGCGACCCACACCCGCCCAGCAGTGCGTGATGACAGATGCGTCAGATTGCTTTTCTTGGCACACATGCTGACCCAGCATTCTCAATGTGGCAGGGCTAACGACATCATGGTCCGGCCACTCCCTGAACCGGGCGACCTTCAATTCCACCGGGGGGTGCTGCCCTATACCGATTTGCACAGTGAGTTGGCGAAGGCCTGATTCCAAGGTTTCAATGTGGGTTGTAGTGATCGAAACCTCGCCAAATTGATAGTTTTGATTCATCTCTCGTGGACAATAGTCAAAACCCTTGCCGTGATCAAGATCATCTTCTGATCGAAGATCCAGCACGGCCGGTTTCTCCTGGCTTGCGACCATGCGCAGGAAGTTGGCGACATGGGTTTGCTCTTCGCGCGTGAGGTTGGCGGGGCTGATTCTGCATCCTCTTTCGGCTGTTACAGGTTGCATGGCTGCGATCAAGGCCCCGGGGCCAGTCTGACTGATGACATTGGCATGTACACCGGAGTCCATGCCACCGATTTTGACGGTGGAATGTTCAGGGCAGGGTATCTCGAAGCACGATGGAACCTGTACTGTATTTTGAGAGCCCAGTCCCTTCATGTTTAAAAATAGGATTGGCAGTGCTTTGTCTAAAAATGACAGGCCGTTGCCTGGTGCAGGGGGCGTGCGGGTTGGGTTGAACAACTCCTTGGGTACAATTTTCTTGACCATTTGTGCAGCATAATCGGCCGGTGCAGTGGCTGGAGCGATTTGATGGCCGGGAAACAGCAGGGCATAGGCCACGGAGGGTTGGTTTGTCATGGCCGTTCGTATCCCCGGGCAAGACCGGGCAGCGCCG
Organism: Burkholderiales bacterium; assembly: GCA_027484315.1. GTDB lineage: Bacteria > Pseudomonadota > Gammaproteobacteria > Burkholderiales > Burkholderiaceae_B > Limnobacter. The sequence goes on along the minus strand of JAIXTE010000022.1, from coordinate 30,542 downwards.
TAAACCTGTTGGAGTGCTTCTGGAAGACTTTGCTGGATGGCTGCTTTTTCCATCGCTGATCTGTATGAAGGGCGGCCTATCAGATGTGCATCAATGTGTCCAAATTTTTGCCGCACGTCGGCAGGAAAACTGTTTATCACGGCTTTGGCCATGCTCTGTTCCCTGGGGCTAAGGGGCTGTGTGCTGTCGCGGTAGGTGCCTGGCCCCTCTGCAACTTTTTTTAATTGTTCAGCCAATTGATCAGCTTGTACAGTTACACGTTCCCCCAGCGCATTCCAGGCCGTTTCAATGCCAACGGGCGTGGGCTGCGATTGCCCATTGTTCAGGGTTGCACTGAAACCAATCAGTTGCAAGGCATTCAAGTGCTTGGTTTCCCCCTTGAATGTGTATGGGCCATGGGCGGTGCAACCTTCTTCAGCCAGCAGGCATTGCGCCATGTAAAGTAAATCTTTGGCAGTCTTTGTGTATGCGCTTTTTGTCAAATCGCCACTGCCCAGTTCATCCAGCATTTGCTGAATATGTGCTTCACACGGGTATTCATCCAATTTGAAGTTGGCTTTGTCAGATCTGAGACATGACTGCCAACCCTCTCTCGCTTCCACGAAATTCCAGGAATTAGTGGTTGGAAGGGCTTGATGTTGTGCGCTTGCAGTGGCTATTCTGGGCAAATGCAAATGAGTTGGGGAATGGACCATTGTCTTGCTCTGTGAAGAGAGTCAAACAACAATGGTTGCAGATGAAAGTTGCGGACCGCAATCGGGGGGTGGGGTCTGTGGTGAGCGGGTGAACTCTTTTCCAGCTTTTTCTACTTAAGGATGGTCGGGAATCGGATTGCATTTGTACCGCTGGAAAGCCCCGGAACCCAAGGTGCTTTATTAAGGTTTTCCGTTTGGCGCAACGCCGATTAATCACCTTCTATCCCACGTCCCCATCAACCAATCCATGATCGGATAAGTGATATTGAAATTCTTGTGCGCCATGATGCGATGGTCGTGGTGTGTGGTGTGCAATCGGGCAAACCGTGTAAACCCGGGAATGCGGTGCACCCAGTGGTCTTCCTTGAGGTGGTAGGAAAGGTGCAGCAGTTCGTAGTTCAAGTAGTAGGCCATGCCGGTTGCAACCAGCAATAGGGCCACGTTTTCATTGAACAGCCAGGCCACCAACAGGCCCATGGGCACAAAAAAAGCCAGCACGAAAAAGCCTACAATCGCGATTGGAAACAGCACGGCCTTGAAGTCCATGTTGCTGTCAATTTCCATGTGGGTGTCGGTGAAAAACTTGTGGTGCTGCAAGGAATGCCGTTTGTACACAAAGCCAAGTCCTTTTACGGGGCGGTGCATGGCGTATTTGTGGCCAGCCCATTCGGCAAAATTGGCATATAGAAAGGTGGCGGGTATGGTCAGCCATTCCAGCAGGCTGGGCGATTTCAGCCAATACACACACAGGGCGATGACGCCCAAACCCAACGTCATTGTCATGGCCAGGTGCAAATGGCCGTTGTAACGGGCTGAAATAAATTCTGCGCGGTAGTTGGCCCGAACCGTGCGGACAGCAGGATCGACCGTTTCAGCGGGTGTGGGTGTTTTGACCTTGGCGTGCATGTATTACAGTCTCCGGCATTTCGCTTTGATTTTGTAATGTGAGCTTGCCTTCGATCCGGTCCAATTTCAAGTGTTTTGCACAAGCAAAGCTGATTGCGCTGATACACTTCAGAAAAAGTACAATCAAAAACGCAGCAAAGGAGACCACCATGAATTCAAGCAATACGCCCGCCCATATGTCCCCCCTGGAATGGCACGCCCGTGTCGACTTGGCCGCGGCGTACCGACTGGTTGCCATGCACAAGTGGGACGACCTGGTGTTCACCCACATTTCAGCGCGCGTGCCCAATGAAGATGGGCATTTCCTGATCAACCCCTATGGCTTCATGTTCGAGGAAATCACGGCCAGCAGCCTGGTGAAGGTGAACATGAATTGCGAGAAGGTGGACAACAGCCCCCACGATGTGAACCCGGCGGGCTTCACCATTCACAGTGCCGTGCATGCAGTACGCCACGACGCGCATTGCGTGATGCACACCCACACTGTGGCGGGTGTGGCCGTGTCCACGCAGGAACAGGGCCTGTTGCCCATTTCCCAGCAGTCGCTCTTTCCATTGGCGGGTTTGGCTTATCACGACTATGAAGGTTTGGCCCTGCGTGAAGATGAGAAGTCGCGCTTGCAGGCTGATCTGGGCGAGGCGAATTCCCTGATTCTGCGCAACCATGGCTTGCTGACTTGCGGCCCCACTGTGGCCGATGCCTTTTTAAACATGTTTATCTTGCAGCGGGCTTGCGAGGTGCAAATTGCTGCGCAATCAGGTGGAGCAACCCTGATTCCGATTGCCCAACCGATTGTCAACGGCATCAAGGCGGCCGCGGCACAGGTAACCCGTGGCCTTGGCGGCAACATTGCCTGGCCAGCCCTGTTGCGCAAGCTGGATCGTGAGCAACCTGATTACAAAAACTGAGTTTCAGAAACTGGCGATCGGCAAGCGCTAAGGCGCGGCTTTCACTGGTTCAGCGCCTGTTACGGTCGACACATACCTGGCAAGCGTTTTCATCTGCTCTGCGGTCAGGTGATCCACGAAAGGGGGCATGCCCCCTTTGCCGTTTCGCAACGCATTCATCACGCGTTCTTCATTAGGTTTCAATACATCCAGCACTGGGCCAATTTTGCCCTTGGAACCCGCATCGGCCAAGGTGTGGCAAATGGCGCAGGCCGGTTCGGCGTCGGTTTGAAACAACTTTCGGCCTTGTTCAAGTACTGTGGCGTCGTCCAACGCGTACGCTGTGAACGGCGCCAGGGCAAGAAGAAACAGAATGCAGTGTCGAATCATCTTGCCCCCAACTGGTTGATTTACGCCCTTAACTTGCGGGCCTTGAACAGGCCCCAGCTGCTTTCAAGCATATAGAAAAACAGCACTTTGATGGCTCCCTCGTTCGGGACTGGGTTTTTGCCTTTGCCCATGCGGTGAATTTGCCGGGTGTACCATTGAATTTCAAGCAGACCGGTGCGGTCAACTGCCTTCACCCCGGTAATCAATGGCTTGACTGGGTGCAGGGCCTCCTTGTTGTCCAGCAGGCGGTTGGGCAAATCGGGTTCAATTGCGATGGATCGGGCCAGGCCAATCAAGTCCACAGCGCCGCTGTTCAGTGCTTCTTTCATGCCGCCCACGGTGCGAAAACCGCCTGTCAGCATCAAGGGAACCTTGCATACTGCGCGTACTTTTTCGGTGAAGTCCATGAAATAGGCTTCGCGCTTCAACGTGCTTTCTTTCTTGGGCTGGGCTGTGGCGCCAGTCATGGCTGGGGCTTCGTAGGTGCCACCCGATACCTCGATCAAGTCAATGCCGCGCGCAGTCAGTTCCTGGATCACGGCCAGTGATTCTTCTTCGGAAAAACCGCCCTTCTGGAAGTCGGCTGAATTCAGCTTGATGCCCACAGGGAAGTCGGGGCCAACCTGCTTGCGTACCTCGTCATAAACGGCCAGTACAAAGCGGCGACGGTTTTCCGGGTTGCCGCCCCATTGGTCGGTGCGCTGGTTGCTGTGTGGGCTTAGAAACTGGCTGATCAGGTAGCCGTGCGCACCGTGAATTTGAACACCGTCAAAACCGGCTTGCTTGCACACTTTGGCGGTGCGGCCCCAGCGGGCGATCAAGTCAAGAATTTCGGTTTCAGTGAGTTCGCGGGGTGTAGCGAACATCATTTGCAGGCTTTTGTGGAAGGGCACGGCCGAGGGGGATACGGTTTCCTTGTTCATGCCTTTGGGGCATTGCTTGCCGGGGTGGTTGATTTGAACCCAGATTTTGCTTCCCTTCGCCTGGCCGGCCTTGGCCCATTGCTGCAGCATGGGCATGTCGCGGTCGTCTTCAATCACGACGTTGCCGGGCTCTGCACGTGCGCGGCGGTCGATCATCACATTCCCGGTTATATTCAAGCCAATGCCACCCGCAGTCCATCGTTGGTACACGCGCACCAGTTGAGGAGTCACCCGGTTGTCCCGTGTACCCAAGGCTTCACTCATGGCCGCTTTGACCAGTCGGTTGGGCAGGGTTGCGCCGCAAGGCAGGGTGAGGGGGTCGCGAAGTTCTATGCGCATGTTGGTGGCCTTTGTCTCGATGTTGGAATTGTGTTTGGGGATATTAGCGTGCCCGTATGAAAAAAGTTGAAGTCAGTACACTAATTTTCACAATCCTGGCCATGTGTGCATTTGCAGCTAATTCTTTCTTTTGCAGGGCTGCTTTGGGGGCTGGGCAAATTGACCCGGCCAGTTTTACGGCCGTCCGTTTGATCAGTGGTGCTGTCACGTTGTGGCTGTGTTTGCGCATTCAAAACACCGGTGGGCAACAGGGCAGTTGGCTTGGCGCAATGGCGTTGTTTGGCTATGCGGCCTTGTTTTCAATGGCCTATGTGACCATGAACACTGGCACGGGAGCACTCATTCTGTTTGCGAGCGTGCAGTTCAGCATGATTGCCTATGCCGCCACGCTGGGTGACCGATTGAAGGGGCTGCGTGCTGTCGGTGCGGTGGTCGCTGGTGCCGGCCTTGTCCTGCTGTTGTGGCCGCATTTGCAAACGCCTGCCTCGTTATTGGCGGCAGGCAGCATGGCATTGGCAGGGGTTTGCTGGGGGGTGTATTCGGTGGTGGGGAAGGGTTCGAAATCTCCACTGGCCGATACGGCGGGCAATTTTTCCCGTGCTGCCTTGTTGATGGCCTTGCTGTGGCTGGCGGTTTATTGTGCCGCCCAGGCTGGTATTCACATTCCCGGTGTCACGGTTGAACGTGGTTTGGCCTTGTACACGGTGTACTTGCCCACACCCACGTTGGCGGGTGTGTTGTTTGCCTTGGCTTCAGGCTGCCTGGCCAGCGGCATTGGTTATGCGGTGTGGTACAAGGTATTGCCAGCACTGCCCACCACGTCGGCGGCGAGCGTGCAGCTCAGTGTGCCCGTGATCGCTGCGCTGGCTGGCGTGGTTTTTCTGGATGAGGCCCTGACAGTGACTTTGCTGCTGGCCATGTTCATGACACTCGGTGGCGTGTACCTGGTTTTGCGCGCCAAGCGTTAAGGGTTCATGAAAAAATTTGTGTGGAATTGAATCGATGAGCGAAAACCCGAAGACCCCGGAATCTGCGAACGCGTCAGGCGAAGTCAGTTTGTCCGTTTTGGCCAAGCATTTCTATTTGCAGCACTGGGGCTTGTTGCTCAGCGCTGCCCTTGTGCTGGCTGTCCTGATTGTATTGTGGCCCGTGCTGGCGCCTTTTGTTGCTGCCTTCGTACTGGCTTATTTGCTGGCAGCTCCCAGCCGCTGGGTGCACAGAAAATTACATGGACGTTTGCCTTTACCGGTTTGTACTGTGCTCACCTTTGTCGGGTTTCTGTTGATTTTTTCAAGCGTCAGCCTGTTGTTCATTCCGGTGGTGCTGACTCAGCTCGAATTGATTCAAGGCAACTTGCCGCAGTTGATCGTGAACGTGAAACACACCGTGTTGCCCCGGTTGAATGATGTGTTTGGCTTGAACATTTCAGTGGACAGCACCGAGATGAAAGACCGGATCGCCAAGTACATTGGCGAGAATCGGGGGACCTTGGCTGAGGTGAGCACCAAGATACTGCGTTCGGGTTCTCAGTCGGTATTGGGCATTACCGGGTTTGTGTCGCTGACCATTGTGGCCACCCTGTTCATTTTGCCAAGCTGGACACAAATTTGCCTACAGTTGCAGCGCTTGTTTCCACCCCACGTGTGGACACGTGCGCAGCCTTTGTTCAATGAAATTGACACGGTCATGACCGAGTACATCAAAGGCATGATGATCGTGATGCTGTTTTTAAGCACCTTCTATTCAATTGGCTTGAGTGTGGTGGGCCTTCAGAGCGGCTGGGCCATTGGCATGCTGGCCGGTTTGCTGTGCGTCGTGCCTTACCTGGGTTTTGCGTTGGCGCTGGTGGTGGGCTTGTTGACCGCCGCACTTGAATTACAGGGGTTTTTGCCGATTGTCTTGGTTTTGTTCGTCTTCATTGCCGGGCAGTTTCTGGAAGGTTTTGTATTAACACCCTTGGTTGTGGGTGACAAAATTGGTTTGTCTGCGCTGGCTGTTATCTTTGCCCTGGCTTTCTTTGGCGCAATTTTCGGTTTGGTGGGTGTGTTTCTGGCTTTGCCACTGGCCGCCATTTTCAAGGTGGCTTACGTGCATGCATTCGCACATTACGAACAAAGCCGGTATTACCGGCAGGGTGCGTAAGTCGGATTAAAAACGGCAGGGTATTTTCTACCCTGCCGTTGATGGCCATTGCCCTTTACCCCAGGTTTTCTGTCACGAAATTTGAATGGGGGACTTGCCCGTGTGTTAGGCCGCGCTGGCTTTCAACTGGCTGTTCAGGCGTGCACGAATTGCATTGGTAATCTCGGTGTTGGGTTTGCGCCCGGCACCTTCCACACCCGCAACGAAGTTGTCGATCTCAGTCAGGAACTTGCTGTTGTCGTGCATCCAGGGATGAAAGTCCGCCTTGAAATAATCCATGAATTCACCATTGGCAACCGGGTTGCGCAGCACGCCCACTTTTTTGCCCCACAGCATTTTCGTCACGGTCCAGAAGCCTTTCAGGTGGCCGCCCTTGATTGTTTTGTCAGCCATCACCAAGCGCACGTGGAAGGTCATTACCAGTGGCCAGAAAATTGCCGTGGCCAACACCATGGCCAGGCGGCGGCTAAACCGGTTATGCAGGTTGTCGGGCAGCACGTGGTTCCACACGTCATAGGCCACAGCCTTGTGTTCGGTTTCTTCGTAGGCGTGCCACATCCACATTTGCTTGTAGGCGGGTTCTGATTTTTCGCCGAGTACGTCCGGATTGCGCAGCAGTTGGTCGGCCATCAGGGCGGTGTAATGTTCCAGTGCAATGGTGCCAGCCAGGGTCAAGCGCTTGCCAAGGGCTTTCTGGATAATTGCCAGAAAGCGCCACAGGAATTTGTCCATTTGCGAGGCAGGCAGGCCTGCGCGATCGAGCATTTCGTTGTACTCGACGTGCTCGCGACTGTGCATGGCTTCCTGGCCGATGAAGGCCACCACTGCTTTTTTCAATTCGGGGTCGGTAATGTCGTCGCGGTAATTGCGCACGGCATCCATGAACATGCGCTCGCCTGCAGGGAAAAACAGCGACAGGGCGTTCATGAAGTGGGTCACGTGTGGACCCTGTTCGTGCCAGTTGGAAACTTTTTCTTCAGGCAGATTCAGTTTGACATCGCGGCGCACCGGCATGATGTTTTTCATGGTTTGACTCCTTCCTTGTTTTATTGTTGTTGCCACGCTAAACCGTGACATTGGCCAATGTAACAATAAAATTTCCGAGCCACAATAGCAAAAACTGAGAACCTGTTCTAGAAGCACATTGGGGTTTTCCCCAGTCAAAGGCCTGCTTTAAAGCGGTCTGGAATGGGTGTGGATCGGCCTGTGGCGGGGTCTACCCACACCATTTTTGCGCTGCCTGTTGCCACCAGCACGTCGGGTGCGTCGGTGCGGCGCATTTCATAGTGTTGTACCAGGCTGCTGCGCCCCATCTCGCCGGCGAACACCTTGATCTCCACGCTGCCAGGTGCCTTCAGTTCTTTCAGAAAGCTGCATTCGGTGTGGACAATCACCACGTAGGCAGGGTTGTTGTCCTGCTTGGCTGGAAACAGGTCGATCCATTCCACCCGGGCCTGCTCGAAACAGCGGAAGTAAACCGTGTTGTTGACATGGCCTATCTGGTCCATGTCGCCCCAGCGCAGGGGAATGATGCTAGTGTAAATTTCTTTCATGGTGTGTGCTTAGCGTTGGTTTCGTTGTTCCGTGCGCCATTGCCAGGGTGCCAGTGGTGCAGTTTGCTTCCACAGACCTTTGCGCGCGTTCCGGGCCTGGTCTTCTGCTGCTTCGTAAAGCAGACGGTCCTCGCTGCTTTGGCTGCGTGAATAATCGCGGTACCACCAGGCATGGCCCGATTCAATGGTCTGCAGGTTAATGTCCACTTCGCCTTCACAATACCGTTGCTCGCAGCCGTCAACGGGCAACACAACCTTGGCAACCTGGCGTTGGTAGCGGTCAGTGTTGTTCACCACAATTTTCACGTTTTTGTCCAGAACTTGCTGCGTCAGCCAGATGCGGGCCTGTTCTCCGCCAGCTTGCTTCAATTCAGGGGCATCAATCGCGTGCATGCGGATCTTGTGAATCGCGCCATCCTGATTGCGGACGGTCAGTGTGTCGCCATCGGCCACTTTGGTGACCTTGGCGATGTAAAAACTGCCAGATTGCGCATTCGATGCTTTTCGCTCACGTTCCTGCCCGGCACTTGGACCAGTGTCCGGTCCGTACGGGCTGATGTAATAGCCCAGCAAGGCCAAAACCAGAGCCAACACTTTAAAGATCATATTGGGTTTGAGAATGTTCAAGGTTAAGATGGCTGAAAAGCCTTTACGACAACAGAAAAGCAGCCGAGCGTACCATGGACAGAGTTACCCTGCAGTTCAACAATGACAACACCGTGGCCACAGTGGCCCTGAATCGCCCCGAAAAACACAATGGTGTGGATTGGCCCATGTTAAAGGCAGTTCGCACCGTTCAATTGAAACTGGCCAAACACAAAACATTGCGGGCTGTGATCTTGAAAGGCGAGGGGCCTTCATTTTGCGCTGGGCTGGACGTGAAGTCAGTCATGAGCAACCCCAAAACTGCGGTGGTGATGTATGCCAACCTGTGGCTGCCCATGCGCAATATTTTTCAAACCTGGAGCATGGGCTGGCGCGACCTGGGTGTACCGGTGATTGCGCAGATTCATGGCAACTGTTTTGGGGCAGGTATTCAACTGGCCTTGGGGGCCGACATTCGCGTTTGCAGCAGCGATTCCCAACTATCGATTCTGGAAGCGAAGTGGGGTCTGGTTCCCGACATGGGCGGTGGCGCCTTGTTGCGTGAGTTGTTGCCTGTGGATGTTGCCAAGGAGCTCACCATGACCGGGCGAGTACTCAGTGGCGTTCAGGCCAAGGAGTTGGGTTTGGTAACCCATGCTGTTGAGAATGCAGATGAAAAGGTGCATGCGCTCGTGCAGGAAATCCTGACCCGTTCGCCTGATTCCGTCGCTGCAAGCAAGTTCATGTTGCAGCGTATCTTTGGTATTGATGAAGACTCGCACTTGACCCAGGAACGCCGCTGGCAACGCCGCTTGCTGGGCTTTAAAAACCAGCGCATTTCGGTGGTAAAAAACAGCAAGCAACCCGCAATGCCTTTTGCAAAGCGTCAGATCCGCTGAATTTCCCGAGGTGTGCTGCATCCAGCGGCACACTTTCGGAAGTAAAAAAGAATTCGAAAAATAAAAAAACAATCCGGAGACATTCCCCATGAAGGCCTTGACCCCCAACGACCAAATGTTCTTGTGGCTGGAACGCCGCAACCAACCCATGCACGTGGGCGGGCTTGTGTTGCTCAAGCCCGGAGTTGGCCAAACCGCCAGCGACTACGTGCAGAAGGTGGTTGCCGACATGCGCACCTTCACCGAACCTGTAGCCCCTTTCAATTTGCGTCTGAAATCGCGCTTGGGCATGTGGTTCTGGGTGGAGGACGATGAGTTCGATCTGGAAGCCCACTTCATTCACCTGTCCTTGCCCAAACCGGGCCGCATTCGTGAATTGCTGGAACTGACTTCCAAACTGCATGCCGCACCGCTTGATCGCGGCAAACCGTTGTGGGAAGCCTACGTGATTGACGGCCTGGAAGATGGGCGTGTGGCGCTGTACACCAAGGTTCACCATGCCTTGGTCGACGGGGTGGCCTGCATGAAAATGTTGCAACGGTCGATGGCCAGCAGCCCGGATGTGATGAACATTCCACCGCTTTGGGCAAACCCGAATTTGCGTGGCAGCGCCCAGCGTTCCGAAGCGTCCGAAGGCTTGGTCACTTTGCTGCAACAGGTGGCTGACACCGCAAAAACCCAACTGTTCAGCTTGCCCAAAGTGGTCAAGGAAGTGGGGCGTTCGCTCTGGCAAACCAGCGTGGCCGATCCGGATTTTGTATCGGTCATCCAGGCGCCACGCAGCGTGTTGAACCGCCGCATTACTGCATCGCGCCGGGTGGCAGCGCAGTCCTGGTCCATGGACCGCATCAAGGCGTGCGCAAACGGATTGAACATGACCTTGAATGACGTGGTGTTGGCCATGTGTGGTTCGGCCCTGCGGTCATACTTGGGCGAATTGAATGCCCTGCCGGCCCGCCCCTTGGTGGCCATGGTGCCCGTATCACTGCGCAAGGATGATACTGCCACTGGCAACCACGTGGCCCTGCTGTTGGCCAACCTGGCAACCGACACGGAAGATCCGGTGGAACGAATTGAAACCATTGCCCGTTCGGTAAACCATTCCAAGGAACGTTTTGCAAGCATGAACCAGACCGAGATCATGAACTACGTGGCCACCATGATGGGCATCAGCGGGTTCAATATGCTCACAGGTTTGGCACCGAAGCTGCAGGCTTTCAATATTGTGATTTCCAATGTACCGGGCCCCAAGCACACCCTTTATTTCAATGGCGCTGAAGTGGATGGTGTTTACCCGGTTTCACTGCTGCTGGATGGTCAGGCCCTGAACATCACCTTGAACAGCTATGCCGGCAAACTGGAATTCGGTTTGGTGGCGTGCCGGCGAACCATGCCTTCCATGCAGCGCTTGCTGCAGTTTCTGGAAGATGGTTTGGTCGAGCTGGAAGAGGCGGCAGCGAAATTGCAAAAACAGGATTTGAAAAAACGATCAGCCTAGGTGCCTCGGGCTCACTCCTCGCCTAATCGGGAGGCCATGGCAATACCAAACAGGAAAGGCCAGCGCTGGAATGAATCATACACAGCCTGGTCTTGTTGAATGTCCTGGTACATGTTGTGATCGAAGCCTTCAAGCTGGGCACTCAATGCATAGATGTCGTGGGCCATGTCAGCAGGTGGCATGAACAGGGCGGGCGGGTTTTGCGGATTGAAATTGGCCATTCGGTTTTACCTTGCTTCCGTGGCTGAGGCACCCTGGACGGGGCCCAGCATTTTCCAGGCCGCGCCGGGTGCCTTGATCCAGTAGGCGCCCTGGCTTTCCATGACGGTGATGTTGCCCTGCTGGGATACAAATCGGGTATCAGGCAAGTTGCTCAACAAAACCGGCCATGCGGGTTGTCGCTGTTGTTCAGGATTTTGTGCCAGCCAACGGCCGAACAGTTCGCTCAGGGCTGTGTAACTAACCGATTGCTTGATGGTCACAGGGCCTGTGGTGGCTGACTTGTAGCCCGGTGCAACCCAGTAACCGAACACCGGAACTTTGGTAATGGCTGGCGTTGGCAATTCGCGCAGACCCACCAACTGACCGTATTCGCCACTGAGACCGGCGCCATGTTCAGGAACCACCACCACCAGCGCCTTTCTTTCGCTGCGGCGGATTTCTCCCAACACGGATTGCAGGTCATTGAACAGGCGCTCAAGCCGCAAGGGATAGCTGTTCAGGCTGTTCAGGTTACTGTTGGGCAAGCGGTTGCCGTCATGCAGGGTGATGGTGTTGTAATAATAGGCCACCGCTGGGTTGTCTTCCCGAATGCGCTTGTTCCACCAGGCCCGAAGGTAATCCCCGTCGCGGCCCACTTGTGAACCGTCGAATGCCAACACCCCGGCAGGCACCTCATTGTGCGCAATACTTTGCAAGGCGGTTCCGCCAAGGTTACTGCGTACCAGTTTGCTGAAGTCTTGAAATTTCCCGTCGTGGTTCAAGCCCATTTCCACGTCAAATCCTGAATTTCGAAGCTGCTCGAACAGCATGCAACTGTCACTGGGGCTTTTGTACAGGTCGTCATGACGGGCCTGACCGCATTTTCCACGCAGCAGTCGAATGGCAGCTGGCCCCGAATAACTGGTGGCCGAATTGAAGTTCTCAAAAATGAAATCGGCTTGACGTAGTGCCGGGTGCTGTCCCTGTTTGGCATATTGCATGTCAGCCCAGGACAGTGAACAGATTTGAAGCACGATGACATCGAAGTCAGGTGCTTGTGCTGGTGCAAAGGGGGCTGTGGCCACAGCGCGTTGTCTGTCGAAAAATCCCTGAAGCACCGCACCCGGGCCTCCACCTTCGTTGGCGTCGTCGCGAAGTTTTGTAGAGCTTTCCTGGTCACGGGCCACGCGCAGTTTTTGAAAGTCCACCTGGCCAAGTGCCAGCAATTCAGCGGGGGACAGGTTTTCGCGCGTCTGCGCCAATGGTTCGGTGTTCTGAGTAACCGCGTCTGGCTTGTCCTGATTGGCAAGTTGCAGTGTTTGCATCACGAGTACAGCCAGAAGGCCAACGCCCACCCAGGTGCTGATGCGGAAATAACGGTCCAGTACCCGAGTCAGCATGAAAGCAGCAAGCGCACCCCACAGCATCCAGGGTTGAATGGTACGTTTGGTCAGTTCAAGCAGGTAATCCACGGAAAACCCGAACAGCGCCTTGATCTGGTCCACCAGGGCCAGTGACACCACCAGCCCCAGTTCATGCAGCAACAGAGCTGTGGCAGGCCCTGCAAACAGGACATAGCGCAACAGGGCCATCAGGCGCTTGTTCTGAAATGCGCTGGGGTTGGTCGCTACCAGCAGGGCGAACAAGGCCAGGTTCCAAAGGGGGCTAAGCGTCAGTTGCCCGGCAAAGTGCAGGCCAAACTTGATCAGGAAATACAGGTTCCACAACAACATGGCCCTAGTTCTCCCACTTCTCGTTTTGGGCCTTGTTACCCATCAGGCGATTGCCCAACTGCACGGCACCCCCCTTGATCCAGGCAAACAGGCGTACATAGCCGATCATCCCTTTTAGAAACACATCCTTGAGGCCACCCAGTGCCCGGTCGCGGGTCTGGTCTTCCTGCCAGTTCAACCAGGCGTCAGCCCGCCCGAATGTGCACTGGATCAACTGGGTTTCCTGTTCCGGGGTCAGGTTGGTGAACGAGGCCTCCACCCTGCTGTTTTCAGTGAAATGAATTTTTGCTGGAAACAGGAATTCCCGGTCGCCACGGTGCAGGCCAACCTGAACCTGGCTGAATTCGCGAATGCCCGCGGTGTCTTCAACAGCCAGGGTCAGCCCTGCGGCTGAGTATTCCTCGGTGTAGCAGCTAATGGTGTAGCCACCGGGCAGTTTGAGAAATGCGGGCATCACCATGCGCACCCGGTGGTGAACATGTTTTTGTATGGACTCCGTGGCCACGCCCACCGCCGCACCCAGAATGGCCAGGTTAAACCCGCACCACAACAGGTTCATGATCACTGTGCCGGTTTCATGAGTATTGAAAACAAACAGCCGTAACAGCCCCACCACGAAGCCGATCAGGTTGATCAACAAAAGGATCAGGTAGGGTTTTGCAATGTTGGCATCAAAATAGCTTTTCTCGATCAAGCCGCCCTTGGACGTGACGTTGAACTTGCCGAGTTTTGGGTTGATGAAGGCCAGTGTGGTAGGCAGGATGATGTACCAGGACAGCACGGTTTCATAGACCTCGGACCAGAAAGACCGCCGGTATTTGCCCTGGATGACCGAGTTGGTGTAACTGGAAATCATCAGTTGCGGCAGTGCATAACTAAGGATGGTCACTGCTGCGGCGTTGATCAGGTGTTGTTCAAAGAACAGATAGGCCATCGGCATGATCAGGAAAATCATGCGAGGAATGCCGTAGAAAAAATGCAGCATGGCATTGGAATAGCAAATGCGCTGGAACAGGTTCAATCCCTTTTTGAACATCGGATTGTCTGTGCGGAAAATTTGCGCCATGCCGCGTGCCCAGCGAATGCGCTGGCCAATGTGCCCCGACAGGGTTTCGGTGGCCAGCCCGGCCGCCTGAATATTGTTCAGGTACACGCTGTTGTAGCCTAGTGCGTGCAATTTCAATGCGGTGTGTGCATCCTCAGTCACGGTTTCCACTGCAATTCCACCCACTTCCAGCAAGGCTTTGCGCTCAATGACTGCGCAGCTGCCGCAGAAAAATGAGGCATTCCAGTAGTCGTTACCGTCTTGAATCAGACCATAGAACAGCGAGCCTTCGTTGGGCATTTGCCGGAAGGAATTGAAGTTGCGTTCGAAAGGGTCTGCCGAAAAAAAGTGGTGGGGTGTTTGCACCAGCACGCACTTGGGGTCACGACTGAACCAGCCCATGCTGGTTTGTAAAAACGAACGGGTGGGAATGTGGTCGCAGTCAAAAATGGCGATGTATTGACCATGGGTGTGCTTCAAGGCGTAGTTGATGTTGCCGGCCTTGGCGTGTGAATTGTCGGGCCGCGAAATGTATTCCACACCGGCTTGGCGGGCAAACTCTTCAAAGGCCGGGCGGTGACCATCGTCCAGAATGTACACCGTGATTTTTTCCAGGGGCCAGTCCAGCCCCTTGGCGGCGTACACCGTAGGCCGAACCACCGACAACGGTTCGTTGTAGCTGGGAATGAACACATCCACCGTGGGCCAGTCGCTCAGGTTCAGTTCCAGTGGCATGGGTTTGCGTTTCAGCGGCCAGGCGGTTTGAATGAAACCGAAAATCAGGATGACCCAGGTGTAGGCTTCTGCGGCCACCAGTGTGTAGCCCAAAAACATTTCCATGCCACTTTCCAGGTCCAGCGAGCTGGTAAATCGCCAGAACACGTAGCGCGCCAGCAGCAGCATGGTCAGGGCCATGAGGCACAGGTTTGCAAATCGTTCAGGCATGCGCTTGAACAGCATGGCAAAGAGATAACACACCAGAATGAAAACCCACTGACCAGCCAGTGGAAGCGAGGCTTGCGCGGTGAACAGAAACAACGCCAGTGCACCCAGGCCCAAGGCCCAGCGAACTGGCCGGGCTTGGGTGAGCATGTCACTGGCCTGTTCAATGCGCTGCTCCAGCTTGACCGTTTTCACCGCGCGGTCTGTGGCGCGTCCCAAAGCGTATTGCAGCAGTTTGAAAGGGCGCTGCACAGTGAATTTGAATAACACAGCCACGGGACTTAACAAATCCTGAACAGCCACGAGAAGTATGCGGAACGACACATAAAAAATGCCGTGATCTTTTTGGGTGTTTGAACCTGCCAATGTGCTGTTCAGGCCGTTGGGACGCAGCCAAAGTGCCTGAAACAGGCGCATCAATCGCAGTGGGGTACTGAGCTGCGGCATTTCCCGCAGGTCCAGCAATCGTTCAAGCCGGTTGATCCAGTTCGAGGCCGTGCTCATCCGATCTCCGCGTCAAGCCAGTTGCAAAGCTTTTGCTGGTCATCCACCAGTTGCGAGCGTGGGGCGTATTCGGCCAGGGGTGTTCCCGCTGCAATGCTTTCGGCCAGCGCTTGGTCTTCATGCAGGTAAAAGGGCAGCAGACGGTGGCTCAACTTCATTTTGCACAGTGTCCACAAATCAAGGTGCAGCACTTTCGAGGAGTCAAAGCGGTTCATCAGAAAATAAGAAGCGCCCCTGCCTTCAAGCAAATGCGGTAGCAGGCCATCAATGCCCAGAATGGCACCCGAGTCTGGAATCAAGGTCACCAGATTCAGGTCTGACAAGGCCATCACTGCATGGCACCAAGGACTTGGCCAGCGCGGCAAGTCCACGATGATCACCGAGTCATCGCTGAACTGATCTTGCTGCAGTAGCGTGACCAGGCGGTCTGGCTGCTCCATCAATAGCCGGTCTATTCCCAATTGTTGGGCCACAGTGACTTGTCCAAAAGGCAGCAATTGAAAGCCACCGCTGGCTTGTTGAAGCACACTGTCAATTGAGTCGCCCTGAAGCAGCACATGGCCCAGGCCACGCGCACTGCTTTGGGAAAAGCCGAGCTGAAACTCCATGTTGTTGACCGGGTCTGCCTGAATCAGGGTGACGCGTCTTCCCAGCATGCCCAATTGGGTTGCAATTGCGTTGGCCAGGCTGGTTCGCCCCGCGCCGCCTGTGGGTGACACCAATGCGATGATGATCATGTGTCCTCTTTCTCGCTGGGGCTGGCAATCCATTTGCCATGCCGCACCAGTTGATAACATTCGTCGGGCAATTCGTTGTTGCTCCAGTTGACCCAGTCGCTTAACCAGATCCGCGTGGCGGGGTTTTTCATCATTCTGCCAACCAGCAGAATGGTGAACAAAACCCCCAGCAACAGACCACTTAAAATCAGCATCAGAACAATCATGGTGCTTTTCCTGTCGTCAACTTGTTCAAGCGTTGAGTCCATGGCCTGTCTTGGTTCAGACCCTCTGCGCCTCCATGCCACAATTCTGCCAGTCTGGGCGCATCGTCCAGGTTGTCGCCCATCAAATCATCCACCGACAAAGGTTCGAGTTCCTCGTGCAGGTCAGCCAGCAGCTCAGCCTGGGTCTCTTCGCCAATGAACTGGATGTCGCCGCTGAACAGCACGTTGAGGTTTTCCCTGAAGCACGAGTCCAGCCAGTTGCGATAGACGGCTTCTTCGGGTTCGCTGACCCAGATTTTCAGCACGTAAATCGCTTCCCGCGTGGCGGAGAATACGCAGGTTGCCTTGGACCAATTGGCCAGGCGAAGGGCGGTTTGCGCTGTCATGTGACGCATCAGGGACAGGCGTGTGATGGTGCAGTGCATGGACCAGCGTTTCGCAAGTTCCAGCATCATCAGGCCGTGCACGGCGAATGTCGGGTTGGCCACAACCGTCAAAAGGCCAGGCATGAATACTTCATGCAGGTCGCGAGCAAAGCCAGCCTCGTGCGTCAAAGTCTGCAATTCGCCGGGCTGGGCCCGGTGTATCTGGCTGGTGTGGATACCCAGCCAGGATTCGATGTTCTCCGTGTTTGTCCAAACGGAGTCTGCACCCATTCGCAACAATGTGGACGCATTCTGGGAGTTGATTTCCCCGTGAGCCTGAATGTGAATCCCTTGTTGTGCCGTTTCACCAAATCGCAGGTGATGACAGGCTTGGGCCAGGTTCTTGAGGTTACCGAACAGGCGGCTGTCCAGCACCTGGTGCCTGGGTGTCTGGGAAAACAGGCTGTGTTCGTTCCATAGGTTGGTCTGCAAGCCCCATTGTGTGGGCCACCACGGGCGGAACTCAAATTCGCCGCGATCGCTGACATCGGCCAGACCATCCGCGAAGGTGCTCCATTCTGGCAAGTCTTCCTGTACTGGGGTCACTACATGTGCCTGTGCATGCACAGCCCATTTGTTCAACAGCCGCATCTGGGCGAGAGGGCTGCGCCTGACCAATGGTTCATTGCTGTCGTTGAACCACAGCTCCGCATGCTCAACAATGACCAACGCAGGTTGCAGAACACAGAGCGTGTCCAGTGAACGACAAAGCTGTCGAATACCATGGGTCGCATGTTTTTTTGTCCACAGGTTTCTCACGGACACCACATCCAGTCCCTTGGGGGCCTGGCTGCGTTTGAGCAAATAAGGTTCCAGCAAATTGCGTACTTCATTTTTGGGACTCGCTGTCAGCCACAAACAGGATTTGAATGGCGTCTCACCCTGTGAATCCAGCCAATGTTGCACAAGGCTTTGGGCAAAGCTCGCCGAGTTCGGCGCGCGCACCACATAGGCTCCGGGCGTGGGCAAGTCAATCATTCAGAACCTCGAATATGGTGCAACGCCCTCGGGCGGCACACTCAGTTCAAAAAAGTCCCCAAATGAATATTTCATATAGAGCTGCAATCTGTCGGGGTTGTAACCTTCCGAGCGGTCTATCTCAAAATAGCCGCCGACCACAAAATTATTCATGACCTGCCTTTCCAGGGCAAGACGCAGGCCGGTACTCGTGCCACCACCTGGTCCACCGGTTTCAATGGTGGCGTTGCCTTGCAACGCTGCTGCGGCAGCCAGCTCCGGGTTCAGTGGGTAGAGGTTGGCGTCATCCTCCCTCGATTCACTGGCACCAATTCTCGCCTGCATTTGCCAGGACCAACCATTCATATTGCCTGTCCAGGTCACCGGGAAAGACAGGGATCCAAAAGCCTGCGGACTGTAATAACCGCCCTGTCCGAAAGTGTAAAAACGCAGGTTTTTCTCAAACGTCCACAAGAACAGAGACGCGCCAACTTCCACACGGTGCCCTGGCTGCTGATACACGGTTTTTCCAACAATCCCTTGCAGGTTGAATTCGGTGTTGTCCGGAATGTTCTCGCCGGTGATCAGGTTGGCGCGGGCAATGCCCACAAAGTCCAGTGTTGGGCTGAGCGCTTCGTAATAGACCGCACTGACGCCGTTTCTCCTGGCACCGCCCCAACGTTCTCCAGTGAGCGGATCAATTGCGCCAGTTGTGGACAGCGCGCTGCCATTGACCATGCGCCGTGCCAGTTCCAGTCTCAGGGAGCCGTTCCCAAGATTGGTACGCCATTGAAGCCCGCCCACCCAGTCGTTCACCGGGTAGTCGCCTGCTGTGGTGCCAAGGTCGATGCGGTACTGGTCGGTTTGAAGACCCACGCCCAGTACATGGCCCTTGAAATTCTGGTCCAGGCGGTCACTGGCAATGGCGGGGTCAGTGGGAATGGTGGTTCCCAGTTTCGCAAAGTTGGTGGTCGTGGCCAGGTTGACGCGGCCTGAATTCGCATTCAAGGTGTCGGCACGAACAAACAGTGTTTTTTCAAAATCCAGTGGCAAATCAATTTGCAGTGGAATTTCGTCAGAGTTGATCTTGGAAACGCCTTCATCCCCATCGATCAGCGCATTTTCATAGGACATGCGAACCCGAACCTGTTGTTTTCGTCGAAGGTTCTGCTCAATGCTTTGAATTTCAGGCTCAGCGCGCCAGCGCGGTGTGTCTCCCAGGGCCTTGGCCAGCGCATTGAATTGACCTTCCTGCTCCAAGGGGCGCAGTGAAGCCAGGTATTGGCCGTAGGTGACACGCTTTTCAAGAGCGCTCATGCCTTCCGTCCACTGGGTTCTTGGTATGGCATTCATCAAGGTCAATGCATCCGCGCCCCTGTCCTGCCGCGCTGCGAGCAAAGCCGAGGCAAAACGCATTTCCTGACCCTGGTTTTGACTCAAGCCTTCGTCCATGATTGTTCTGGCGCTTTGTTTGCTGCCAACATCCCCTTCGTCATCCAACAGGGTGGCCAAGTCATATCGAAACCACGGGTAGGCCGGGTTCAAGTCCACTGCTTTTTGAAGTTTATTTGCTGCTGAAGTTTTGTCACCCGCTTCAATGAGTCTCTGTGCCTGGTCGGCCAGTTGCTGACCTTGTTCAAAGGCCGACAATTCGGGTGCTGTGTCAGGAGTGGGGGGGCTTTCAGTTGGTGCAATGGACGGCTGCGTTACAAGGTCAGCTGGCTTCACCGCAGTGGAAGATCCTCGCGTGTTATTGCCTGCGGCATTGCGTGTAATCTCCAGACGGTTGGTCTCCTGCGGGCGTGCCGCAGCACCCAAGACAGCCAGCAGGGCCTTGTAACGTTTGTCTTCAGGAAAACGACGGACAAGGTCTATTGCGATTGGTCGCGCTTTCGCACGGCCTTCCGCCGTGCGTCCCATCAGTTTGTAAATTTGCACGGCGGCTTCACCCAGCGGGGCTTGCGGCAGCAGAGATTCCAGTTTTTTTGGTAGGTCGGCAGGCACCTTCTCACTGTCTGCGAGGTAACGCAGTTCGGCAAGTTGCTGCCTCTTTTCACCAGCCAGGGTAATGGCCTGCTGCAATTCGATGGCGAAGGGGTGGTTGCCATGCGTAATCTGCAATTTGCCCAGCCAGACATTGGCCGCCTGAACATCGCCACGCGCCAGATCAATCAGGCCTTGCCATCGCAATGCAGATGCATTGGCAGGGTCAATCAGCAACACCTTGTTGAACGACTGCACCGCCAAGTCAAAACGAAATCGCTCGTACCAATAAATTCCTTTGTCGCTCAGTGCTCGGATATTCGATTGCTGTGCATCCACGGCCGCCATTGCAGGCAGTGCAAACAAGGTTACTGCGCCGCTTGCAAAACAGGCATTCACTGCCAACGCAAGCGCACCTGAACGCCAGTTGAACAAATGCGCTTTACTCACAGGCTTTCACCGCTTTGCCTTTCGGCATCAACTCGCCCAAGGCGCTGAATCGGTAAAGCTGGTCTGTGTAGCCCTGCCCGAAAAGGCTCAATGCGCCATTGTAATAACCATAGTCAAGCCAAGCTTTTCTATCATTTTTTCTCAAGCTGAATGCCGCGAATTTCTTGGCAAGTGCGGGTGTTCCTGACGCGTCGAGAAACGGTGCCATGGCCACCTGAAAACCAGCGGGCCCACGTTCAGCAGATACTTTTCCAGTCAGGGGTTCAAACCATTCCGGCATGCCTTGTCGCTTCAACAATAAAGCAACTGTGGGTGAGAGTTGTTTGAGTAGCGGCGAGGTGACAGGGTCACTTGCACTGCTCATGCCGATCCACATGTAAGTGCGGATGGCGTCGTAGTCCCCACGTTGCTCGTCATCGGGCAAACTCATCTGCCCGTTGCTGTAATTTACCCAGTCGGGATAAACCCCGGTTTTACCGCTGTCGAGCAACAGGCGCTGGCTGGCCAGATACACATGCGCCCAGCGCGCGTCATCAGCCCATGCGTTTGCAAAACGCGCCATCATGAATGGCGGCAGGTAGCTCGGGTTCAACTTCACTGTGCCATTGGCTTGAACAAATCCGTTGTTGCCGGGTAGCACACTCAGTCCAAGACCGCTCACCTCCACGCTTTCCTGATTCAGGATCAGATCGCCCAGGGCCCGCGCCTTGTCTGCATAAGGGGCGTGGCACCAAACGCGACTGGCCTCCAACAGGCTGTAGGCAATCCAAAGATCAGCATCGGATGCACTGGTCGTGTCGATCACGCCCCAATTCTCGCCCTGCTTGCCCCAAATCCAGGCTGGCAGTTGTTTCCCGAGGTCGCCGCCGCTTAGGTTGTTTTCAGTCCATTTCAGGATGGCATCGAACGCGGCTCTGTCTTGGGCCACCAAGGCGAAAAACAGGCCATATGACTGGCCCTCCGAGACGGTGCGCAGATCGGCCTGGCTGCGATCAATCACCCGGCCATCTTCACTCAGGAACGCGCTTTTGAAACCTTCCCAGGCAGGCCATGATGATGTTGCTCCACAGCTTGCCGCAGCAATTGCCAATGCAAGCCCCAGGCCCAGTCTTGTTCCCTTGCCTCGCCAGGTGTTCAAATCAAGCCCCCTTGGTGCGTCTGTTGGCGCGGCTTGAAAGCCAGCCAAAAGCCAGTATGGCCAGCACTACACCAGCCAGCGCGCCACCTATAGCGATCAGTGCCGGGTATTCAGAGAAAGCAATGCGCAGGCGCAACCACCAGGGCAAGGCACCACTGATGTAGGTGTCGCCCAAACTGTAGCTTTGAATGTCGTTGCCGCGAATCAGGCTGACACTGCCCTTGATCTTTGCGACATCGCCGTAGCTGGACAATGCGGCCACTGCGCGTTCAAAGCTTTCCTGGTCGGTGCCGGTGACAATCACCCCTGCCTTCTTGGTTTGCCAATGTGATTCAAACCCCATGATTGCGCCAAGCGAACCTGCTGTTTGAATCAATGCACGCGTGTCATTGCCCGGTTGCAGTTCACTGTCGCTTTGCCAAAGACCTTTCAACCATTGAAATGCGGGGGGCAGGCCCATGCTGCGCTCGGTGTTGTTCAATACCATGGGCAGGTTCATGTTGGCTTCATTCAACCAGTTCAGGCGGTCGCTGGTGCCAAGGGCGAGCCAGTTTTTACCGCCAACACCCTCGGGTTTGTCTGAAACAATCAGTGTGGTGCGTGTGGCCGGCAAGCCCGTCCATTGGCCGAACAGCCCCATTACGTTCAGGAATGAGCGGGTTTCAAGTGCAGTCGGATTGGCGGGTAGCACGATGGCCGTATCGGACAGGTCAGCCATGATGCTGAATGGATACCCGCCGTTTGCAAAGGCGGTCAAATTGGGCATGCGGGTGTAGTGAGGCAGGTTTGAAAAGTCCAGTGTCGATTCCGGGTCAATGGAACCCCTTGCCACTTGTGAAACCCGGGTGCAAGCGCCCCCACCTTCGGCCATGAAGCCAAATCCGAAAGCCAGTTCGTTGTTGCCCCCAACCCGGAAAGCAGGGATTTGAAGTGACTCTTCACTGCTCAGCTCAGCTTGGCCGAGCAGATCGATGTTGATCTTGTTCTGAACTTGCTCTGAGCGCGGTGCAAGTCTGAATGACTGAATCAGCGCATTGTTGATTTCAATGTTCAACAGCGAGTCATTCCAGCGCGACGGTGCTGTGTAGCGGTACTTCAAGTCCATCGGGATATTGCGGCCCGCCCAGCTGAACAGATCAGGTGGCAAGCGAAGGCTCAATGCTGCGCGGGGTTTGTCGGCACTGACTTCAAGCTGCCCTGGAAAATCGATCAGTTCACCAAACCGCACAGGCCGGTCAGTGGGTACATAGCGCGGCGCATCATAGGGTTTGCGTGGGGCGCCCAGCTCTACCTTCTTCACCAGTGCCTTCTGTCCACTAAGCACTTGCCCCTCAATCACGAGGCCATACACCGCCTGCAGCAATTCGTCCTCATTGCGGCCCATGATGTACAAGTGTTTCACTGAGGGATTGTCTGGCGCGTTGACGATCATCAGGCTTGGCCCTTCAATCCGGGTTTTGTCCATTCCCTGAGGCAGTTTGTCGCCCGTGGTCAAAATGATGGTGTGGCGTGTGGGTGATGCGTTGTCCAGCAGGTCAAATTCGGCCTGTCGATAAAAAGCCTGCGCGCCCATCCAGGATGCCAGAATGCCTGCAGCTTTCAAATTCAGGTCTGTGCGCTGCGCCGGCAAAACCAGTGGCAGTTTCAGTTTCCGGTTGTCACGGGGATCAAAAAACGGGGCGGGCAATAAAGCCAGGTCGTTCACCAGGTTCAATGGCGTGGAAACAATGGTCAGTGCACTCTCCGGGCGAATGTCGACTCGCAGCGTCGGGTTGCCTGGATCCACGCACTCGGTGTCATAGGTCCCATCATATTCAATCCGGATGGTTGCAAAGTCTGAAAACAGCGTGGGGTCCAGTTCAAGTGTCATGTTGTGGCTCACGCCTGCACGGCTGGTGCTGAGTTGGCTCAATGCCGACAACTGGTCGTTGACATACACGCGTATGAACGACTGGTCATGTCGCATGCCTTGGGGATACAGTACCTTCAGATTCAGGCTTGCCCTTGTTACCAGTTCATCCAGGCGAATACCCGAATTCAAATCGACAAAACGGTTTGTGCCTGTTAAGCGGACACCACTCGATTGCCCCATTTCCGAGAAGGTCAGCGTGCGCTGTCTTTCGACGCCTTGAGTTTCCGAGCGCACTGCGGTGGCCTGTTGAGCGGTTGTTACTGGTAGCTGGGCGTGACCAGTCAGACAAAACACGCAAAGGGCAATTGAAAAAGTGTGTTTCATGAATTGGATCATCGCTGGCTTGGTAATAAAATAGGGTGTGCTCGGAGCCTGAAGGTACAAGTACGGGGTGAACCCTGTTGCAGTTTTTCTAGGTCTTGTGGGAATTATTCCACATTCATTGTCACGCTATACCAAGGTTTTGTATATGCTCCAGTCATAGCGCTTTATTTGTACAAATATTAAATAAAGTGTCGTAAAAGTCGCACTTTAAGGGCGAGCGATCTAAAGATTAGGGTGGGTTAAATGGTTTCAACAGAAGACATCGGCGATGTGTTTGTCTTGAAGGTCGAGGCGGTTCGCCTGGACAGCGCCGTGGGCACAATCATCAGGAACGCCGTGGTTTCAAAGCTTGAAACCAGCAAAAAATTCGCACTGGATATTTCCGCCGTGAAGTTGGTTGATTCTGGTGGCCTCGGCTCGTTGGTCGCATTGCTGAAAAACATCAGCAACAACCAGGGTAAATTGACATTGATTGGCATGAACAAATCAGTTCGAATGATGTTCGAACTGTCTCGCATGGACCGACAGTTTTCCCTGCTCGACGACATGCCCAAAGCAATCGCCTTTTTCCAGCAGGCCTGACCCAGCGTGCAGGCTCAGGACCCCGGTAAATCGCTGCCGCGAATTCTGGTCGTTGATGATTCGGTGGTCGAGCGCAATCTGTTTGTGCACATGGTGGCCAAATGGGGTTACCCGGTGGAGTTCGCTGAAAGCGGCCAACAGGCCATCGACCTGATCCAGCAAAAGAAAATCCAGTTGGTGCTGGCTGACTGGCAGATGCCTGAAATGCAGGGCACGGAACTGTGTCACACCCTGCGCAATCTCAACCTTGGCCAATACACCTACATTATTCTGATGTCCGCCCAGAATGACGAGGAGTTTCTGATCAAGGCCCTCGATGCCGGTGCAGACGATGTGCTCGCCAAGCCGGTTGATGGCAGTGAGTTGGAGGCCCGTCTGCAATCGGCGGTTCGCCGGATCGAGTTGCAGGCCCGTCTGGCCCGCAAGACAGACGAGCTTTCTCGGGCGCACGATGTCATCGCACAAGACCTCAAGGCGGTATCCAGTCTTCAGCGCAGCTACCTTCCTGACACTGAAAGTTCATTTGCCGGTTTGAATTACCAATGGTTGTCCGTGCCTTCAAAGTATGTGTCTGGCGACCATTTGCATGTCTTTGAACTTCAGCCCGATGTGTACGGTTTTTATCTGCTGGACGTGTCGGGCCATGGCATACCGGCAGCAGTGAAGTCGATGCAGCTGGTTCAAATGTTCGCGGACAATTCCAGTTCAAGCCTGGTGCTGGAAAGTGTTGGGGGCGCGGAAGGTGCCCGCTTGGTTTCCCGTCCCCGGGATGTGGTGGCGCGGCTCAATCGACTTTTCCAGCAAACTGAATCGGATCTGTCGTACTTCACCATGATTTACGGCATTTTCAACACTGAAACACGTCAACTGTCTCTCTGCCAGGCAGGGCATCCTTCGCCCATCCTGTTAACAAGCCAGGGCGGTGTTCAGGTGCTGGGTCGAGGGGGGTATCCGGTTGGCCTGTTTGACTTTGACGATTTTGAAGACATTGAGCTGACACTTGGCGATGACGAGGCACTGGTTTTGTATTCCGACGGGGTCACGGAAGTGTTGTCGTCCGATTCCGAGCCCTTTGGAGAAGAACGGCTGCTCCAGTGCATTCGGGAGCAGGTGCGGCTGGGGCGCTGTGCGGATTTGCCGGAATGTATCCGCTGGACCGTTGAAAAGTGGGGTGGGCCAGCGATACAACAGAAAGGTTTTGAGGATGATGTCTCCATTCTCATGATCGCGCCGCGTCCCGGGTTGCTGGATCAGCATGTGCACACCGACGTGGATCGCCAGGCACCTGAGCCAGTGTTTCGCCTGCCCGGTGCCCAGAATAAAAAAATAGCCGAAAACCCAGTGCCCGTGGCCAAGTCCATCGTGATCGTGGATGACTCACGCAGTTTTCTGCGCATTTTTGAAGCCATGCTCAATAGCTGGGGCTACAAGGTACATTCCGCTAAAAATGGCCATGATGCACTGGCCTTGATCGAAAGTGAGCAGCCTGATTTCGTACTCACAGACTGGGACATGCCCGGCATGAGTGGAATAGAGCTTTGCGAACAGGTGAGTGCCCAGCGAAGCAACGCCTATACCTACATCATCATGATCACCGGTTATGCCTCTCGCGATGACTTGTTACACAGCTTGAGAGTGGGTGCCGATGACTTCATGACCAAACCGGTCAATCCCAGTGAGCTGAAGGTTCGCCTGAAAACCGCCGAGCGGATTGCTGATCTGCACACCGGCCTGGAGCGCAGGCACACCGAACTGAGCCAGTTGTACGAAGCCCTGCAACGCGACATGCGTGAAGTGTCGCGAATTCAGCGCGCGCTCTTGCCCAAGAGCAGGGTCGAACCCTGGCCATGTGCGGTTCAAACGCTGTACCAGCCCAAGGGCTATGTGTGCGGCAAGCAAATGGGCCTGTTGCAAACGCAAAGCAACGAGCAGGGTTTTTTCATGATTTCCATGCCGGGCGAAGACACGGCCACTGCACTTCAAACCATGGCACTGGCACGCTGGTTTTCAATGGCCAGGGCCACGCGCGTGTTGTTTCCTGTTGAGGAAACCAGCGCGAAAGTGCGCCGGTATCTCGCCAGCCCCGAACAGGTACTCGCTCAGTTGTCCAGCATTTCCCCTGCACTGGATGAGGCTGCGCCCGAGTTTGATCTGCTTTACGGATTGATGAACCTGGATCAGGGCACGCTCTTGGTGGCCGGTATCGGCGCCTGGTCCATGGTGCTCGCCCAGCCCGGGCTCGCGCCTTTGCATGTTGTGCTTCCCAGGTCGAATCCGGGCGAGGCGCGCAAAGGTCACGTGGTGTATCAGGATGTCATTCGGCCTGGCAGCAGGCTGTTCCTTTATTCTCAGGACTGTGCCGAGACCTTCGGAATTTCCGATCTCAATGCCTGGGCCAACAGCATTCTGGTCAGTGAGCAAGGCCCCCATGTACTGGGCAAAGAGTTTTCGCGCCTGTTGTCACCTTCCCGCCAGGCTCACATGCCAGAGGGTGATCTGGCCTTGCTGGGCGTTCAGTGGCGGGAAAGCTTTGAGCCCGTGCTGTGCACTTTTTCCGATGAGCAACTGAGAACCTTGCTGCGGGAAATCCGAGCACTGGGTCAATCTCCAAATGATGAGTTTTCATCAGGCAATACACCACTGGATTTGGGGCAATACCTCGACAGCCTGGCTTTCAGCGTGGTTGCTGATACCTTGAATATTGGGCACATGAGCAGGGATGTCCGGGCCTTTGTAGAGGGTTTGGCTTACGCGGAAGATCTTTGTTACAACGCCGACCTGGTCGTGTCCGAGGCAATGACCAACGTCATGGTGCACGGTTTCAAAGACACACGCCCCGAGCCATTGGGTTTGATCGTGGCCGCCTTTCAAAACGGGATTGCCGTGCTGATTGAAGACCATGGCAGCCGCATACCACTTGCCGTTTTCGACAACATGCGCAGTGTTCAGGCGTTTCAACAGGAATTCAGTCTGAATGAACTGCCGGAAGGTGGAATGGGCCTTGCCCTAATACGAGCAGTGTCGAGGCGCTTTGCTTACCGGTCCACGCAGTCTTCCAATCGCCTGCTGGTGTTGCTTTAAACCAGATTCAGGGCTTGGTGTCTTTATTCGGAGTTTCTGTGCTTGCTGACGGCGCTGGCCATGAATCAGGTTGCTGCCCCATTGTGTTTGGCATTTCCTCGGCCATTTTGTCAATCAGACCGACAATGCGGTCATTGACGAATTTGCTTGCCGATTTTTGAAGGGCCCGGGACACCTCAGACTCAATCGCAGTCATGGCCAAAGGCCGTATTTTCCAGATCAGCTGGGCCAGCCTGGGCAACTCTTCCTTGGGTGGAAGGTTATCGCCATACTGGTCCAGTTCCTTGACGAACAGCGACACCGCCTGGTCACAAAAACTTTCCAGGTGTCCCCGCAAGGAATCGATCAAGTCGAGCAAGTCCAGCAGGGGAATGCCCTCACTGGCCATTTCCGCGCCAGCATGCAGAATCTTCGGACTGGGTGCGCGGTAGCGCAGGCCGTCAGGTTCCAGCAAACCCAGTTCAATGGTTTTGGCCAAGGCTCCCCTGCTGAGGTTGGTCCCGAACATGGTGGCCAAATGAACCGGATTGAAGTTTTTCGGAATTTCGTCGGTCCACGGGCTGGTGATGGCGTGCGTTAAACCCAGCAGTTGTCGAAGGTCATACCCTTTGTCAATCGCATCCAGCATTTCCTGAATGTTATTGAGGGTGTAGCCTCGCCCCAGCATTTGACCAACAAGTTTCAGGCGTGAAAGGTGATCTTCATTGTAGAACCCCACCCGTCCACGCTTTTCTGGCGGAGCCAGCAGCCCGCGGTCCTGATAGGCGCGCACATTGCGGACAGTGGTGTTGGCCGTGCGGGCCAGTTCGTCAATGGTGAACTCGCGACCAAGCCCACTCGTGGAAGTGTCTTTGTTTGCCGACGATTTTTTAAAGCGGAATGAAACCATTTAGGAATTGTAACCAAATGTGAGAGTATCTAGCCAGTCACGCTTCTCGCAGCACGCAATCATGAACAAATTCATCCTTCTGACCTTGAGCCTGTTTTGCTTGAACGCATGGGCTCAACCCGACACCATTGCCAACAAGACGCTGGATGAAAGTGAGCTTCGTGCCTGTTTGTTTCTGGAAGACGACCAACTTCGCCTGCGCTGCTTTGATGATGCCACAGGCCGTAGCCTGGTGGTAAAAGATGGCACTGCCCCGGCAGTCGCCGCTCCGGTGGACGGAGGTTTGCTGCTTTATAAAAATGCTGAAGAAACCACACTGTCTTGGCTGGACCGCCGGTGGGAGCTGGCTCCGTCTTCCAAGCGGGGTACGTTTTCAATCAGCCCCTACAAACCTGTCTACCTGCTGCCGGTGTACCACAACACATCTCCGAACAATAGGCCAAGCAGCCCCAACCCGGCCAACACCACCACAACTTCCGAGAATCTGGATCAAAACGAAAGCAAGTTTCAGCTGAGTTTGAAAACGAAGGTCATGGAAGACATCATCGGTGACAACGGCGACTTGTGGTTTGCGTACACCCAGTCCAGCCGATGGCAAACATTCAATCAGGAACTGTCCCGGCCTTTCCGTGAAACCAATTACGAACCTGAGCTGATTTTCACATGGCGCTCAAGCTGGTCCGAATTCAAGGACGCAACCGGCTGGGAGCCGCGTTTGCTGGGTTTGAGTTTGAACCACCAATCCAACGGCCGGGCGTTGCCTTTGTCCCGTTCGTGGAACCGGCTCATCGGCCTGATCGGTTTTGAGCGCGAGAACACCATGGTCCAGATTCGTCCCTGGGTACGGCTGTCAGAAGACACGGCCGAAGACGACAACCCGGACATCAGTGATTACATGGGGCGTGGTGACTTGCTGCTTGTTCACAAAAGCGAAGGCCACGAATACTCGCTGTTGACCCGTCACAATTTCCGCGGCGGCGATCAGTCCAGGGGTGCTGTGCAGTTTGACTGGGCCTTCCCCTTGACCAGCAATTTGCGCGGGCATTTGCAGTATTTCACGGGATATGGCGAAAGTCTGATTGATTACAATTACAAGTCGGATTATCTCGGTTTGGGCTTGTCTTTGGTGGGTTGGTATTGAAACAGGTTTTCTCTTGTTTGCTACTGGCTTTTGGGCTGTTTGCAGGAATTGCTCACGCCGGGGATGTTGTTGTTTTCGTGTTGGCAGCCACTGACAAGGTGATAGTCACCAACTCCAAGGGGCAGCAGTACCGTGCCTTGCCCACTCAGCGCCTGTTGCAAGGGCACACAGTGAATGTGCCCAAGGGGCAGCGATTTTCAGTGGCAGTGTTGGGCACGGGTAACCGCCGCGTGTTCACTGGCCCGGCCCGGCTCATGGTGATTGCAGACACGGTTCGGGTACAGGTCGGATCAACTCCCAAAGTATTTCCGCTTGCACCCGCCGATCTGGACCTGATTGACCAGTGGGTCGCTGTGTATGCGAGGCCACGTGGCATTGTGAGCAAAGACAAGCAGCAGGAAGCCGACTCCGACTTGCAAGCGCTTCACCCCGTCGATGGCTCTCTCTTGCTGACGCGCAATCCCGAGTTCTTGTTCAAGGGTGATTTACCGCGGGAAGGCAACTTGATGCTGTTTGATGCAAAAGGAAAGCGTTTCTGGGTTGAACCGCTGGAAAGCGAATATCTGACTCTGCCGCCTGCGGCCAGGTTTGAATGGGGGCAAAGCTTCACGTGGGAAGTACGTCGCCTGACAGGCGGGCGAGTTGTCCACGGCAGCTTTCACATTGCCAGCGAAGAAACCGCCCGTGCTTTATTGCAGGCCAGGGTACCCGACACGCCCAACGCATTGCCGGAGTCGAAGTTGTTTTATGGCATGCGTTTGCAGCTGGCGGGTGCCTACAAGGAAGCCTCTGAAGTGTGGGAATCGCTGAAAATTCAATTGACCCCACAAGGGCAGCCTTTGCCGTTGCAAGCAGACTCCCTTTATTGAACAACGATTGTGTTTTCAATACCAACGCGTTCGCTTCAGGCGTCCAGTTCTTCCCAACGTGCGTAGGCTTTCAGCAGTTCTTCTTCAAGGGCTGTCAAGCGTGCCTGTGCCGCGGTCACGACGCTGCTTTCCTGTTGATAAAAATCAGGTGCGCCGATCTTGTTCACCAGCTCAGTCTGTTCAGTTTCCAGCTTTTCAATCAAGCCCGGCAACATTTCAAGCTCTCGCTGCTCTTTGTATCCCAGCTTTTTGGCTTTTTTGACGGGGGCCACCGGGGTTTGGGGTGAAGCTGCAACAGTGGTCGCAGCAATTGTGGTCGCTGAGTTCACTAATGGGTTTTCAACCCTCTCCCTGCCCACATTGGCCCATGGATCTGTGGTGCGTTGGCGCAACCAGTCGTCATAACCGCCCACATAATCACCCACCACACCCTGGCCTTCAAACACCAGGCAACGGGTTACGATCTGATTCAAAAACTCCCGATCGTGGCTGACCAGAATCAAGGTGCCCTGGTAGGCCATCAATTTTTCTTCCAGCAATTCCAGGGTTTCAATGTCCAGGTCGTTGGTGGGTTCGTCCAGCACCATCACGTTGGATGGTGTGGCA